>DASZYI010000015.1:0-34298 GCA_035545475.1 Rhizomicrobium sp.
CATCATGTCGTCTTCCAGATAGATGAACCGGCGCGACAATCCCGGCAGCCGGTCGAGAAAGCAGTTGATCGCGTTGGTGTTGAAGGTCAGCAGCAGGTCGCTGTCGATGAACGGATCGCGGTCTGCAGGTTTGGTGGCGTAGCTATCGCGCAGTTCGCGAAAGCCCGGCCAGTCATCGTTCACTGAGAGATAAACGGCATCGAGCGGTTCCACGGCCTTTAGCCGACGATGCTGCGGATCGCATCCACAAGGGCGCGATTTTCATCCGGCGTGCGCGAGGCGATGCGCACATAGTGCTCGCCCTCGCGCATGGTCTTCTCGCTGCAATCCTTGATCAGCATGTGGTGCTCGGCGAACAGCCGCGACACCAGCACATCGGAGGTGATGCTGTCGGGCAAACGCCAGAACACGAAATTCGCTTGCGGCTCATAAGCATGCCCGCCCGGAATTTCAGCCAGCATCCGATGTAGTTCCAGCGTATCCTCGCGCACCTGACGGCAGCTTGCCGCGAATTCCGCGCGATAACGCGGCATCAGCCGCAAAAAGCTTTCCGCAAAGCCGTTGATGTTCCAGATCGGCAAGGAACGGCGCGTCGTGTTGATGATCGAGGCATTGTCCGAATAGAGATAACCCAGCCGCAAACCGGCAATGCCATAGACTTTGCTCAGGCTTTTCACGATCATCAGATTGCGCCGCTTCGGCACCTGATCCATCAGCGAATATTTCGCCGGATCGTCGGTGAACTCCATGAAGGATTCATCCAAAATCATCAGCGCGCCGTAAGCCTCAAGGCTCGACAAGACCTTGAGCAATTTCTCGCGCGGAACGGCCAGCGAGGTCGGATTGTTCGGCGACACTACCACCGCCATATGCGCGCGGCCCTGTCTCATCTTGGAGACAAAGGCGTCCGCATCGAACTCGAAAGACGGCGCCTTCAACTCCACCTTCACAAGGTTGGCCGCGCCCGTCGCGTTTTCATATTCGTTGAAGCCCGGTACCGAGACGGCCACCGTCGCATTGCCGTGCCCGCAAACGATCTTGATCAGTTCCGAGGCGCCATTCGCCACCACCAGCCGGTCGGGATGCAGGTCGAACGCCGTCGCCATCGCCTGCGCGAGCGATTTCTGCCCCGCGGGATATTCCTTCATCACGATCTCGAAATCGGCCTTTAGCCGCTTCAGGAAATCCGCATTCGGGAAATAGGGATTGTAGATGTAGGCGTGATCGACCACGCCATAGCGCCAATAGCTGCCATATTGCCCGCCGAGAAACTTCTTCCGCTCCTCAGCGGGCAGAAATTTGTATTCCGCGATGCCGCGATCCAGATGATCGTCGATCTCGTACCAATCGATGCCTGCACAATCGAGCGCATAAAGTTTGTGCGCGCCCTTTGCGAGCATGTCCTTCAACAGCAATTCGTAATAATCGTTGACGCGTCCCGCCTTCACCGCCGCATCCATCAGCGGCACGAACTCGTCCTGCAGATAGGCGCGTCCGAAGCGATAGATGTTCACCGTCTTGTAAGCGGCAGAATAATCGAAGCCGGGCCCCTGTTCCTTGCCTTCGATCAGCCTGGTGACGAAACCCTTGTCGTCACGGGTGACGACCGCGCCATCCATGCCGCGCGCGAACAAGGCGACGGCGGCCACGTTCTCCGCATCGGCCTCCTGTAAGGCGGGCAACAGCTTCCCATCGAAAAAGATGTCGGCCTCGACCAGCAGAATGTCTTCGTTCAATTCCTCGCGCGCCAGCCACAGCGAATAGATGTTGTTGGTGGTGGCGAATTTGTCGGACTCGATGTAGCGGATCTTCAGCCCCGAATAGTCTTCGCCCGCAAAGGCTTTGATCTGGTCGGCGAAGTGCCCCACCACCAGCACCACCTCCTCGACGCCGGCCTCTTTCAGGCGCGCAAGACAGTTGCCCAGGATCGGCGTGCCGTTGATCTCCAGAAGGGGCTTGGGATGGGCTTCGCTGAAGCCGCCCAGGCGGCGGCCCGCTCCGGCGGCGAGAATGACGGCTTTTCTGGCGCGAGCTTTGGTCAAGGCTGAACGTGTTTTTTGAGCGGCAGCCGGGCACTACACCGGCTTTGCCCTTTTGATCAACCCGTTGAGCAGGGCAGGGCGAACCGCCTAGTATCCGCCGCTTTTTCGCGGGTTTGCCGTTTTGACGATCTGGATTTTGGCCGGACTTGGGGCGGCAACGGCCGCCGGTGTCTGGGTCTACAATTTCATGGAAGGCCAAACCCTCATCCGCGATCTTTTCGACGAGGCCAAACTCGCGCGCACCGATCTTTCGGCGCTCGACCGAGCTTGGGCCGTGTCCCCGATCAAATCCGATTGCGTGGTCAGCCTCACCAGCCTGCCAAGCCGCCTGCCATTCATCGACACCACGCTGAAAAGCCTGCTGCGCCAGAAGCGTTTGCCCAAACGCATTCGCCTCAACCTGTCCACCTATTCCAAGCGGGAGAAAACGGCCTACGTCATTCCCGATTGGCTGAAGAATCTGCAATCGGTCGAAATCGTGCCATGCGAAGATTACGGCCCTGCAACCAAACTCATTCCATCGCTCGGCTTGCCGCAGGATGAAAAGATCGTCGTGGTCGATGACGATCGCATCTATCCCGCCAACCTGATCGCCGATCTCGAAGCCGCCGCGGATCGTCTGGGCAACGCTGCCGTCGCGTTCAGCGGTTGGGTCGCGCCAAAAGATCTCACGGATCGGCCCACCACCATCCTCACCAACATCGCCATGACGCCGCCCGTGCCGGTGCGCGCGCGCAGATTGCGTGCGCCGCGTCCCGTCGACATGGTGCAGGGCCTGTCGGGCTATCTGGTGCGCCCGCGTTTCTTCGATGCCGCCGAACTCACAGATTACAGCGGCGCACCGGATGCCGCGTTCTTCGTCGACGATGTGTGGATCAGCGTTCACTGCAAAGCGCCAAAATACGTTATTCCTGCGCGCCGCGCAGGCTATCCGGGCCGCAAGCGCAAGGCATTCTATCGCGAAACAAGCCTCGGCCGCGTCAACCAGGGCGGCGGCGACGTGAACAAGCGCAACAACACCATCCTGCTGCGCCATTTCGCGGGCCGGTGGAAAGTGGGCGGCGCATGAGCACGCGTTACACCTTGGCCGATGTGCGCGCGAGCTACACCGAGGAAAAGCGCCGCGAAGAATGGCACGGCGACTGGATGTCGGCGTTGCTCTATCGCCCGATCTCGTTCTGGCTCACGCCGCCGCTGCTCAATTTGAACGTCAGCGCCTCGCAAGTCACAAGTTTCGCGCTGCTGATCTCGCTCGCGCTTCCCTTCATCGCCTGGAAAGCGGGTGCGTCCGCGCACACAACAGTCGCGGTGCTTGCGATTCTGTTCGTCATACTCGATTGCGTCGACGGCAACATCGCACGCGTCACGAAGACCGCGAGCAAGAGCGGCCACTATCTCGATTTCCTCACCGATCTCATTTTCCGCGTCGGCCTCTATGCGGCCGTCGGCATCCTCGCCGGCCGCGAAGCGGATTCGCTCGTCTGGATGGATCATCAGGCGTTCGCATTCGGCCTGCTTGCCGCCCTCATTATGATTGTCGGGCGGCTCTCGCGCGTCTTCACCCGTCAGCTCAGCCCGGGCGACGTCTATGCCCCTGTCGAAGCCGCGAAAGGCTTCATAGACGGGTTCCTGCTCCCGGCCTTGTCCGGCATGGACCGCCTGTTGCCGCTTCTGGTTCTGGGGGCGGAATGGTGGGGCGGCTTGCGCTGGGTGATCGTCTGGCTTTTGGCCTACAGCACGGCCGATTTCCTCTACACCCAATATGCGGTGTTCCGCCGTTTGGGAAACCTGTCTTAGAACCGTTGCACTTCTTCTATTATGCCTTATAGGATCGCGCCGGTTCCGCGCGCGCCCCACGTCTAACGCTCGTGCCAACGCCGGCGCCTCGAATTTTCAGGTGGATCAACAACATCCATGGCGGGCGGACCCTTCGTCCTTGGCTATGATTTCGGCACATCGGCGCTGAAGGCCGCGCTGTTCGATGCCGAAGGCCAGATCGTGGCAAGCGCCAGCGAGGCGTTGCGCATCCTTTTCCCCGCACCCGGCTGGGCCGAGCAACGTCCCGAAGATTGGTGGACGGCCATGGCCTCGGTCACCCGCCGCGTGCTCGCCGAAGCGGGCGCCAGCCCCGACAGCGTGAAAGCGCTCGGCATGGCTGCCCAGATGGCGGGCGTGGTGCCGGTCGATAAAAACGGTGCAGCTCTTTCCGATGCCTTGATCTGGCTCGACATGCGCTCGGCCGACATCGCCAAGCGCGAATTCGGCGGACCCGTCGCGGGCTATGCGCCCTTCGATCTCATCCGCTGGCTGCGTTACACCGGCGGCGCGCCGAATCTTTCCGGCAAAGACCCGCCGACCAAGATGATCTGGCTGCGCGAGCGTATGCCCGAGGTTTGGGCGCGCACGCATAAGCTTCTCGACGTGAAGGATTACCTGCTGCATCGCTGCACGGGCAATTTCGTCACGAGTTATGATTGCGCGCATCTGACCTGGCTGTTCGACGGCCGCGCCAACGAGAAGCGTTGGTCGCTCAAATTGCTCGATCAGTTGGATCTCGACATCGCGATGCTGCCCGAAGTGAAAGCGGCAACGGACATTGCGGGCGGGCTGACACAAGCCGCCGCCGAAGCATTGGGCCTGCGCGCCGGTATTCCGGTTTCGGTTGGTACGGGTGATGTGTCGGCGGCGACGCTCGCAGCCGGTACGCCGGAAAACGGTTCGGCCCATCTTTGCATCGGCACCAGCTCATGGTTCGGCGCGATGATTCCCAAATCGCGCGTCAATCCGCTCACCGGCATCGGTTCGATTTCGGGCGCGGACGGAAAAGACTATCTCCTCATCGCCACGCAGGAAAATGCGGGCTCATGCGCGAAATGGGCGGTGAACGCGCTCGGCTTCGATGATTTCGAGGCCTTCGAACAGGCGGCAGGACAAGCACGCGAACGCGCCGATGCGCCGTTGTTCACGCCCTGGATGTTTGGCGAGCGCGTGCCGATAGACGACAAGAATGTACGCGGCGGTTTTGCGAGCCTCTCGCTCGACAGCGGCCGCGAAGACATGGCGCGCGCGATCTATGAAGGTGTTGCGCTCAACGCGCGTTGGGCGATGACGGATTTCGACCGACTCTCCGGGCGTCCCGGCGTACCGTTGCGCCTGATCGGCGGCGGCGCGCGCAGCGCCTTGTGGTGCCAGATCTTCGCCGATGTCCTGCAACGCCCGCTCGAACGCATCGTCGAACCGGAAAGCGGCGGCACGCGCGGCAGCGCGATGACGGCGGCCGTTGTGGCCGGCTGGTATCCCAACCTCGAAGCGGCATCGGTGATGACGCGCACCGCGCGCGTCTTCCAGCCCAATCCCGCACTTGCCGATTTCTATGCGGCGCGTTTTGCCGCCTTCACCCGGTACTACAAGCGTGTGAAGCCGTGGTATGCGCGCGTCGCCAAAGGTGCGCCCGGCCGCGCCGCTGCCGCGCAGGATGCACAATGCTCGACGGAACGAACAAAGCCCTGAGCGACCGCGTCTGGGATGCGCTGGCGGTGCCGCTCGCGCGCGCAGGCCTGACGCCCAACCAGATCACATGGCTCGGGCTGCTCCTTGTGCTGGCCAATTGCGCCGTATTCTACCTCGATCGTAACACCTTCTGGTTCGGCATCGGGCTTGCGATTTCCTTCACCTTCGACGGACTCGACGGTGCCGTGGCGCGGATGCGTGGCATGTCCAGCCGTTATGGCGGTTATCTCGATGCGGTGGTCGACCGTTATCAGGAACTTGCCGTTTATCTCACGCTCGCGGTGGTGACGGGCTGGTGGCTGATCTGCCTGCTTGCGATCACCGGCTCGCTGATGACGAGCTACAACAAGGCGCGCACAGCCGTCGAAATTCCCATCGACAACAACGCCTGGCCCGATCTTCTCGAACGTCTTGAGCGCGTGGCGATCCTTTGCGCCGCCTTGATCTTCAACCCGCTAATCCATCTGCCGCGTTCATGGGGTGCCAGCGTTTTGTCGCTCGCCATTGTTCTGATCGGCGTGCTTTCGCACATCACCGCGATCCAGCGTTTCATCCGCGCGCGCGGCCTCATCCTGCGGCAGACGCGGAACTGATGCTCACGCTTCTGACGTTCCTCCATCGCGAAATGAAAGGCGCGAGCGCCCGCATCGTGGCCGCGTTGCTGATAGCTGGCTTAAGCCGCGGCGCGTTGCTCGCGATCTTCAACACCGGCGTCGCCCAAGCCGCGGGCCACGCGCTTGCCTGGCAGATTCCCGCCGCGTTCTTCGGTGTGCTGATCCTCTACTTGCTGGCAAGTTACTACGGCATCCATCTCAGCGTTCGTGCGGTCGAGAAAATGCGCGAGCGCGTGCGCGTGCGCCTGGCCGAGAAACTGCTGTTCGCGCAACTGCGTTTTCTGGAAATCCGAGGCTCGGGCGATCTTTACACCCAGCTCGGCGCAGATCTCCAACGCCTGCGCGACGCCGCGATGACCTTTCTGAACGGTACGCAATCTGCCGTATTGGTAGTGTTCTCGCTGGGCTATCTCGCGTGGCTGTCCCTGCCGGTCTTCTTCGCTACGCTTGTCACCGGCGGATTGGGCGCGGCCACCTATTACTGGATCGACAACGACATGCGCGCCCGCATCGTCCACGCGCGCAGCCGCGAAACGGCGTTGTTCGACGCGTTGGCCGACACGTTGCGCGGGTTCAAGGAACTGAAACTCGCCCGCGCCCGCCAGCGCGATCATCAGGGCTACATTGCCGGTCTCGCGCGTGAATTTCGCGAATTGTGGGTGAAAACCGAAACGCTTTACCAGCTTATCGGCATCACCTCGCAGACCTTCATGTTCATCCTGATCGCCATCGTCGCCTTTGTGCTGCCGCTGTTCGCGCCCACCGGCGGCATCGCAATCTTTCAGGTCGTGGCGACGATCCTGTTCCTGATGACGCCGCTCGAAACGCTTCTTCAGGCGATCCCTTCCTTCGCCAAGGCGCGCGTCAGCCTGCAAAGCATCGAACGCCTCGAAAAGAATCTCGACAGCGACGCCGCCGAAACCTTCGACGAAACCGTCAAACCGCTCGATTTCCAGACAATATCTTTCCGCGACGTACATTTCCGCTTCGACAGCACCATCGCGGAAGAAGGCTTTGACGTCGGCCCTCTCGATCTCGACATCAAACGCGGCGAAATCCTGTTCGTCATCGGCGGCAACGGCGCGGGCAAGACGACGTTTCTCAAACTCCTCACCGGCCTCTACGCGCCCGCGCAAGGCACCATCGCCGTCGACGGCAACGCCATCGGCAACGCGCACCGCCAGTCCTATCGCGAAATGTTCGCCGCCGTGTTCGGTGATTTCCACCTGTTCATGCAACTCTATGGCCTCGGTCACATCGAGCCCCGGCAGGTGACGGCGCTGCTCGAAGAACTCGGCATCGCGCACAAAACGAGCATCGCGAACGGCGCGCTCTCGACCGTCGATCTCTCCACCGGCCAACGCAAACGTCTGGCTTATGCCGTCAATCGCCTGGCCGACCGTCAGATCTATGTCTTCGACGAATTCGCCGCCGATCAGGACCCGCAATTCCGCGCCTATTTCTACACCGAGCTTCTTCCACGCCTGAAACGCGACGGTAAGACCGTGATCGCTGTCACCCATGACGACCGCTGGTTCGATGTGGCCGACCGCGTTCTGAAAATGGATTACGGCCGCGTCGCAGCCTTGGTGGAACAGGCGTCCGCCGCAACGTCGTAAAGACCGAAGAAACTCCCCTCCCGACGCAACCGCAGTATTCCCGGCACACGCGCCGGCCGCCCATTGGCGTGGATCAGCACCACTTCGTCATAGTGACACGGAAACCCTGAGAGATAACGCAACTCATCGCCCGTCGCCACATCGCCCGCCGCCAGTCTCTCCAACTCGTCCATTTGAGGCGGCGTCCCCTCGCGTGCCGTCTTCGCCGCAAACCCGGCCACCGCCGGTTTTAATATCACCACATGCTGTCCCGGTGTCGCGAACATCAGCGCGGTCATCGCATCGCGATCCATGATGGCAAATTCCGCCATATGCCAATAAAGGCGATTGGGAACCTCGCCCCTTTCGCTTGTGTCCACTGCCGTCATCAAATGGCTGCCGCGCGGTACATCGCGCAACGCTGCGCGAAATTCGCCGATTTGCCTATCGTATGCACGCCATTCCTGCGCCAACGCAAACGACATCCAACCCAATATGGCAAGAATTGCCGCTCCAAGCACACCGGCAATTCTTCGCGGCACAGTCACATCGCTCGCAGCAAACAACAATGCCGCCGCCACAGGCGGAAACCGCAAATGCAATCCCCACCCGCCCGCGATGACTTCCGGCACCAACAACGCCACCACCGCCAGCACAATCAGCGCAACCCGCATCTGGCGGTGTATTGAGAGAACGCCGCGCCGCACACCAGCCGCAAACAAAATCGCCAGCGCCGCAATCACCAGCCAAGCAGGCGAATCGAAACGCCACTGAACGAGCGATGCCACACGCGGCAGAAACGTACCGAGCAATTCGAACCTGATTCCACCGCCCATCTCAACCGGCTTGAGCACATATAAAACCGCCACCGGCATCGTCAGAATCGCCAGGTCGCCAAACAACGCGCGCCACGCAGCCCCCCGTCCCATCTCGAAGCAGGCGACCAGCAACAGAAACAATCCCGCCGCCAGGATGTGGCAAAAATAAAGAACGACCGTCGCGCCTGCGAACACCGCCAATCGCATCGCGCGCGGCCACGCTGCGCTCGCGATCCAGCCTGCGAACACCACCATGCAAAGCCCGGCCGCGAAGTAATAGTTCAAGAACCCCCACATGAAATTGACATTGAGCGCGAAGAACGATGCCGCCAGCGCCGTCACGCCGACGCGCCCATAAAGCGCGCGCTGGATCAGCACCGGTCCCGCCACCCACATCGCCACGCCGACGCTCAGGAAAAGCCGCGCCGCCACATCCAGCGCCATGAACCGCGCAAGAAGCGGCACCGCGATCTCGCCCGCCAGATTGGGGATCGCCGCCCAATGAATCGCGTAAAACGCCGAACCCCCGCCGCCGATCAGATAAAATCCGGCCAGCCGGGCAGGGTAATCGGGCATGGCGGGCGTGCCTGCCAGCCACAGCGGCGAAATCAAAAGCGCCGCCGCCACAACAAGCGCAACAATGGGCCAATTCCGCTGCAAGAGGGTCCGTTCTCCCCGAACGGGCACGACTATATCCGACTCGTAAAATTTTCTTGCGCGGCCAATGAAGAAATTTCTCATGGGCCATCCAGAACTCGCCCCCCACCCTTCGTCTCTTAAGGGCGTAGGCTTTAACGCTAGAAGGCAGAAGGCTGGCGGGCGATGGGGGAACCCTCGGGTACCGGTCAAGAAGGCCTCGAACGTTCGCGTTCGGGATCGGTGATGGCTGCGCCTGAAGTAGAGCTCTGGTTCGTCAGCGAGGTTCTGCCGCTGGAGTCCGTCTTGACTCAGTTCCTGCGGCACAATTGGCGCGATGCCAACGACATCGAGGATCTGCGCCAGGAAGTCTATGTGCGGGTCTGCGAAGGCGCGCAGAAACAAATTCCCGAAGCGACCAAGCCCTTCGTCCTCACCATCGCGCGCAACCTGCTGATCGACAAAGTGCGCCGCGGCCATGTCGTTCCCATCGACGCGGTGGCCGATGTCGAAGCGCTGAACACGGCCATCGACGAACCCGGCCCCGAACGCAGCGTCATGGCGCGCGACGAACTGCGCCGCCTGCAGGCAGCCATCGAGAAATTGCCGCCGCGTTGCCGCCAGGCCGTCGTGATGGGCCGGATCGAAGGTCTCACGGGACGTGAGATCGCAGCCCGCATGGGCATCTCCGAAAAAACCGTTTCCGAACATCTCTCGCTCGGCATGTGCGCATTGGCCGACGCGCTTTACGGCGAACAGGCGAGGAAGGAATGAGCGACGAGACCGACATCTCGCCGAATGCGAAAGAGATCAAGGCGCGCGCCGCCGATTGGCTGCAGCGCCGCAATTTCTGGAACTGGGGTGAAGAAGACGAACGCGCGCTCGCAACCTGGCTTGAGGAATCGCTTTCCCATCGCGTCGCCTATTGGCGTCTGCGTTCGGCGTGGGAGCGTTCCGAAAAACTCACTGCCCTGCGCGGCCCCGCCTTTGGCCGCACCGAGCAAGCCCCGCCTGTGCGCCGCCTCTGGCCGACGCTGCGCATGGCCGCCGCCGGCATTGCGCTCATCGCTGCCGTGGGCGTCGGCGCCACTTATATATATAGCGCCCCGCGCGGCCAGAGCTTCGCCACTCCCATCGGCGGGCGCGAAGTCCTCACGCTTGCCGACGGTTCGCAGGTCGAACTCAACACCGACACAAGCCTGCGCACCGACATCGGCGCCAACCATCGCACCGTCTGGCTGGAAAAAGGCGAAGCCTTTTTTCAGGTCGTGCATGACGAAAAGCGCCCCTTTGTGGTCTATGCGGGAGATCACCGCGTAACCGACCTCGGCACGAAATTCTCGGTACGAAAACAGCCGGACCGTCTGGAAGTCGCCCTCGTCGAAGGCCGCGCGCAATTCGACAGCAACGCCGGCAACGGCAAGCCCACCGTGCTCGTGCCGGGAGACATCTTGGTGGCCACAGCGAAATCGACTTCGCTCACGCGCAAACCCGAACACGAACTCGAACGCGAACTGTCCTGGCGGCAGGGAAATATCGTCTTCAGCCACACCACGCTTGCCGACGCCGCCGCACAGTTCAACCGCTACAACACCGAAAAGATCACCATTGCCGATCCGGCGGTCGCCAAGCTCACCATCGACGGCACTTTTCCGATTAACGGCGTCCACGCCTTCGCACGCGTGACCAACGTCGTCTTCAAACTGCGCGTCGAAAAACGCGACGGCGAAACCATCCTGTCGCGCTAACGCTATTGGACAAAGAGGGGGAAACATGAATTTCAACGCTTTCCTGAAGGCAACGCTTCTCGCAAGCGCCTGCAGCATCGCCGTAACGGGCGCGTTCGCAAGGGATTTCAACGTCCCCGCGGGCGATCTGAAAACCGCGCTCGACGCCTATGCCAAGCAGACCGGCGTGGCCCTGATCGTTTCGGATGAAGCCGTGCGCGGCACGCGCACCAGCGGCGCCAGAGGCCCGCTATCCTCCGACGATGCGCTGGCCCAAATCCTCAAAGGCACAGGCTTCGTGGTGCATCGCGATTATTCCGGCGCCATCGCCATCGTGCCCGGCCAGTCATCGGAGGCCATGCAGCTCCAGCAACCGCTGGTCCTCGCGCAAGCCTCACCTGCTCCGCGCACGGCCGTCGAAACCGTCACCGTCACGTCTTCGAAACTCGGTGGCGCGGACGTGCAAAGCATTCCCATCGCGATTACCGCGCTCAGTCAGGAACAACTTACCGCCACGCAAACCGCGGGCGGTCCCGATCTCGTGAAGCAGGTTCCGAACCTCACCTTCACCAAGACGAATTTCAGCGGCTACAGCATTCAAATCCGCGGCATCGGCACGCAAGCCATCTCGGTTACCACCGATCCCGCCGTCGCCGTCGCCTTGAACGATATTCCCTTCATCAGAAATCACTTCTTCGAGCAGGAATTCTTCGATCTTTCGCAGGCCGAAGTGCTTCGCGGCCCGCAAGGCACGCTCTACGGCCGCAATGCGACGGCGGGCGTCGTAAACCTCATCACCGCCAAGCCCACCGACCAGTTCGAAGCCATGGCGAGCGGCGACATCGGCAATTACAAGAACCGCCGTTTCGAAGGCATGGTCAATTTGCCATTGGTGGATGACCGGCTGGATTTGCGCCTTGCCGGCGAATGGACCAAGCGCAACGGCTATTCGATGAACGACATAACCGGCGACCCTATCGATGGCCGCGATCTGTGGTCGTCGCGGGTCAGCCTGTCATGGAAGCCGTTCGAGGACATTCACGCCAATTTTGTCTGGGAACATTTCTCGGAAAATGACGACCGCATGCGCACGGCCAAGCAGCTGTGCAAAACCGATCCCGGACCCAGTTCCATCAACGGCGTTCCTGTGCCGCCTGCGGGCGCACCTCTGGCTTATGCGGGCCCTCCCTATCTGAGCCAGGGTTGTCTGCCCACTTCGCTTTATTCGCCGGAAGCCTTCCAGGTGCCGAACGGCCTCATGCTGCCCTATTACGAGCCTTTGGGCTTTGAGGGCGTGCCGGTTCGCGCCATTGGCGGCGGTTTCGATCCGTATGCCAGCACCACGCAATCGCGCGACCTGCGTGTGATCGAAGCGACGATCAATCCGATCTACAAGGCCAAGAACGACACGGTGGAATTGAACGTCGACTACAACGTCACGCCGTCGCTGACCTTCACCTCGCAAACCGGCTACAACCGCGACTTCCTCTGGTCGACGGAAGACTACAACCGTTTCAACACAAGGCCTGGAGCGTTCGGGGTTGACGAAAATCCCACACAGGCAACGCTCGCCGATCCAAGTGGTGCGGGTATCTGTTTGTACGGGGCCTTCCAATGCGAGGGCTTGCCCTTCACGGCGGCCTGCGATGCGACCATTCCCCCGCCCCCAGGCAATTCGCCCGCTTGCTCCGCCAACGGTGTCTTCTGCGATCCGCAGCTCGGTTGCAGCAGCAGGCTTGTGGCTCAGGATTTGAACGAAGAGCGTTCCTGGCAAATGAGTCAGGAGTTTCGCCTTGCGTCCAATTTCAGCGGACCGCTCAATTTCAGTGTCGGCGGTAACTACCTGCATTATGAGACGGAAGAAAATTATTACGTCTTCATCAATTCGCTCACACTCGCCGCTTACACCTGGGCGAAAGACAACGGATCCCCCGCGCAGACTCAACCATGGGTTCCCGGCGTCTCCGACAACTCGAATTGTCTGGTGGGCGGGTTCGCGCCTGTCAATCCCAACAAGCCGAATGTTACGGGAACGGAAGGCGGGATGGCCTGCCAGTATATCGATCCCAATCCGCTCACGAGCTTGAACGGACAGGGACACAACTATTTTCTCAGCCAGAATCCCTACACGCTCAACTCTTATGCAGGCTTTGGCGAGGCCTATTACAATGTGACGCCCGATTTGAAACTGACGGGCGGCCTGCGCTGGACGGACGATCAGAAGCATTTCGTGGAAATTCCAAGCCAGCTCCTGACGGCCGGCTACGGCTATCCCATTTACGGCGCTGTCGATCAGAGTTGGCAGGAATTCACCGGCCGCTTCGCCGCCAACTGGACGCCCAAGCTCGATTTCACAGATCAGACATTGCTCTACGCATCCTTTGCGCATGGCTACAAGGCAGGCGGCGCCAACCCGCCGGGAGCGCAACTCCTGGTGTTTGGATGGGCGGCTTTCGGCGGCCAGCAGGGCGTGACCAATCCCATTCACCCGCTCACTTTCAAGCCGGAATTCATCAATGCCTATGAGCTTGGAACCAAGAACACGCTTTTGGACGGCGCGGTGACCTTCAATGCCAATGCCTTCTTCTACGATTACAAGGGCTATCAGATTTCCCGCATCGTCGATCGCACCGCCATCAACGACAATTTCGATGCCACGGTGAAAGGCGCGGAAGTCGAAGCCACCTACGAACCGCTTCCCGGCTTGCGGTTCAGATTTGCGGGGGGTTACGAACACACCCGCATCAAGGATGGCCAATACTCAATCGACCTGATGGATCGCGCCGATGTGGCGAACCATCCCGACTGGATGGTCGTCAAACCGTTCGCCACACAAGCCTCCAACTGCATCTTGCCCAAATATGTGATGGCGGCTCTCATCGTGGCGCGGCCTCCGGTCGCTGCCGGCAACGGAACGAGCAGCGTCCCCGGCGCTTGCGCCAATGCCTATCAACATGGTGTCGATCCCGTTACCGGTTTGTCTTACAAGGCCTATCCGACTTTCCCGGACGATTACGACTCTTCGCTCGATATGCACGATCCCGGGCCGTATCCCGGCTTCGATCCGGCCTCCGCGCCCAATGGCGGCGAAGGCTGGGCGAAGAATCTGGGCGGCAACGAGCTTCCCAACGCACCGCCGTTCACGGTCTCGATGTCCGGCGACTACACCATTCCGCTGACGCCGGATTGGGCCGGTACGCTTCATGCCGATTACTACTGGCAGGATTATTCCTGGGCCCGCGTCTTCAACGCCAATCCTTACGACCGTTTGCGCGGCTACACCAACGTCAATCTCGCGCTGATCCTCACCAGCCAGGCTGGCTGGCAGGTGATGGGCTACGTCAAGAACGTCTTCGACGTCACAGACATCACCGGCACGTTCCTGAACAGCGACGACAGCGGCCTGACAACAAACGTGTTCCTGACCGATCCGCGCCTGTTCGGCGTCCGCGTCACGAAGAACTGGTGAGGGTGAAACACCAATGAGCGAACTTATTCAAAAGTCCGACAGCCGCGGAGAGATCCGCTGGAAACTGCTCGCCGGCGCTTCGGCGCTTGTGCTCGCGGCACACATGGCCTCCACCACGCAAGCGCGAGCGGAAGATGCGGATCGCCCGACGGTTTGGATCGAATTGGGCGGTCAGTGGAGCACGCTCCAGGATGGCGTCGAACCGTTCAATCCGGCCCTCATGGCGGACCGTCCTGCGAAGTTCGAGCCCTCCCAAAAGTTCGAGAAGCCCGCGCGCCACGGATTTGACGAATTCGGCGCGATCTCGCTGCAGCCGGACGGTTCCAACTGGGTCGTCAGCGCCGCCGTTCAATATGGCCGGGCGAGCACGAAGAACTACAATATGGAGCAGACGAATCCCGATTTTAAATACGTTTCGCTTGCTCCCCGGCTTGGAATGCCGGTTGCGCAGCAGTTCGCGGAGACGACCGCAAAGACAAGCGAGCAGCATCTCGTTGTCGACTTCATGGCGGGAAAAGATGTCGGCTTGGGGTTGTTCGGCAAGGACAGCACGTCGGTCGTCAGCGCGGGCGTGCGCTTCGCGCAATTTATCGGCAGCTCGAATATTGCGCTCAAATCCGATCCCGATTGGCACATCAACTCCCAGTATTTTCCGACCTTCCACACCTACGTATCGTTCGGTCAATACTTCCACAGCCATCTGGCCAGCCTGAAGGCGGAACGAAGTTTCACCGGTGTCGGACCTTCCGTCTCATGGAAGTCATCGCAGCGTCTGTGGGGAGATTCGCGCGATGCCTCGCTGATGCTCGATTTGGGTGTGAACGGCGCCATATTGTTCGGCCGCCAGAAGTCGCACACCCATCATCAATCGACGGGCAAGTCGTTCTATCACATTGGCCCGTTCCTTACCGGTCCGGCAGCCCCGCATGTGACCACTGTGTTGCCTGCCACACCCGATCACACCCGCTCGCGCAACGTGACGGTGCCCAATATCGGCGGTTTTGCGGGACTGTCTTTCAAATATCCCAACGCGAAGGTGAGTCTCGGCTATCGCGCCGATTTCTTCTTCGGCGCCATCGACGGCGGCATCGACGCCCGCAAAACCTACGACCGCAGCTTCTACGGCCCATACGCCACCGTCAGCATCGGCCTCTGACACAATTTAATTGCGCGAAAGAAGCGGCGGAGCGCCACGCTCCGCCGTTTTTCTTTTTGCCAGCCATTGGGGGATTTCCGCCATCCGATTGTCTAACCTGCGCGGCAGACCGTCCGGCGTCGCGGGGAACAGGGCAAAATGGCCGAAACATCAGGTCCGGAATCCGAAGGCGAGCGCGCGCCCCGCGCCGGGAGCGCCTGGGCCGAGGTCAACGCCTGGTTCGTGCGCGAGGTGCTGCCGCTTGAGGCCGCGTTGATGCATTTCCTGCGCCGCAACTGGCGCAACCGCAACGATTTCGCCGACCTCCGCCAGGAAGTGTATGTGCGCGTTTACGAAGCCGCGCAGAAGGAGATCCCGCGTGCGCCCAAGCCGTTCCTGTTGCGCACCGCCCGCAATCTTCTCATCAACCGCGTCAAGCGCGAGCAGATCGTGCCCATCGAAACCTTCGCCGATCTCGATGTGCTGGGCACGGGTTCCGGCGATGTCGCGCCCGATCGCGCCGTGATCGCGCGCGAGGAGTTGCGCGTGCTGCAGGATGCGCTCGACCGCCTGCCGCCGCGTGCGCGGGAAGCCATCGTGCTGCGCCAGATCGAAGGTCTGTCGCTGAAGGAAATCGCGCTGCGCATGAACATCGCGGAGAAAACCGTCGAACGTCACATCACCATCGGCCTCAAGGGCCTTGCCGACTATCTCTATGGCGGCGGCCACGATCTGCGGGGGCTCAAATGAGCGACGCGATCGAAACCGCCATGGGCGCCGACGACATCGAAACCCGCGCCGCCGAATGGATCGTGGCCGCGCGTGTGCGCGACGACTGGGATGACGAAAAGGCCGCCGATCTCGAAACCTGGCTCGCACAATCGCCCGCGCACAGGATCGCCTATCTGCGGCTCGACAATGCCTGGGGCCGCACCGCCCGCCTCGCCGCGTTGCGCCCGCCGCGCAGTCCTTTCGCGCTGCGCGAGATCCTTCCGCGCATTTTGCCCGCGCTGGTCAAAACCGCGGCCGCCGTCGCCGCCGCCGCCGTGATTGGCTATTTCGTGTGGCCCGCGCAACGCCCGCATGAACGCACCTATGCCACCGCGCTCGGCGGTCACGACATCCTCAAACTCCCGGACGGTTCGCAGGTGGAACTCGACACCGACACGGTTTTGCGCGTCAGCCTCGACGACAAGCGCAAGGTCTGGCTCGACAAGGGCCAGGCGTATTTTCAGATCGCGCATGACCCGGCACATCCCTTCACCGTCACCGCCGCCAATCGCAAGGTCACGGTGCTCGGCACCAAATTCCTCATGCGCCAGGAACCGCAGCGTCTGGAAGTCTCGGTCATGGAAGGCCGCGTGCGGCTGGAATCCTCCGAAAGTTCCGGCAGGCAACGCTCCGCCCTTCTCTCGCTCGGCGACGATGCGGTCGCCACCGAAACCGCCATGGTCGTCACCCGCAAAACCCCGCGCGCGCGTCAGGAAGAAATGGCCTGGCGCCGCGGCCTCCTCATCTTCGATCAGCAAACGCTGGAAGAGGCCGCCGCCGAACTCAACCGCTACAACACGCGCAAGCTCGTCATTGCCGATAGACAGGCCGCCAATCTCATCATCGGCGGCACCTTCCGCACCAACGATGTCGAAGCGTTCACCCGTGTGGTGCGCGAGATCCTGGGTGTCCAAACGAACACACGCGGCAAAGACATCATCATTTCCTCGCCGCGCGTTGGGGGATGAGCGGGGCGAGATTGTCTAAGCCCGGGAGAAGGCCGCGCCCGCGGCCAACCGTTCAGGGGGGCAAATGAAAACGTCGGGAATCCTCAAAGCCGCGCTCATGGCAAGCGCCTGCACCATCGCAACGGCCGCGCACGCCGAAAATTTCAACATCCCCGGCGGCGATCTGAAAACCGCGCTCGACACCTACGCCGCCCAAACCGGCCAGGAACTCCTCTACGCCGGCACCGCGATCAAAGGCATCCGCAGCCCCGGCGCAAAAGGCGATCTTTCCGCCGACGGTGCGCTTGTACGTCTTCTCTCCGGAACCGGCTTCACGATTCATCGCGACGCGTCAGGCGCCATCGCCATCGTGCGCGGCCAATCGGCCGGCGTGCCGGAAATCGCACCGCTGCAGATGGCGCAGGCTGCACCTCCCCGTGCGTCGGTGGAAACCGTGACTGTCACATCGTCGAAGCTCGGCGGCGCCGATGTGCAGAGTATTCCGATTGCGATCACAGCGCTTTCCCAAGAACAGTTGACCGCTACGCAGACCGCCGGCGGCCCGGACCTGATCAAACAGGTTCCGAACATGACCTTCACCAAAACGAATTTCACCGGCTACAGCATCCAGATTCGCGGTATCGGCACCCAGGCGATTTCGGTGACGACCGATCCTGCCGTCGCCGTGTCGTTCAACGACATGCCCTTCATCCGCAATCATTTCTTCGAACAGGAATTCTACGACGTTTCACAAGTCGAAGTGCTGCGCGGCCCCCAAGGCACGCTTTACGGACGCAACGCGACCGCAGGCGTGGTCAACCTCACCAGCGCCAAACCGACAGACCAATTCGAAGCGATGGCATCTGCCGACATCGGCAATTACAAGAACCGCCGCTTCGAAGGCATGATCAACCTGCCCATCGTGGACGACCGATTGGACTTGCGCGTTGCCGGCGAATGGACCAAGCGCGACGGCTATTCGTTCAACGCCATCACCAATAGCCCCATCGACGGGCGCGATCTGTGGTCGACGCGGGCCACGCTGCGATTCAAGCCCATGGAAGCCATAACCGCCGATTTGGTGTGGGAACATTTCCACGAGCACGACGACCGTATCCGTTCGAGCAAGCAGCTTTGCAAGCGCGACAATGGACCGGACACGGTTGACGGCTTTCCGACGAACACCGCTTATAGCGATTACGGCGCGGCCTATTTGAGCCAGGGTTGCTTGCCGGTTTCGCTATATAGCCCCGAGGCGTTCCAGGCGCCGAACTCGTTTTCCCTGCCGTATTTCGGCGGTCTCGTAGGGGCCGGGCAAGGAGTAAGCATTCCCACCCCGATAAACGGTTCGCGCGATGCTTATGCCAGCACGGTCCAGTCGAGAGATCTGCGGGTCATCGAGTCCGCCCTCAATCCCAATTACCGGGCGCAGAACAATGTGTTGCAGCTCAATGTCGATTACGTTGTTTCGCCTTCTCTGACGCTCACATCCAGCACTGGATACAATAACGATTTTCTGAGGTCGACCGAAGACTTCAATCGTTTCAATACCCAGCCGGGAATATTTATCTACGATCCCAGCAGCAATTTGATTCAGGCGGACGGAAATTACGTCTGCAGCGACGGTACGTTACGTGCTCCCGAGGGGCTTTGTTCGGACGGCGGCCCCGGCCAGCCCAGCGGCTATTTTTGCGATCCGCAATTGGGTTGCAGCAATCGCCTGGTCGCGGAAGATATGAGCGAAGAACATGCCTGGCAATTCAACCAGGAGTTCCGCCTCGCCTCGCATTTGAGCGGCCCGCTCAACTTCAATGTTGGCGGAAACTTCATGCATTACGAGACGGAGGAGAACTACCTGATCTTCTTCAACACCCTCACATTGTATAACGCCAAAGGTACAGGCGCGTATTGGGATCCTTCGAATCCGGCTGCATCGCAGTGTCAGGCCGGCAATGGTACGAATGGCGGACTGATCATACGGCCGGTCAGCCACCCGGTGGATCCTGCCCATCCAGGTACCGCAGGCTATGCCTGCGGTTGGATGGATCCCAATCCGATCGACAATCTGGATTATGCGGGCCACAATTATTTCCTCAGCCAGAATCCTTATCTGCTCAATTCCTATGCAGGTTTCGGCGAGGTCTATTACAATGTCTTCGACGATCTGAAGCTCACCGGCGGCTTGCGCTGGACCGACGACCAGAAGCATTTCGTCGACATTCCGAGCGCGATCCTCGCGCAAGGTTATGGGTATGTCGTCACCGACGTGGTCGATCAGGAATGGAAGGAGTGGACTGGCCGCTTCGCCGCCAACTGGACGCCGAAGCTCGATTTCACCGATCAGACGCTCGTCTATGCAACGTTCGGTCACGGTTACAAGGCAGGCGGCGCCAACCCGCCCGGCGCCCTGTTTCTTGGCTTTATCGGATTTGGCGACGTTCCGAGCATCACCCATCCGCTCACTTTCAAGCCGGAGTTCATCAATGCCTACGAGCTCGGCACCAAGAACACGCTGCTGGACGGTGCGCTAACGCTCAACGGCAATTTCTTTTACTACGACTACAAGGGCTACCAGATTTCGGAGATCGTCGACCGCACCTCGGTCAATCTGAATTTCGACGCCACCATCAAAGGCGCAGAACTCGAAGCGACATGGGAGCCTGTGCCCGGCTTGAAGTTCTCGTTCTCAGGGGGATATGAGCAAACGCGAATGGCCGATGGATCGCAAGCCGTCGATCTGATCGACCGCACGGCGGGACATCCGGGCTGGGTTCTTGTCAAACCCTTCGTGACAGAGGCATCGAATTGTCTCTTGCCCGAATATGTCGTGGGTTATTTTCTTGATCCGGCGACCGGAAATAACAACTACGGACTGCTGTACGCCTGCCAGATCGCCTACAACAGCCATTTCGACCCTGTCACAAACAGGCAGTACACGGCCAATCCAACGGGCGGCAACACCACCAACCAGGAGATCATCCCGGGATCGTATGGCGGTTTCGATCCGCTGGCCGGCACGCCGGGGCATCCCTACACGGGGCAGAACACCTGGAACGGCATCGATTACGGTCCGGCGCCCAACAACGGTGCAGGGTTCACGAAGGATTTGAGCGGCAATGAACTTCCCAATGCGCCGCATTTCACCACGTCGTTCACGGCGGAATATTCGGTCCCCGTGACAGACAATTGGGCGGCGACGCTGCACGGCGATTTCTATTGGCAAGCCGATTCCTGGGCGCGAGTGTTTAACGACAATCCCTATGACCGCCTGCACGGCTACACCAATGTGAACCTCGCATTGATCCTGACAAATCAGGATGGCTGGCAAGCGGTGGGTTACGTCAAGAACATCTTCAATACGACGGCCATCACCGGCGACTTCCTGAACAGCGACGATACCGGCCTGACAACCAACGTGTTCCTCACCGATCCGCGTTTGTTCGGCATCCGCGTTACGAAAAACTGGTAAGGGGGGAAATGCACAATGAGCGAACTTCACAATTCGTCAAACGCCGCAAATATTCGTCAGACGCTTTTGGCTACGGCGTCGGCCCTTGTCCTTGTCGCGGCCGTTCCCGAAGCGGCATTGGCTGCGGGCAAGGATCGGCCCACCATCTGGATCGAAGGCGGCTGGCATTTCGAGAGCGTTACAGGCGATGCCGACACCTTCGCGCCGCCCTTGGATGCGTCGACCGTGGCTTCGGGCTTTCCGTCGTTGACAGCGTTGGAAAACGAGCTTGGCCGAACCTATGGAGCGGAAGGAAGCATCTCATTTCATCCGCATGGTTCGGATTGGGTGTTCACCGCTTCCGCAAGATATGGCCGTACCAGGACCACGCGCCGTCTCATAAATCAGCAGACAATCGTCGGACCGCAACTCAAGAAGTCGTTTTTTCAATCAGGCTGGTCTGTGGCGACTGCCACCCCCACCTTTCCTGCTTATGCGACCCACAACATCAAGAACTCCGAATCTCATGCGATTGCCGATTTCCAGGTTGGAAAGGACGTCGGTATCGGCTTGTTCGGCTACGGGACGGATACGGTTGTGAGTTTCGGCGCCAGATATGCGCAAATGAATGCCAATTCTAAAGGAAATTCCTTTGCCGACCCCGTTGCAATGTTCGAGCAAGGCGAATTCGTCTTTGGGCCTCTCCACCTCTACTATGTCAGGGCCCTGCATCACGCATCCGCAGCCGTTATGGAGCGCAGCGACAGTTTGCATGCGCTCGGACCGTCACTGTCGATGAAGAACACCACGGGCCTTCTGGGAACGGTCGAGGATGGGCAGATCGCGCTCGATTGGGGCGTGAACGCGGCGCTTCTGTTCGGGCGACAGAAGGCCAAGACCAGCCATCATTCCACCGTCCGAGATTACGGCGGGCCAAGCGGAACAGCCGTACAAGCTATCCACACCTATACGCCGGTGAACCGCACGCGCTCGCGCATGGTGACCGTGCCAAACATTGGCGGCTTCGCGGCGCTATCGTATCGTTTCCCGAATGCGAAGCTGAGCGCAGGCTATCGCGCCGATTTCTTCTTCGGTGCACGCGACGGTGGATTCGATACGCGCAGCACCACCGACGTCGGCTTTCATGGTCCCTTCGCGACGATCAGTGTTGGTCTCGGCGGATAGGCCCACAAAACACCGGTTCTCCCCTCGGGCGGCGAACGAGAGTTCGCCGCCCTTTTTCTTTAAGCCTTTGATCTAAGTTGGAGAAAAATTTCCTCTGCAGGTCTTGAAACCCCTATGCGATTGTTCTATATTTGTTCTAGTCATATTTGGAGGACCAAAGACACACCAATAGCCGCCACCGGAAGGCGGCAGGAGCACATGGGGAAATACAGGCAAGGGTGCGAGTCTCGTGCGCATCCGTTTGGAGGGGGGCGCTGGCAAAAATACTCCATATGAGTCCGAGGGAAGGGTGAACGTGCGAGCGCCGGCCATGCTTGATTGCAGCCGAAACGCGCCCCGGCCGACATCTGGACGCAGAAAGGCGGGCGCTCCAACGAGCTTCCGCCTTTCTGCGTTTGGCTACCCGCAAAAGTAATATCGCGTTAACGGATTTCGCAGCACCGCCCGAACGTTTCGCGCTGGTTCGTCGTTTTTGTGCGGTCCGGTCCGACGCCGATTAGAAAAATATTAAATCCCACCCCATAGGGTTAACAGGCGGAAAACGGGGGCACGTTCGAGCCTTCGCAACCTGATGGCGTTTCATGTCTCGGATGACGCGAGAAATCCTGTTGTTCGAAGCGGGGGGCCGCACATTCGGTCTTCCCCTTGAGAATGTCGAACGCGTCGTCCACGCCGTTCGCCCGGTGCCGCTGCCGCATGGTCCGGCCGTGATCGAGGGGTTGCTCAATCTCCATGGCACACCCATCCCCGTACTCGATCTGAATGTCTGGTTCGGCGATGCGCCGCGCGAGGTCGCCTTGAACGATCTGATGATCGTGCTGCGCGCAGGCGTCAAGCGGGTCGCGCTTCATGCCGCGCGCGCGCGTGGTGTGGTCTCCATCGCTGCATCCTCCGTCCAGCCCGCAACCAGCGTTCTGGCGTCCGCCGATCATTTTTCCGGCGTAGCGATGATCGAAAACGAAATCGTCCTTCTACCCGATATCGAAAGTTTCCTCGCGGCGGTCAAACACGTCGAATTGCGTGAGGCTACCGCAGCATGAGTTCTTCGCGTTCCGTTTTGTCTTCGCCCGAAATCCTGGCCTTCCTCGAAGCGCGCTCCGGTCTTGTGTTTCCGCAAGGCCGCATCGGCGATGTCGAGCACAGTCTGGCAAAAGCGGCGGCGCGCATCGGCGTGCGCGAACCGCATCGCCTTCTCGCCCGCCTGCAGCAGGATGCGGCGCTGCTCGGAGATCTTCTGTCCGAACTGGTGGTCGGCGAGACCTATTTCTTCCGCGAACCGCAACAATTCCAATCCTTGCGCGAAATGGTGCTGCCCGATCTGCTCAGCCACCGCGCGCTCGATGCACGTCTGTCCGTGTGGAGCGCAGGTTGCGCCACGGGAGAAGAGGCCTATTCGCTCGCGATCCTTCTGGAAGAGGAAGGTCTTTCGGACCGCAGCGACGTCATCGCAACCGACATCTCGGCGGTGGCCCTGAAGAAAGCCGCGCGCGCGTCCTACGAGCACTGGTCGTTTCGCGGTACGAAAGAGGCGTTCGTCCAGAATTATTTTCGCGCCCGCGGCGGCAGATCTCATCTTGTCGAGCGCATTCGCGACAAGGTTGCGTTCTCCGCCGTAAACCTTGCTTCCGATTCCTATCCTCGTCCGAAACAAGGCGGATTCGACCTCATTCTCTGCCGCAATGTGCTGATCTATTTCGGTTCCGAAACGGTGTCCGCCGTCGCCCGGCGCCTGTTCGAAAGCCTGGCCGATGGCGGCTGGCTCGTTACCGCGCCCTCCGATCCGCCCTTGTGGGATTTTGCGCCGTTTGAAACCCGGATGACGGCGGGCGGTGTGTTCTACCGCAGGAAACGCGCCGTGTTATCCAAGACGAAACCCTCCAACGTCATTCCCTTTCGCCGCAAGCCGGCCGAGCCCCCATCGGTGCCGCGCAAAGCGGCGGTCCGCAAGCCCCGGGCGGAACCGGATTTTCGTCACGACGTGGCCGCGTGCGAGGCCCATGCGCAAATGTTGTTTGCGGAAAATCGCTCAGGCGCGGTCCTGGAATTCCTGGCGCGTGCGGTGGTGTGGCATCCGCTGTCGCGTGAACTGCACTATCTCTATGCGGTGGGCCTTCTGAACGGCGATTTCCTGGACAAGGCTGCCGAAATCGCCCGCCGTCTTGTCTATCTCGATCGCCGCTCCGTTGCCGCCCACATGCTGCTCGGCACCATTGCCCAACAGCGCGGCGACTACGCAAGCGCGATGCGGGCTTATCGCAACGGCTTGTCGTTCTGCAGCGAAGCGGGCGAAGACGAAATCGTGCCGCTCACCGGCAATGAGCGTTACGGCCGTGTGGCGGCGGCTCTTGCCGCGGAAATTGCGGCGCTGCAATCGGCGGAGCGTGCGTCGTGAATCCTCCCCGCGGCAAGGCCGGCGATCCCGGCTATTGGGCCGGTGCCATGCAGCGTCTGGCGCGCGCTGCCGAATCCGCCGAGAACGCGGGCGCCCGCGCCGAAGAGATTTTCGCCGAGCGGGAGCGGGCGCTGGCGGTGCCATTGGAAGATGGGCAGCGTGAAGCCTGTCTGAACCTTATCGCGTTCGAAATCGGTGCCCAGAAGATCGCTGTCGAAGCGCATTATATCCGCGCGGTCCTTCCCGCCGCCGAACCGTCACCGGTTCCCGGCGTGTCCGATATCCTGGCGGGCGTCATCAACTTCCGCGGCGTCATCCTTCCCGTTTTCCGGTTGGAACGGATACTGGGAGCGGCAGAAGCCGAACGCGGCGCCACTATCGTGTTCGGCGAGCATCGCGCCGAATTTGCGATTTTCGCCGATGCCATCGAAGACGTGACGGATATTTCCGCTTCCGAATTGCGCACGGTTTCTTGGCAAGGCGCGGGCGGTGCACCAACGACGCTGGGCCTGACGCAGGGTGCGATCAATGTCCTTGATGGGCGATCCCTGCTTGCTGATCCCAGATTCTACATCGGCCGTCCGAGCGCGGCCTAGTTAAAGGAGAAACGACATGTTCGGCATGACCATACAGCGGCGGCTGATGTTTGGGTTCGCCCTGGGACCGGTGGCGCTTCTTCTGATCGGATGGGTGGCATACAGCAACACACAGGCGATGGTCGATGTCCGCAGGGAGCGGGAGCATACGCGCGCTTTTCTGGAAAAGATCAGCGACGTTCTCCTGCAGGCAGTCAACATGGAAACGGGCGAGCGCGGCTTTTTGTTGTCGAACAACGAGGCGTATCTGCAGCCTTACAGGGAGGGGAAGCAAGCGCTCGATGCCGATATCAGGGAGATACGGCAGATGATCGCAAACGAACCGCGTCTGCGCGATGAGGTCGAAACGGTCGTCGACATTTTCAATCAGAGAACGCAGCAATTGGAGGCGACGATAGGTGCACGGCGGACCAAGGGGTTGGAGGCAGCCGTACAGATCGTGCAGACCAACCAGGGCAAGCGAACGCTGGATCGCGCGCGGGAGGTCATCAGGACAATACGCTCCGAGCAGGGCGTCATACTCGCGGAGCAGGTGAAGCGGACCGACATTCTTACCAGCCAGACACTCAACACCATCCTGTTCGGCACCATTGCTGCGTTCCTGGCCGTCAGCATCGGCGGATTTCTTATCGCACGCAGCATCACGCGGCCCATCGCAAGCACCGTTCAATCGTTGGCGACCACCGCTACCGAGATCCTTGCGGGCACTTCCCAGCAGGCCTCCAGTATGCGCGAGCAGTCGACGGCGGTTGCCGAAACCGTCACCACGGTCGATGAGGTGTTGCAAACCGCCAGTCAGGCGGCGGAGCGTGCCAAGACCGTTGCCGATTCCGCCCTGCATGCGGCAGATGTGGGCGCCAGCGGCAAGCAATCGGTGATGAACACGCTTTCCGTCATGGAGGAAGTGAAGGAGCAGACCGCCACCATCGCCGAAACAATCCTGTCATTGTCGGAACGTGCACAAACCATCGGCGAGATCATCGCTGCGGTAAACGAAATCACCGAGCGCTCCAATCTCCTCGCCCTGAACGCGGCCATCGAGGCCAGCCGCGCCGGCGAACATGGCCGCGGCTTTTCGGTGGTGGCGAGCGAAATCAAAAGCCTCGCCGATCAATCGAAGAAGGCGACCGCACAGGTGCGCCAGATCCTGGGCGACATCCAGAAATCCACCAACACCGCCGTCCTGGTCACCGAACAGGGCACCAAGAGCGTGCATCAGGCGATCCGCGCAGCCAATGAATCCGGCGAAACCATCTCGTCGCTGGTCGAAACGATGGATGCGGCAGCGCGCGCAGCCACCCAGATCGCCGCATCCGCCAGTCAGCAGGCGACCGGCATGTCGCAAATCCATCAGGCGATGTCGCACATCAACGAAGCGAGCAACCAGAATCTCGCGGCCACGCGCCAATCTGAGCAGGCCGCCCAGGATCTGCATACGCTCGGAACGCGTCTGAAGGCGATGATTGTCGGCGGCTAAGATGGTTTCCGGCGCGCCACTGATCCAGCGTCTGATGTCCACTTTTCTGGTGGAGCTGGAAGAGCATGTGCGCGCCATCGAACGCGACGTGCTTGCGCTCGAACGCGGCGAAGGAATCCCAGCGCAAATTTACACCTCGTTGTTCCGCTCGGCTCATAGCCTCAAGGGTGCGGCGCGCGTCGTGGGCCTGGATGGCATCGAAACCGTCTGTCACCGCTTCGAGGAAATCGTGCAGGCATTGCGCGATGGCCGCCGCACACCGGATGCAGGCGTTTTCCAGTTGCTTCTCGCCGTGGCCGACGCACTCTCCGCATCCGGCCGTCTTCTGGGCGAGCAGCGCGAAAATCCAAGCCAGCCCCTGCTGCCGTTGTTGCCCAGATTGGCGGCGGCTTTGGATGTTCCGGAAACGGCAACGGCAAACGAGATACGCGAAGAGCCCACCCAGCTCGCCACCATGGCGATGCCGTCCGCCAAGCCGCAGGACGCGACGTTGCGCGTAGCCGCCGGCAAGCTCGATGCATTGTTGGCGCAGGATGGCGAACTCCTCGTCGCGCGCCGCCGTGCCGCCAGTCACAGCCAGGTGGTCGAACATCTTTTGCGCCGCGCCCGCAATGCG
Source organism: Rhizomicrobium sp. (assembly GCA_035545475.1). Lineage (GTDB taxonomy): Bacteria > Pseudomonadota > Alphaproteobacteria > Micropepsales > Micropepsaceae > Rhizomicrobium. The sequence goes on from DASZYI010000015.1 coordinate 26,982, forward strand.
CAGCGCGAGGGCCGGGCCGAGTCAGGTCTGCGCGAGATCGTGCGCGAGCTGCAGGGCCTCACCGGCGAAATGATGGAAGATGCGCGCGCTCTCGATCAGGCGGCGGAGAAATTGAGCGAGGAGATCCGCCAGGTGCGGATGCTGCCATTCTCGCAGGCCTGCGAGGGGCTTGATCGCGTGGTGCGCGATCTCACGGCTGGCGGCGACAAAAGCGTGTCCCTCATCATCTCCGGCGGCGAGATCGGCATCGACCGTTCGATCCTCGAAGGTCTGCGCGATCCATTGGTGCATCTGGTCCGCAACGCCGTCGATCACGGCATCGAATCCAGGGATGTGCGCAAAGCGGCCGGCAAACACGCGACAGGCCACGTTCTTGTCTCGGCGAGCCTTTCCGGCCCGCAGGTCATCGTGAAGGTGCGCGATGACGGCCGCGGCATAGATACCGGTGCGGTGAATGCGCAAGCGGTAAAACGCGGCATCGCAGCATCGAAGGTTGCCGGTCACGAGCACGATGTCATATTCGAACCCGGTTTCACCACCCAGACCTCGGTCTCGCGCATCTCCGGGCGCGGAGTCGGTCTCGATGTGGTGAAATCGCAGATCGAGGAAATGCGCGGTGCGATCTCCGTCGTCAACGAACCGGGCCGGGGCGTCGAATTCACCATCGTCCTGCCGCTCACGCTCACATCCATCCGCGGCCTTCTGATCGGCTGCAGCGGACAGATCTTTGCGCTCGATTCGACAATGGTCCGGGGCCTGCGCCGGGTGCCGCGCGAGAATGTGCGGTTTGCCGAAGGCCGTTCGGTATTGGTGGGCGAGGGCGATCCTTTGCCGCTTGCTCCGCTCTCCGATCTTCTTGGTTTGCCTCCCGCGCCGCAGCGTGACGCGCTGATGCAGGTCGTGCTGCTCGGCACCGCGGCCGCTGAGGTCGCCATCGCCGTCGATCTGCTTTACGACGAAGACGATCTCACGGTGCGCAATCTCGGCCATCGGTTCGGCCGCCTTCCCAATATCTCGGGCGGAACCATTCTTCCCGACGGTCGCGTGGCGTTGATCCTGCACGCGGGCGATCTCGTCGAAGCCACGCTCGAAGGCAAGTCGATCTCGCGCGTTGCGCCTGCCAAGCCCGCAGTCGCCCTGCGCAAACGTCTCATTATCGCCGAAGATTCGATGACCACGCGCACCCTCATCAAAGCCATTCTCGAAAACGCCGGTTATGAAGTCGATGCCGCCGCCGATGGTGCCCAGGCTTGGCGCCTGGTGGAGCAGAAGGGCGCCGATCTCGTTGTCGCCGATGTTGAGATGCCGGAGATGGATGGCTTCGAACTCACCCGGACGATCCGCTCCTCCCTCCACTATGGCGACGTTCCGGTGATTCTGCTCACCGCGCTCGAGACCGATCGCGACAAGGCGCGCGGTCTCTCCGCGGGCGCCAATGCCTATCTGCTAAAGAGCGCATTCGATCAACGCGAACTTCTCGCCGCCATCCGGGAAATGGTGTGACCATGACACGGGTGGTGGTTGCAGGAGGAACCGAGATTGAACGCGCCGCGCTTTGTTCGATCCTTCACACCGATCCATCGGTGGAAACTGCAACCCTCGGTCCTTCGCTCACCCACGCCGTGGGGGGGGTGAAACGGTTGCAGCCCGAACTCGTGGCTCTGTTGACGAGCCAGGCGCCCGCCGAAGCCATAGAGGCCGCGCGTCGCATCATGGCCGAGATACCGCGCCCCATCGTGCTGGTCTCGGCCGTGCGCATCGAAGATACGAGGGACATCCTCGCTCGTTCGGGTGCGCTTGCCGTGATCGATGTGCCGGTGGGCGAGGCCGAGCGGCGCCGTTTCGTGACCACGCTCAAGGCCATGGCCGAAGTGAAAGTCGTACGCCGCTGGCAAAGGGAAATGCCGGTGGCGCGCCCGTTTTCCCGCAACTTGACGCGCGGTGAAGGTCAGATCGTGGCCATCGCGTCGTCGACCGGCGGCCCTGGCGCTCTGCAACATATCTTCTCCGAGTTGCCCGGCGATTTCGCGGCTCCCATCCTGGTGGTGCAGCATATCGCAGGAGGTTTTGCCGACAGTCTGGTGCGCTCGCTCGGCACAACTGCGCTTACCATCAAGCTCGCCCAAGACGGCGAAACGTTGAAACCGGCAACCGTCTATATCGCGCCCGACAACCGGCATCTGGGTGTGTCGCCGCGCAACACAGTGATGCTGTCCGAAGATGCGCCCATTGAAGGCTTCCGTCCCTCCGCCACCTATCTGTTCGAAGCGGCAGCCAAAGCCTTCGGCCCGCAATTAACGGCGGTGATGTTGACTGGCATGGGTCGCGACGGCGTGGCGGGCCTGCCGCTCGTACGCGCGCTTGGCGGGACAGTGATCGCACAGGATCGCGAAACATCGACTGTCTTTGGCATGCCCAAGGTCGCCATCGAAAACGGATTTGTCGACAGGGTTCTGCCGCTGGCCGCCATCGCACGCGAACTGGCGCGCTCGACGGCAATGGAAGGAGTTTCGGCATGACGAAGATTCTGATCGTCGAAGACAGCGCCACTCAGGCCGAACGTCTGCGTGCCGTTCTCGAAGAAAAAGGCTACGAGGTCGTTGTCGCCTACAACGGCGAAAGCGCACTCGCCAAGATCGACTCCACCCTCGACATGGTGATCTCCGACATCGTGATGCCGGGCATGTCCGGCTACGATCTCTGCAAGCGCATCAAGGCCGGCGTCTATGGCCGCAACCTGCCGGTGATGTTGCTTTCGACACTCAGCGATCCGATGGATATCGTCAGCGGCCTCGAATGTGGCGCCGACAATTTCGTCACCAAGCCCTATCAGCCCGAACAGTTGATCGAGCGCGTCAACACCGTGCTCGAAAGCCGCCGCCTGCGGGCCAGCGGCAAGCTGCGCGTCGGCGTCGAAGTGATGTTCCTTGGCCGCAGCTTCGTCATCAATTCCGATAAAGAGCAGATTCTCGATCTGTTGATGTCCACCTTCGAGGACATCGTCCGAACCAACCGCGACCTGCAGAAGAACCGTGCCGAACTCGCCGCCGCCAAGCTTGAGATAGAAGATTATGCGCAAGGGCTGGAACGCCGCGTCGAAGAGCGCACCCGGGAACTGGCGAGCCAGAAGCGCCTGCTGGCGCAGGCCCAGAGCATGGCCCATGTCGGCAACTGGCGGGTAACCGTGCCGTCGCTGGAATGCGAATGGTCCGACGAGATGTATGCGATCCACGGGGTTTCGCCCGACAATTTTTTGCCGACCGTCCAAGACGCGATAGCGATGATACATCCCGAAGATCGCGACAATGTCGAAAAGGTCGTTCAGGATGCGCTTGCGAGCAAGCTTCCTTATCACATCGAATATCGCATCGTGCGGCCCAACAACGAAGAGCGCCATTGCTGGGCGGAAGGTTTCTGGGAACAAAGCCTCGACGGCGAAGTTCGCTATCTCGTCGGCTATTGCCAGGACGTGACCGAGCGCAAGATGGCCGAACGTATCGCGAAGGAAAGCGCCGCACGTTACCGTCACATCGTTGAATCCATGACCAGCGGTCTGGTCGTTATCAGCGAGGGCCGCTTCCTGTACGTCAACGAAGCTGCTTGCGAGATCTTTGGCGTCAAAAACCCCGCCGACATCATCGGCAAGATGTTCGTGGAAGCTCTCAGCGGCGACAGGAAAGAAGAATTTGCGGCCGCTATTTCCGAGCCGCGCCGAAAAGGCGAGCCGCTTTTTAGGGAAGAGCAGCTCGAACGCACCGACGGCACGAAACTCGATGTCGAAATTTCCAAAGCGGCGCTCACCTTCGCGGGTCTTCCTGCCACGCAGCTCATCATCCGCGACATCACCGAGAAGAAGGCGCTTGCCCAACAGCTCCATCAGTCCCAGAAGATGGAAATGGTGGGCCAGCTCACCGGCGGCATCGCGCATGACTTCAACAACCTTCTTACGGTGGTGATCAGCAATCTCGACATGATCATGGCGGGCGGCAGCGTGAATGCGGAGAATCGCGAGCTTGCCGAAGCAGCGCTCAATGCCAGCCTGCGCGGCGCCGAACTGACGCGCCAACTGCTTGCTTTCTCGCGCAAGCAGACGCTGCAGCGCCAGACGGTGGACCCCAACGAACTCGTGACCCGCACGGTTGCAATGCTCAAGCGCGCCATTGCGGGCGACATAGAACTGCACACCGATCTCTGCCCGTCGCTCTGGCTCTCCGATATCGACCCGTCACAACTCGAATCCGCGATAACCAATCTTGTGGTCAACGCGCGCGATGCCATGCCGAAGGGCGGCAGCATCACCATCGAGACGAAAAACGTCACGCTTGACGAAACCTATGCCGGAACGAACCAGGACGTCACGGCCGGCGACTATGTGATGATCGCCGTATCGGACAATGGCAGCGGTATCCCGCCCGACGTGCTCAGCCGCGTCTTCGAACCGTTCTTCACGACGAAAGAGGTCGGCAAGGGAACCGGTCTCGGTCTCAGCATGGTCTACGGCTTTATGAAACAGTCCGGCGGCCATGTGAAGATTTACAGCGAATTGGGACACGGCACGATTGTGCGCCTCTATCTGCCCCGTTCGACAAGCCAGGCGGTTGCGGCGCCCGCTTCCGTCGAGGATCCGGTGCCGACCGACGCCCACGAACGCATCCTCATCGTGGAAGACGACGAAGCCGTGCGCCGCGCCGCCACACAACAGTTGAAGGAACTGGGCTACACCGTGTTCGAAGCGCCCAACGCGCGCGCAGCCCTTGACGTTCTCCAGCGGGAGAACATCGACTTGTTGTTCACCGACATGACGATGCCCGGCGGTCTGAACGGCCCCGACCTCGCACGGGCGGCCCTCGCAAAAGATCCGGCGCTCAAGGTGTTGCTGACGTCCGGCTTCACCGAGGCGACGTTGCGCGACGGCGGTCTGGCAGAACGCTACGAGCTTCTGAGCAAGCCATATCGCCGTCAGGAACTCGCCCAGCGTGTTCGTCGCGTGCTGCGCGGCGCTGCCTGAATCGATTTACGCTCTGTTAACGCTTGCAATTTTTCTTAGAACATTAAGCCGCTCTTAAGCACGCAATGATGGAATTGCTCCGATGCCGGCGGCGGGAGCTTGGCTTTCCGTCCATTCGCTGTGGAACGTGACATGGAAGCGCAACTTATCTGCGTCATCGACGATGACGAGTCCGTCCGCCAGACCGTCGGCCGAATCCTCAAAAGCGCCGGTTATGCGGTTGTCGATGCCAAGGACGGCGAGGCCGGTTTGCGTGCCGTCGAACGCTCGAATCCGGCGATGATCATCACCGATATCGTGATGCCCAATCGCGAAGGTATCGAAACGATCCGCGAAGCCAAGCGCCGCTTTGCGGATATTCCGATCATCGCGATTTCCGGCGGCGGCCGCCTCGGTCCGGACGGATTCCTTGAACTCGCGCTCAAGCTCGGCGCCGACGATTGCCTAGCCAAACCGTTCCGTCCCGCCGAATTGCTCGAAAAGGTCACGCGTCTACTCAAGCCGCAAGCCCGCGCAGCCGCAATCGCCTGAATATCGCATGAGCGCCGCAGCCCAGCCTTTGGACAGGAACCCGGCTGCGGGCGTCATCACCATCCGCAATCTGGATTCGCTTCTCGACCAGATCGCGAACCCGCAATTGCTCGAACAAGGCCTCGTCAATATCGTCGGCATCGCCCCTGTGCGCGAAAAACTCGCCGACCGCTGGGAGCGTTCGCGCGACAATATCTACGAACGCATCGAGAAGCAGCTCGGCCGTCAGCTTGGCGCTGCCGATTATCAAATCCGCATTTCCGAAACCGAATACCTGTTGTCGCTTCCCGGCGATACGCGCCAGTCCGCGCAGCTTCGTTGCATGCGCATCCTGCAGGAATTGCTCGAACTGTTCTTGGGTCAGTTCACTCTCGAACAGATCGACATCCGTGCCGTCACCAAACGCCATGGCGATCAACTCGTCGCCGAAGCCGTGGACATCGCCGCACTTCATAGCGCGGCAACGAGGGGCGCCACGGCGCCTCAACCCGCGGCGGCGCCGATCGGCCAGCCGGTGAAAGTCGCGCCGAAGCTTTCCATCGATCCCATCCGTGTCGGCAATCGCACGCTGCATCTCGATTTCGAATTCCGCCCGCTTTGGGATCTGCGGCACGATGCGATTTCGTCCTTCTCGCTCAACGCCATTCCCGAAACCGACCAGAGCCGATCCTTGGGCGAAGCGCGCGCCGACCGCTCTCAGCTCACCCCGGAAGAGCTCACGGCCATCGATCTGGCTTCGGTCAAGCACGGACTGGAAACGCTCACCTATCTGTTCCAGAAGCAGAATCGTTTCATCCTGCATCTGCCGTGTTCCTACGAGACGCTCGCCAGTTCGCGCGCGCGTCCGCAATTCCTCGATGCGATCAAGTCTTTCGCGCCGGAGCTTCGCCGCTACATCGCGTTCGAATTGCACGATCTGCCGTCCGGCGTGCCGCAATCGCGGCTGTCGGCGCTGGTGACCATGCTGAACCCCTTCGGCCGTGGCGTCATCGCCACCATCCGGGCCCAACGCGCAGGCTCGATGTCGCTCAGGGGTTGCGGGCTTTTGGGCACCGCCGTCGAACTCGAACCCGCGGGCCTGCCCGAAAGCGAAATTTTTGTGCGTATCGGCAACTTCCGCGAACGCGCACATATGACGGGCGACCAGATGCTCGCCTATGGCGTGAACACCAGAAGCCTCGTTATGGCATGCTGGTCCATGGGGCTGACGCATGTTTCGGGCGACGCGATCGCGCCCGCCTGCGCCATGCCCTACCAGATGTCCCGCTTCCGCCCCCTCGATCTTTACCGGGCCTGATATAATCTTTCGCGTCTGACCCACCCGGCCGTTTCGAGCGGCCTTTCGTTCTATCCTCACGAGTCCTGGGTTTTACCCTTTGAAGGACGGGGATGGTCGAAAGATCGGAAATCAGTCGTGACGACACACTCTCGTGTCCGCAGAGTGGTGCCATGACTGCGTCCGAGCTGGAAGCCTGGTTCGTGCGCGAGGTTCTGCCGCTGGAAGCCCAGCTCGTGCAGTTCCTGCGCCGAAGCTGGCGGAACACGAGCGACATCCCCGACCTTCTGCAAGAGGTCTATATGCGGGTGTGCGAAGCGGCACAGAAACAGGTTCCGGTACCGGCGAAACCGTTCGTCTTCGCGGTGGCGCGCAATCTCGTGATCGACCATGTGCGCCGCGAGCACGTCGTCTCCATTGAATCGGTGTCCGATCCCGATGCGGTGGACGTTGCCGCCGAAGAGCCCGGTCCTGACCGCAGTGCAATTGCGCGCGACGAACT
>DASZYI010000016.1:0-13911 GCA_035545475.1 Rhizomicrobium sp.
GTTCGCGTGGAAATGAGTTGCGTCCGTCCATCGTGATTGTCGACAAGGCGAACAAGCCGATCAAGCTGCCGGGTGGCGGCGAGGCGCGGTATGGTCTGTCCGTCGATGCCATTCTTTCGGTGGAAGACGGTGCTTCGGTCCGTGCGGGTGACGTTCTCGCCCGTCTGCCGACCGAAGGTGCGAAGACGCGTGACATCACGGGCGGTCTGCCGCGCGTGGCCGAACTGTTCGAAGCGCGCAAGCCGAAGGAGTCTGCGGTTCTGGCCGAGGAAGACGGGTTCGTCGAATTCGGCAAGGACTACAAGAACAAGCGTCGCGTCATCGTCAAACCGCGCAACGAAAAGCTGGAGCCGACGGAATATCTCATTCCGAAGGGCAAGCACATTTCGGTGCGCGAAGGCGACTTCGTCGAGAAGGGTGATTACATCGTCGAAGGCAATCCTTCGCCGCATGACATTCTGCGCATCAAAGGCGTGGAAGAACTTGCGACCTATCTCGTGAAGGAAATCCAGGACGTCTATCGTCTGCAAGGCGTGAAGATCAACGACAAGCACATCGAAGTGATCGTCCGCCAGATGATGCAGAAGATGGAAATCACCGACGGCGGCGACACCACGCTGCTTGCCGGCGAACAGGTCGATCTCTTGGAGATGCAGCAGGCCAACAAGAAGGCGGTGGAAGAGGGCATGAAGCCCGCCGAAGGCCGCCCGGTCTTGCTTGGCATCACGAAGGCATCTTTGCAGACCCGTTCGGTCTTCTCGGCTGCCTCCTTCCAGGAAACCACGCGCGTCCTCACCGACGCCGCGGTCAACGGCAAGGTCGATATGCTAGAAGGCCTGAAGGAAAACGTGATTGTCGGCCGTCTCATCCCGGCCGGCACCGGCGGCGCCATCGCGCGTCTCCGTCACATCGCAACCGAGCGCGACCGCGCGATCCAGGAGGAAATTGCGAAAAACCAGCCTCCGCAGATTGAAGGCCCGCAACCGCAGGCCGCCGCGGAATAATCCGCTCACGGATCAAACCAAAAGGGCCGCCCCAAAGGCGGCCCTTTTTATTTGGGACGCCGGTCAGGAATGCGCCGAACTTCGCTTGGATACGACCCTTCCAAAATCTCCGGCAACCAATCCGCCAGCACAAACGGAAAAATCCTGTCCTTGCTCGCCGAAATCTCCTGCGGCGTCCACCATCGCATCTCGCGAATGGTATTGCGCTCCAGCTCCGTCCACTTGTTTTGACTTAACGGGGCGTCATTGGCGTGCGCCACGATGTAATATTCGCGAAACTGGATAGGCTCATCGTTGATAGGAATAACCGGCTCGCCATACCAGACCACCGGCCCCAACTTCACGTCGCGAAGTCCTGTCTCTTCCTCAATCTCGCGCAAGGCACTCTGTTCGACGGTTTCGCCCGGCTCCATCGCGCCGCCGACGGTTGCCCAGAAATGTCGGAACTTCGGCAGCACGCGCGGGTCTTCATAGCGGATCAGAAGAAGCCGCTTGTCGGGCCGGATCAGCAGAACTCGCACCGTTGGCCGTTCGCGCATGCGGGAATGATGGCCGTTTTCGGACTCCAATCAAGTTTCGCCCGCAAGAATCGGTATGCGGCCAAATCCCACGCGCGGTATATTCCGGGCATGACAAACGAACCCCGTCGTTGGGCGCCGATCCCCAATAAATTCGGCACCTTCGCCGCCTGGGTGGATGGCGAAGATCGCGTTGTGCGCTTTTCGTTTCACGTCAAACGTGCCCCGCGCGAAGACCGTGATGCGATCCGCGATGACAATGCGCTCGCCTTCGTGCGGAAACAGATCGAGGAATATTGCGACGGCAAACGCCGCGATTTCGATCTGGAACTTGCGCCGGCAGGCAACGATTTCCAGATCAAAGTCTGGCAGGCGCTCACCGAAATCCCCTTTGGCGAAACCACCAGCTACGGCGCGCTCGCCAAGAAGATTGGCTATCCCGACGCCGCCCGTGCGGTAGGCGCCGCCAACGGTGCAAACCCCATCGCGCTGATCGTGCCATGCCATCGCGTGATTGGCGCCGATGGCAGCCTCACCGGCTTCGGAGGAGGATTACCGCTAAAACGCGCGCTCCTCGCTCACGAAGCCAGAGTGGCCGGAATGCCGATAGACCTGTTCGCCTGATCAGTTCGTCGCCAATCGCACGACCAACCTGATGTCGCGTCCCGGCATCAGCACATCGTCCTTGTTGAAAGAAACGGCGTTACGCTGGATGTCGTTGGTCAGGTTATGTCCGACGAGATCGAATTCGATGCCCTGATGATCCTCAAACGGCCGCCACGCCGCATTGGCGTCGAAGGAGATATAGCTGGGTGTCGGCGTGTCGAACGCACCGGGATTTCCCTGCCGCCCGACATATAGCAGCAGAAATCCGGCATCGAACCGGTCGCTCTCCCACGAAAGCCCGCCACCCAGCCGATAGGGCGGAATGCGCGGAACATTGCCGCCATCGCCCAAGGTTGCGCGTACATAATCGGCTTGCAAGTCGGCGGACAATGCACCGTCCTGCGGTCGCCAAAGGAGATACGTGCTCTTGCCCTCGAAGCCCCAGAAGTGAGCGGCCCGTTGCGTATAATTCAGCTCTTTAAGTTCGTTCGCATCTCCCGCTACGCGCACGCCATTGCCGTCGCAGGTGCGTCCGGTCAGTGCGCCATAGATGAAGTTGTCGAACCACGAACTCCACGCCGAGGCTTCGATCTTCAGCCGGTCGGTTTTGTAACGCAGCGTGCCTTCCAGTGAATTCGCGCGCTCGATCCGGAGGTTGGGATCCCCGGTTTCGAAAGTCTGGGGGCCGTCGTGGCCGCCGCGCGCAAACAACTCGGTCTGCCCCGGCGCGCGCGCCGCGCTTGATGCGGTAAGGCCAAGATTCAAATCATCCGTCACATCGAACAACACGCCAACGGCACCGCTGATCGGCATGTAATCGCGCGAGGTGAACGTATTCGATGCGGGCGTTCCCTCGATATGCACGTTCTCCAACCGTGTACCCATCTGGATGTGGATATCCGGCCCGATGGGAATTTCCGTGAATCCGAAACCCGCGAACGTTTTGGTCAAGGTGGGAAATAGATAGGAACTATCTTCGCCCAGTGCCGAGAAATTGCGGCGCTGGATCTGAATGCCCAATGCGGAATTGGAGAACGGCCCGATCGCATCGAATATCTGTTCGGCGCGCGCATCATATTCCCGGTCCTGAAAGGTCGATTTCACGGTACCGTCAGGGTTCTTCTCTTCATGCGTATAGTTCGCATACCCGATGTCGACATTCAGATCCTGAAGCGGCCCCTCGTCTATGGCGAATGTCGAGCGCGACATCCCTTTCGTCTGGCGCATGTCGATGAACGTGGTGTCGCTCGGAATCCCATATTTGGCGTCGTAATGGATCAGCGCAGCGCCCACATGGCTGCCGTCGTCCTTGCCGAAGAAATAGGAACTGCCGAACGAGAATCCATCCCCGCGGAAGAAGGAGTTCTCCTGCGTTCCCAGCGGCGTGTCGTAATTCCCCGCTACGCGATAGAAGCCGTCGCCGTGCAACGCCCATTGGCCGGATCGCGCGTCGAACAAAAGCGACCCTTGCCCCAGATCCGATGACGATGCGTAAGACCCCGTGACTTCGCCGGTAATGGGTTGATCGGGCAGGGAGGTCGGCACCCGGTTGTTGATTGCATTCACCACGCCGCCGATGGCCTGGCTGCCGTAACGCAGAGTGGCGGCGCCACGCACCACTTCGATGCTTTGCGCGGAAAGCGGATCAATCGGCACGCCGTGATCCGGACCGATATCGGAAACGTCGAAGCTCCCGATCCCATCTTCCAGAACGCGCACCCGATTGGCATCGAATCCCCGAATGACGGGCCGGCTTGCGCCTGCCGCAAAGCCTGAGCCGGTAACGCCCGGCACATCCTGCAAAGCATCGGCAAGGTTGGAGCCGCCGCTCTGCAATATCTGTTCGCGGTCCACCTGTCCGGTGATCGTTGCAAACCGATCGGGGTTTCCCGCCACAGGCGAGGCCGTCACCACCACGGTCTCGATGGAATCTTTTGTATTTGCCGCAACGACCTGTGCCGTCGCGCAAGCGGGAAAGAGTGCAAGCACGCTTGCAGATGCAAGCGCCGAAGGAGATTTGAACATACGGAACTCCGAAACATACGGCCGCGCGAGCGCAAGCCGATCAGAAAAGAAGGAAGCGCATTCGTTTGCGCGTTCCGGCTTAACGGTTTTGGAAGTTATGCTTGCGGCGGGCCGCGGCTCTGCCAGCTGTGCGAGAGCGCGTCGAAACGGATCGCGGAATCGAGAACGGCGGATATGATCTGTATACTGAGCGTCGGCGCCAGTGCGGTCGCGGACGAAGGCGAGAGGAATGCACCTGCATGTGCCACGCCCTGGCACAACGGGCAGTTCTGCTGATCCTGCTTGGCGGGCGTTTTGCCGCCCTTCGCGGGTATGTTGAGATCGAGCGCCGCCGCGATCCCCGCAAAGCCGGGCAGGGCGGGCTTATGTATGTGTGTTTGCGCGGTGTAGCTTTGAAGCGCGAAGGCAAGCAGCGCAAACAGGGTGATGCCTAGGCGCCAGATGCTCTTGGTCTCGACGCTTGCGATATGCGTGGCCGTGCGCACGTTAACTCCCGCTCCTTCGATCCATAGGCGATCCGGTCGCCTCGCCGCAACGCATAAATCTGCGAGAACCCGTTAAACCGTTGCAATCTTTGGGAGATTTCTGCTCAAAACGTCGCGGAACTTGCTTCTGCAAATGAGTTGCAACAGCGATTATGCCTTGCTATCACCGCGTTGTCGTTCGGGAGGCGGGCCGATGGCCGCGCGCGAGTTGGTTTCAATCGAGAAACGCGAGGAGGCCAAGGGTCTTCCACCGAAGCTCGATGTGCAAACCCTGCTGCGGGGCGGCCGCGAGGCGATCCTCCTGAACGGAACAGAGGAATACCGGCTGAGGCTCACCAGCAACGGAAAGCTGATCCTCACCAAATGATTTCGCGGGCATGCCGCAAACCGAGCCAGCCAAGGAGGGCCATCCCCTTTCAGCCAGCCAGGACTGTCGACGCTGACTTTCGAGGGGACAATTCCATGGCCAGAACTTTGAACATTTCCGTTTCGCACCGCATGCTTGCGGCGTTCCTGGCGGGCAGCGCGTGCTTCGCATCGCCCGCCTTCGCCGCAGACGATCAGCCGATCGAACTGGGGCCGGTGAAGGTCCAGGACAATGCGGCCAACAATCCGCAGAACCACGACACGGGATTGTCCGTTCTGCCGACGACCGTGCAGGACACGCCGCAATCGGTGAATGTGATTCCCAAGGAAGAGATGAAGCAGCAGGCAGTCTCTTCGCTCGAAGGTGCACTGAAGAACGTTCCCGGCATCACCATCGCCATCGGCGAAGGCGGCACGCTGGCGGGCGACCAGTTCAAGATTCGCGGCTTCGATGCCAAAGACGACATCTATTTGGATGGTCTGCGCGATTTCGGCGCCTACACGCGTGACAGCTTTAATTATGAAGAAGTTCAGGTATTGAAGGGCCCATCCGGCGCGTTGTTCGGGCGTGGCAACACCGGCGGCGTCATCAATATCGTTTCCAAGACGCCATTTCTTGAAGACCGGTACAGCGCCGAAGTCTATGGCGGCAACGGTTCTTATTTTCGTGGCCTAGCTGATTTCAACAAGGTGGTCGACGACACCACCGCCGTTCGTCTGGCCGTGATGGGCAATTCAACCGGGGTGGTGGATCGCGATGTGGTAAAGTCCAAGCGTTGGGGCATTGCGCCATCCATCGGATTCGGCTTGGGCACTGAAACGCAGCTCACCATCGACTATCTGCACCAGCATTACGACAACATCCCGGATTACGGTCTGCCCGTGTCCGTCGATCCGGTAACTCGAGTTGCCATACCGGTTAGTGAAAGCGGTATCCCGCGCTCCAATTTTCTCGGCTACAACACCGACAAAGATCGCGGCAATGTCGATATCGTGACCGCGCGCCTCAGCCATCAGGCAACGCCGTGGCTCATGCTGACGAACGATACGCGCGTCGGTGTCTACTCGCGCTATTTCCAATACACCACCGTCGATCGCTGCGATGAACTGCCCGCGACCAACGGTTGCGCGCTCGACATCGCGTCCGGCGATCTTGCGAACGCCTATGGCGGCATCGGCGGCAGTGGCCCTTACGCGCAAAGCGCGTGGGGCGTGCAGAACATCGCGACGGCGCGCATCGATCATGATCTCGGCGGGTTCAAGAACCAGTTCATCGCGGGCTTCGATGCGTCATATCAAAGCAACGCGCGCACCTTTTTTGCTTACACGCTGCCGTCTGCGTCCAATTTCACCTACATCCTTGGCAATAACTCACAGTCGCGTTCCAACATCGGCGTCAATCTCCTCGATCCCATCCACACGCCGCCGAACGCTTATAATGTCTTCCTGCCGACGCTCGGCAACACCGGCAGCCTTGTGGGGACGACTGCGACGGCAACCACCAACCTTTATGCCAGCGGCACCGCCACCGACTATGCGCTGTTCGGCGTCGAACGATTTTGGCTCAATGACCGATGGTCGGTGATCGGTTCGCTGCGCTGGGACAATTACAAAGCCAGTTACAGCAGCACCACCATCGGCAACGTCACCACGCCCCTCGAAACGGACAGCAATTTCATCTCGCCGCGTGCCAGCCTCGTGTGGGAACCGGCGGAAGATCAGACCTACTACTTCTCGTATGGCCGTTCCAGCACACCGCAAGGCACCTCTATTGTCGGCAACGCGACAGGCATCGCGGCCACGACTTCCGATCTCGACCCGGAAACCGGCGAGACCTTCGAGTTGGGCGCCAAGGTCGGTTTCTTTGATGGCGCGGTCACGGTTACCGGCTCGTTGTTCAACGTGAACAAGAACAATGCCACCCAAACCGATCCGATTACGCAGGACGTTCTTATCCAGTCGGGCGAGAAACAGCGTGCCCGCGGCATTGAGCTGGGCGTCACCGGCCATGTCACACCGGAATGGACGGTCACCGCGTCTTACACGTATCTCGACACGAAGATACTTCAGTCCTTTTCGAACTGCATTGCCGTTCCCGCCAGCACTCCGCCTACCGGGATTATCTGTCCGTCTGGTGTTGCCACGGGATCGCCCGTCATCAATCCGCTTGCAGTGGGAAGGCAGATCACCTTCACGCCGAAAAACGCCGCCACATTCTGGACATCCTATGATTTCTCCGCATTCCTGCCGGGCGTCATGGCAGGCGGTGGCATCACCTATCAGAGCAAGCTCTACAACGCCTATACGGCAGCGAGCGCTTCCACCACCGAGCCTGCCACCATCGTTCCGTATCGACTTGTAGAAATTCCCGACACGGTGCAGCTCGATCTCTTCGGTTCGTACAAGGTCGACAATCTTGAATTCGGTCTCAACCTAATCAATGTCACCGATCGCCTGAACTATTCCCAATCGTTTGGCAACCGCGGCACGCCCGCGCCCGGACGCACGGTGCTGTTCTCGGTCGGAATTGAAATGTGAGGTAGGATGCTCGTTCGCGTTCCAGCACTGCTTTCCGCGCAAGAGGTTGCGCAATGCCGGAACGTGCTGTCCCGTTCGCAATGGGTGGACGGCAAGATCACGGCGGGCGCGCAATCCGCGCAGGCCAAGAAAAATCTTCAGATTCCCGAGAATTCGAAAGAAGCACGCGAACTCGGCGAACTCATTCTCCAACGTCTGGGCCGCAACGAACTTTTCACCTCCGCCGCGCTTCCGCTTCGCGTCTTTCCGCCGCTTTTCAATCGCTACGACGCGGACATGAAATTCGATACCCACATCGACAATTCGATTCGCTTCGTGCCGGGCGCCCCGATCCGTGTGCGCACCGATCTTTCGGCCACGTTGTTCCTCACCGCTCCCGAAGACTACGACGGCGGTGAACTCGTCATCGAAGACACATATGGCGAACAGCAGGTGAAACTCCCCGCGGGCGATATGGTTCTTTATCCCGCCAGCAGCCGTCACCGCGTGAATCCGATCACGCGCGGCTGCCGCTGGGCTTCCTTCTTCTGGATTCAAAGCATGGTGCGCGACGACGGCCAGCGCGCGCTGCTGTTCGATCTCGACAATGCCATCCAGTCATTGCGCAAGAAGGACGGCGAAAGCGCCGAAGCCGTGCAACTCACAGGGGTCTATCACAACCTCGTTCGCCGCTGGGCGGAGGCGTGAGATGAAGGCGCGCGCCGTCCTGTTCCAAATCCATCTCTGGACCGGCCTCACGCTCGGAATCCTGCTCGCCGTGCTCGGCCTGTCGGGAAGCGTGCTTGTCTATCACGATGAACTTCTGGAGATGACGCAAGCGCCCGTTCCGCAAGCGC
Organism: Rhizomicrobium sp.; assembly: GCA_035545475.1. GTDB lineage: Bacteria > Pseudomonadota > Alphaproteobacteria > Micropepsales > Micropepsaceae > Rhizomicrobium. Next base: position 8,379 of record DASZYI010000016.1, read on the forward strand.
AGGCGCCGGGCGTCATGCTTCCGCTCGATGCGTTGCTCGCAAGTGCGCGCGAAAAATTGCCCGCCAAACGCAGCAACGCCACTGTAGTGCTGCCGAAAAAAATGGGCGACGCACTGTTGGTGCGCTTCCAATCCGGTGCACGTCCCGGCCCGCAACGCGGCATTGATGTCTATGTCGATCCGGCAAGCGCCAAAGTCCTCGATGTTCGCAGCGCGCCCTACAGTGCCTTCATCGGCATCATGCACGATCTTCACGGCCGTCTGCTGATCCCAGGCAGGGAAGGGCGTCAGGTCGTCGGTTGGCTTGGTGTTGCCATGTTGTTGCTGGGTTGCACAGGCATCGTCATCTGGTGGCCGAAGCGCGGTCAATGGAGTGCGAGCTTCCGCGTTCGCCGCCACGCACGCGGTTATTGGCTTCATCGCGATCTTCACGGCGCAGCCGGAATATGGGGTCTTGTTGTTTTCCTTATCGTCAGTTTCAGCGGCGTCGCCATCGCATTCCCCGATACGGTGCGTAGCATCGTCACTTTCGGTGCCGCGCAACCGGCAGCACCGGCATTCAATCTGCGCACCGGTCCCGAGATCGAACCCATTGAAGGGCGGAAGCCCATGGGCCTCGATGCCGTCGTCGCATTGGTGAAGACGCAAATCCCCAATGCCGATGTGCGCAGCATTTCCGTTCCGGCGAAACGCAGCGCCGCCTTGCGGGTGATGATCGGCAGCAACAGCGATGGCCCCGTCTCGACGGCCTATGTCGATCCCTTCCGCGCAAAGATCGTCGCCATGCGCAATGCATCCTCTAATGGCGCCGACGCATTCATGGCGTGGCAGCGTCCGCTGCATGAAGGAAGCGGATGGGGCGCTTTGTGGCGCATTCTCGTCTTCCTGTCGGGGCTGCTGCCATCGCTCTTCGTCACCACCGGCATTGTCATGTGGGTGAAGAAACGCCGCGCCCGCGTGGGCGTTGTGCCGTCCGCCGCCACGGAAGGAGCCAACGCGTGAACATGGCGCTTCGCATGCCGCTGGAATCGCGCGAGGAGGAGCCTCTCCCCCTCAATGCTTTCCATCGCGCCATGGGAAAGCCGGTTCAGCACAATGGGCGCATTGCAATCGCCCTGATTGTTCTTGCAGCGCATGTCGCGTTGATCGCTGCGATCGTCTGGGCCGGAACGAAGGTCTACAGCATCGCGGTCCCGTCCGCGCCCATCGAGGTCGCCGTCATCGCTGAGCCGCCGAAGGTCGAAATCCCGCCCCCGCCACCACCGCCCAAGATGATGACGCCGGAAGTCCCGGTCGCGGTCGCGCCGGAGATCACCATCGCCACACCGCCGCCTGCCGCCGCCATCACCGTGCAACAGGTGAAGAATCCGGCGCCTACCGCTTCTGCATCTCCCGTCGCCGGGACAGGGAAGGACGCTTATCTCTCGAAGATCATCGCCCATCTCGACGCCGCCAAGCGCTATCCCGCACAGGCGCGCAAACTTCACATCACCGGCGTGGTCCAACTTCATTTCGTGATGGACCGTACCGGTCACGTCCTCAGCTTCGATATCGCCAAAAGCTCAGGCCGCCCGATCCTCGATGACGAGGCCAAAGCCCTCATCGCCCGCGCCCAGCCTCTACCCCCCATCCCGGCGGATTGGCCACAACAGACCTTGAACCTGGTCGTCCCGGTAGAATTCGAACTCCGCTAGCTTGCAGCTTTGGGAACTCCGCCTAACATGCCTGTCACAATCAGCTTGGGGCAGGAAATGACATCGATTCTCACGCCGGTACTGGCGCTCATCGTTCTCTCACTGGTCGTCTGGATTTGGATGTACCTAACCCGCATACCTGCGATCCAGCGGGCGGGTCTCAAGCCGCAGGAAGTCCGCTTCCCGGCCCAGCTCAACGCGCTGCCCGATAGCGCCCGCCAGGTGGCCGACAACTACAACCATCTGATGGAGCAGCCGACCATCTTCTATGCGCTGGTCTTCTATATCTATCTCTCCAGCGGACAAGACCAACTATATATATGGCTGGCATGGGCTTATGTGGCGCTGCGGGTGGTCCATACCCTGATCCAGTGCACCATCAATGTTGTGATGCTGCGCTTCACCGTTTTCAGCCTCTCCACGCTGGTCCTGATGGCGATGGCGGTTCGGGCGCTTATGGCCTTGGCCTGACGGGACTTTTCAGCCCCTGCGATATCGTCTTTCGCAGGGGTTGACCCGGTTTATCCCCACTTATATACAGCGCCACCTTCCAGGGCAGGCTGTCTTGGGCGAACGCCCGAAAAACGCTGTTGGGGAGCCAGTTTTAGAAACTTTTGCACGCGCGACTCGAGGAATTCCTCCAGTCCTCCGCATGTAAGGGGCGGGCCCAAAAGGCCTAAGCCCCGCTTCGTGTTGTTTGGTGCCGAAAGGCGAAACAGGGAATCAGGATGCCGACGATCAATCAGTTGATCCGTAAGCCGCGCGGCGAAAAGCCGAAGCGCAACAAGGTGCCGGCGCTCGCGGGCAATCCGCAGAAGCGCGGCGTCTGCACGCGCGTCTACACGACGACGCCGAAGAAGCCGAACTCCGCACTCCGCAAGGTTGCGAAGGTGCGTCTCACCGGCAAGGGCGGCTACGAAGTCGTGACCTATATTCCCGGAGAAGGTCACAACCTTCAGGAGCACTCGGTGGTGCTCATCCGCGGCGGACGCGTGAAGGATCTTCCGGGCGTTCGCTATCACATCATCCGCGGCGTGCTCGACACGCAGGGCGTGAAGGATCGCAAGAAGCGCCGCTCGCTCTATGGCGCCAAGCGTCCGAAATAAGGAAGAGATCAGATGTCCCGCCGCCGCCGCGCCGAACGCCGTGAAATCAACCCGGATGCCAAGTATGGCGATCTGGTTCTCGCCAAGTTCATGAACAGCCTGATGTACGACGGCAAGAAGTCCGCCGCCGAAGGCATCATGTACGGCGCATTCGATACGATCCAGTCGAAGACCCGTCAGGATCCGCTTCAGGTTTTCCACGAAGCGCTGCGCAATGTTTCGCCTGCGATCGAAGTGAAATCCCGCCGCGTCGGCGGTGCGACCTATCAGGTGCCGGTCGAAGTCCGCACCGATCGGGCGCGCGCTCTCGCGATCCGCTGGATCATCACCGCCGCCCGCGGCCGCAACGAGCCGACGATGACCGGCCGCCTCTCCGGCGAAATCCTCGATGCCGCGAACAACCGCGGCAACGCCGTGAAGAAGCGCGAAGACACCCACAAGATGGCGGATGCGAACCGCGCGTTCTCGCATTACCGCTGGTAAGCGTTCTGACAGAGTAAAAGAAAATGGCCCGCACGACCCCGCTCGAAAGATATCGCAATATCGGCATTGCCGCGCACATCGATGCCGGCAAGACGACAACGACCGAGCGCATCCTGTATTACACGGGCAAGTCCCATAAGATCGGCGAAGTCCACGATGGCGCAGCCACGATGGACTTCATGGAGCAGGAACAGGAACGCGGCATCACCATCACGTCCGCGGCCACGACCTGCTTCTGGAAAGACCATCGCATCAACATCATCGACACGCCGGGCCACGTCGACTTCACGATTGAAGTCGAACGCTCCATGCGCGTGCTCGACGGCGCGGTTGCCGTGTTCGACGCCGTTGCCGGTGTCGAGCCGCAGTCCGAAACCGTGTGGCGCCAGGCCGACAAATATCACGTTCCGCGCATCTGCTTCGTCAACAAGATGGATCGCATGGGGGCGAACTTCCAGCGCTGCATCGACATGATGGTCGATCGCCTGGGCACGCGCCCGATGGTCATCACCTGGCCGATCGGCTCGGAAGCCGATTTCAAGGGCATCGTCGACATCGTGAAGATGAAGGCCCTTGTCTGGCACGACGAGCAGCTCGGCGCGAAATTCGATGAAGTCGAAATTCCGGCCGAATATGCCGACAAGGCAGCCGAACTGCGCGCCGCTCTGGTCGAGATGGCCGTCGAAGAAGACGATAAGCTTCTCGAAGCCTATCTCGAAGGCAACGAGCCCAACGAAGCCGATCTGAAGCGTTGCATCCGCAAGGGTACGACGGGCTTCCGTTTCGTGCCGGTGATGTGCGGTTCTGCGTTTAAGAACAAGGGTGTGCAGCCGCTTCTTGATGCCGTGGTCGATTACCTGCCGTCGCCGCTCGACATTCCGCCGGTGAAGGGCGTCGATCTGAAGGGCAACGAAGTCGAGCGTCCCGCCGACGACAAGGCGCCGTTCGCCGGTCTTGCTTTCAAGATCATGGATGACCCATTCGTCGGCTCCATCACCTTCGTGCGCATCTATTCCGGCACCGTCACCTCCGGCACGGGCGTGCTCAACTCGGTGAAGGACAAGACCGAGCGCGTCGGCCGTATGCTTCTGATGCATGCGAACTCGCGCGAAGACATCAAGGAAGCCAATGCGGGCGACATCGTTGCGTTCGCAGGTCTGAAATACTCGACCACCGGCGAAACGCTCTGCGATCCCAATCACCCCGTGATTCTGGAACGCATGGAATTCCCGGATCCGGTTATCGAAGTCGCCATCGAGCCGAAAACCAAGGCCGACCAGGAAAAGATGGGCGTGGCGCTCAACCGCCTCGCGCAGGAAGATCCATCTTTCCGCGTTTCGACCGATCAGGAATCCGGCCAGACCATCCTGAAAGGCATGGGCGAACTCCATCTCGAAATTAAGGTCGACATCCTCAAGCGCACCTACAAGGTCGATGCCAATGTCGGTGCGCCGCAAGTGGCCTATCGTGAAACGCTCACCAAACCCGTCACCATCGACTACACGCACAAGAAGCAGACCGGTGGTTCGGGGCAGTTCGCGCGCGTGAAAATCGAGTACGAACCGCTTGAGCCGGGTTCGGGCTTTGTATTCGAAAACGAAGTCGTCGGCGGTTCGGTCCCGAAGGAATTCATCCCGTCGGTCGAAAAGGGCATCAAGGCGCAGAAGGACTCCGGTCTACTCGCCGGTTTCCCGGTCATCGACTTCAAGGCGACGTTGGTTGACGGCGCGTATCACGAAGTCGACTCCAACGCGCTCACCTTCGACATCGCGGCGCGCGCGTCGTTCCGCGAACTCGCGTCGAAGGGCGCCGTGAAGCTGCTCGAACCGATCATGAAGGTCGAGGTCGTGACGCCGGAAGACTTCCTCGGCGGCGTGATCGGCGATCTCAACTCCCGTCGCGGTCAGGTGCAGGGCACCGACAGCCGCGGCAACGCGCAGGTCATCACCGCGATGGTGCCGCTTGCGAACATGTTCGGTTACATCAACACGCTCCGGTCCATGTCGCAGGGCCGCGCGCAGTACACCATGCAATTCGATCACTACGAACAAGTGCCGCAAGCGATCGCGGACGAGGTCAAGGCAAAGTACGCCTAATCAGGAGATAAGTTATGGCGAAGGCAAAATTTGAGCGGACGAAGCCGCACTGCAACATCGGGACGATTGGGCATGTGGACCATGGCAAGACGTCGCTGACGGCAGCGATCACGAAGGTGCTGGCCGAGACGGGCGGTGCGACGTTCACGGCCTAT
>DASZYI010000017.1:0-26728 GCA_035545475.1 Rhizomicrobium sp.
CGCACCATGGATTTCGGCATCGCGATGCGCGCCACCGCGATTGTGCGCACGAAGTCGAGCGGATCGAGCGACTGGCCCTTCGAGACCGGTGTGCCCTCCACCTGCATCAGCATATTGATCGGCACGCTTTCGGGGTGCACCGGCATGGTCGCCAGCGTGTGCAGCATGCCGACGCGATCTTCCAACTCCTCGCCCATACCGATGATGCCACCGCAGCAGACATTGATGCCAGCATCGCGCACATTGGCGAGCGTGTTGAGGCGATCGCCATACGTCCGGGTAGTGATGATCTCGTTGTAATATTCCGGCGAGGTGTCGATGTTGTGATTGTAATAATCGAGACCCGCATCCTTCAGCCGAACAGCCTGCTCGCCCGTCAGCATGCCGAGCGTGACGCAGCTTTCCATGCCGAGCGCCTTCACGCCCTCGATCATCTCGCAAACCGTATCGAGATCCTTGTCCTTCGGCGAACGCCACGCCGCACCCATGCAGAAGCGCGTCGCACCCGCATCGCGCGCAGCCTTCGCATCGGCCAGCACCGCGTCCACATCCATCAGCTTGTTCGCCTTCACGCCCGTTTCATACGAGGCGCTTTGCGGACAATAGGCGCAATCCTCCGGGCAACCGCCCGTCTTGATCGACAGCAATGTCGATATCTGCACCTCGCGGGGATCGAAATGCATGCGGTGAACGCTTTGCGCGCGAAACAGCAATTCGGGAAACGGCAATGCGAACAGCGCCCGCAATTCCTCGCGCGTCCAGTCGTGGCGCGGCACGGCATCGAAGGAGGGCGAGGGGGCGTTCATTGGGGGCTTCCTGGAAATTGGCTTAAAGGATGGGAAGCCATTATATCGGGGCGCCGGACCACGCAAGGGAACCCGCAAACCCATGTCCTCGCTGGACAAATTCGCGCTCGACAAGCTCTCCGCGCTGGAGGCGGCCAACCGCCGCCGCACCCTTGTCGATACGGCGCGCGAGGACGGCATATGGGTGGTGCGCGAGGACCGGCGCCTACTCTCGTTTTCCTGCAACGATTATCTCAATCTCACACACCACCCGAAGGTGAAGGCCGCCGCCATCGCGGCAATCGAAAAATATGGCACGGGTGCAGGCGCGTCGCGTCTTATCACCGGTAATCATCCGCTGCTCAGCGAATTGGAAACGCGCCTCGCCAAACTCAAAGGCGCCGAAGCAGCCTGCGTGTTCGGCTCGGGCTATCTCGCGAACACCGGCATCATTCCCACGCTGATCGGCGAGGGCGATCTGCTGTTGCTCGATGAACTCTCCCATTCCTGCTTGTGGGCCGGCGCGCAGATGTCGCGGGGAACCGTGTTTACCTTCCGTCATAACGACGTCGGCCATGCCAGCGATCTGCTGGCGCAGCACCGCGCAAATCATCGTCACGCGCTGATCGTCACCGATGGGGTGTTCTCGATGGATGGGGATATCGCACCGTTGCACGAACTCTCCGCGCTCGCCGCCGAATATGATGGCTGGCTGATGTCGGATGACGCGCATGGATTGGGCGTGATCGGCGAAGGCCGCGGCTCGGCATTTGCCGATGGCCGCAAAGCCAATATCGACCTGCAGATGGGCACGCTGTCGAAAGCGTTGGGCTCTTACGGCGGTTATCTGTGCGCGTCCCGCGCCGTCATCGATCTCATCAAGACCCGGGCCCGCACGCTTGTCTATTCAACGGGACTACCGCCGGCGAGTGTGGCTGCGGCAATCGCAGCGCTCGATGTGATTGAGGGCGATCCTGACCTTGCGGCAAGCGCCGTCGAGAAAGCACGCGGCTTCACGCGCGCACTCAACCTTCCGCTCGCACAGAGTCCCATTGTTCCGATTGTGCTCGGCGAAGAAACGTCCGCGCTGGAGGCGCAACAGGTTCTGGAGAGATCCGGGTTCCTTGTCACCGCCATCCGGCCGCCCACGGTCCCGCCCGGAACCGCGCGTTTGCGTTTTGCTTTTACCGCGGGCCATCCCGACAATGAAATCGCGCGGCTCGCGCAGATCGTGCGCGAGCGTGTGATGCCACTTCGCCCATGAGCGCCTATTTCGTCACCGCCACCGGCACCGATATCGGCAAGACCTTCGTCACGGCCGGTCTGATCCGCCACCTGCGCGCGCACAAGAAGAAGGTCTCGGCGTTAAAGCCAATCGTCAGTGGCTTCGATCTCGCGACCGCCGCTTTGAGCGATCCGGGCGTCCTGCTTGAAGCGATGGACGAACCCATCGTGCCCGAAACGCTCGACCGCATCTCCCCATGGCGTTTCGCGGCCCCGTTGTCGCCCGATATGGCGGCCGCCCGGGAAGGCAAATCCATCGATTTCGACGCCATGCTGGGCCTCTGCCGGGAAGCCGCGGGCGCCTCCGAAGGCACACTCTTTATAGAGGGCGTGGGCGGGGTGATGGTTCCCTTGGATGCCCGTTTCACGGTGCTCGACTGGATGGTGGCGCTGGGTCTGCCCGTCGTGCTGGTGACCGGCAGCTATCTGGGCACCATCAGCCACACATTGACGGCACTGGATGTGCTTGCCCGGCGGAATCTCAAGCTTGCAGGCCTGGTGGTAAACGAGAGCCCGACCGACATACCGTTGAAAGAAACGATCGCCACCATCAGACGGTTCGCCCCTGACGTGCCTCTGGCCGCGCTGACCCGTCACAAGCGACCGGTGGACGGCACCGATGAATTCGCGAGCCTGTGGCACATCATTTCACAGGGCGGCGATTGAACGCTTGCGGCAAGCTGCGGAGCAGTGTCTAAGGGCAACCTTCTCGAATCCAAGGCGTTGTTCGCGTGGCTCAATACAATTGTCTGAAGTGTCCGGGATATTGCTGTTCCTATCCCCTCATCCAGCTCGACAAGCGTGACGTCGAACGCCTGGGCAAGCATTTCGGCCTCAGCTTCACCAAGGCGCGTAAGAAGTTCACGGTGATGAAATGGGGCTACAAATACCTCATGCGCCGCAAGGCCGACCAACATTTCGGCCGCATCTGCCAGTTCTTCGACACAAAGAAGCGGCAATGCACGGTTTATAAGGCACGGCCCGCCGTATGCCGGTTCTATCCTGGCACCACGCGCTGCGGCTACTACGATTTCCTGGCCTTCGAGCGCCGCTCGCAGGACGACCCGGACTTCATCGCCACCACGAATACGAACTAGAGGGAACCTTTGTTGACCAAGGGCGCGGCGTCAGTATGATCCCGCCCGCTATCGCTTCCCTCCTTTGAATGCCCCTGTGGCGGAATGGTAGACGCGGCAGACTCAAAATCTGTTGTTGGCGACAACGTGCTGGTTCAAGTCCGGCCAGGGGCACCATCCAAATTGCAACACGCCAGCGCCGCTTGCGCGGTTGCGGAACCCCCCGCACCTTTCATTCGTTGCAGCCGTGATTGGGCGGGCTTCGAGGAGCGAAGAGAAGGTCCGCGCCTTGCCGGCCGGAATCTGTCATGCGTTGGTTTCATTTGTCGTGCGCCTTATTCGTCGTTGCCGCGCCGGCATCCGCCCAAACCCAGCAGCAGGTCGCCACGGTTCAAACTGCCGAGCTGGCCGTCGTGCGCGATACTTCCGAACACATGGAACCGGCGCGGCAGATCGTGCCGCCGGGTACCGTCGATGTGGAACCGGATGCATCGAATGCCGCGGCAACGCATGCGCCGCGTAGTTTGCAAAAGCTTGGAGACCGCTGAAAACATCGCACCGACATCGGTGAAACGATCGTTCCGCTTGCGCGGATGTTCGATAATTATATCGGCCTCAAGGTATCGTATTGAGACAGAATTTGTTGGCCGCCGCTTAAAGGTTGACACCCGGACAAATGGTTGGAGGGATGTTTGACGTAAAACACCTGCCTTGAGGATTTCCAGAATGTATCGTGTTCGTGCGCTTTATTTGGGCGCTGCCGCATCTTTGCTGTTTGGTCTATCGTCTGGCGCAATGGCCGCTTCCGTAAATCCGTTCGCAACTCCCAGCACCTTGCCGTTGCAGGCTCCGCCGTTCGACAAGATCAAGGACACCGATTACGAACCCGGTTTCGAACAGGCGATGAAAGAACATCTGGCCGAAGTTGAAGCCATCGCCAACAGCAGGTCCGCGCCGACATTCGATAATACAATCGTCGCGCTCGAAAAGTCGGGCCGCATGTTGGAGCGCGTAAGCAACGCGTTCTTCGGCGTCGTGCAGGCCAACACCAATCCGACTCTCGACAAGACACGGGCCGACATGGCACCGAAGCTCGCCGAGCATCAGGACGCGATCTTTCTCAACCCCCGCCTGTTCGCGCGTGTGAAGGCGATCTACGACAAGCGGGCTTCTCTGAATCTCGATCCGGAATCGGCCCAGCTTCTCAAGGTTTACTACCTGAAATTCACCCATGCCGGCGCCAATCTTTCGGATGCCGACAAGGCGAAGCTGCGCGCCATCAACAAGGAAGACGCCTCCTTGGAAACGGCGTTTCAGCAGAAATTGATTGCGGCAACGAAAGCGGGTGCATTGATCGTCGACGACAAGGGGCAGCTCGCTGGGCTCAGCGACGGCGAGATTGCAGCCGCCGCGAAAGCCGCCGCCGATCGCGGCCTGAAGGGCAAATATGTGATCCCGCTTCAGAACACGACGCAGCAACCTTCACTGGTCTCGCTCTCCGACCGCAGCGTGCGCGAGCGCCTGTTCGACAATTCCTGGACGCGCACCGAAAAAGGCGATGCCAACGATACGCGCGCCACCATCGCACGCATCGCCCAGTTGCGCGCCGAAAAGGCGAAACTGCTCGGTTATCCTAATTATGCGGCTTACGCGCTTTACAACCAGATGGCCGAGACGCCGGAGGCCGTCGAAAGTTTCCTCGGGCAGTTGGTGGGCCCCACGGCCGGCAAAGCTGCCGAAGAGGCCAGGCTCATCCAGGCGGCCATCGACAAGGACGGCAAGCACTTCGATCTCAAGCCGTGGGATTGGCAACGCTATTCCGAGCGCGTCCGCAAGGAAAAATACGACCTCAATCAGGACGAGCTGAAACCCTATTTCGAACTCGACCGTGTGCTGAAGGACGGCGTCTTCTACGCCGCGACCCAGCTCTACGGCATCACCTTCAAGGAACGTCACGACATCCCGGTGTATCAGCCGGATGTGCGCGTGTTCGACGTTTTCGACAAGGACGGCTCGCAGCTTGGCATGATCTATTTCGATTATTTCAAGCGCGACAACAAATCCGGCGGCGCCTGGATGAGCAATTTCGTCAACCAAACGACACTGCTCGGCACCAAACCCGTGGTCTACAACGTCGCCAATTTCACCAAGCCTGCGCCCGGTCAGCCCGCGCTGTTGAGCTTCGACGACGTGACGACCATGTTCCACGAATTCGGCCATGCCCTTCACGGCCTGTTCGCCAGGCAGAAGTATGAAACGCTGTCCGGTACCAATGTCGCGCGCGACTTCGTCGAGTTCCCCTCTCAGTTCAACGAGAACTGGGCGCTCGACCCTCAGGTGCTCAAGCACTATGCGATCAATTACAAGACCGGCAAACCGATCCCGCAGGAGTTGATCGACAAGATCAAGACGTCGCAAACCTGGGGCCAAGGTTATGCGTTGGGCGAATTGCTGGCGGCATCCGAGCTCGACATGCAATGGCATGAACTCCCCGCCGATGCCCCCAGGCAGGACGTCGACAAATTCGAAGTCGCGGCCATCAAGAAGACCCACACCGACTTCCCCAACGTGCCGACGCGTTATCGTTCCAGCTATTTCCTCCACATCTGGGCCAATGGCTACGCGTCCGCCTACTACGCCTATCAATGGACGGTGATGCTGGCTGACGATGCTTTCGACTGGTTCAAGAACAATGGCGGGCTGACGCGCGAGAACGGCCAGCGCTTCCGGGATATGATCCTGTCGAAAGGCCACACCGAGGACTACGGCCCGATGTTCCGCGCCTTCTACGGCAAGGATCCCGATATCGGCCCGATGCTCGAGCATCGCGGTCTCAAAAGGCAGTAGGTAATGAGAAAAAGGGCGGCGCCAGCCGCCCTTTTTTGTAAGATTCCATAAAGCTTGCCGGGACGGCGCTATACTTGCCCGCGAAACTGCTGGCATACTTTTCCGGCAGATGGGGGTAGGGGCGCCGATGGTTCATCGCGTTGTGAACCTCGATATACCCGGCCGTTTCGCTGGCACGGTACCTGTCTGGCTGAGCCGCCTGGCTTGCGCATTGTTCGGCGTTGGCTTGGCTGTCGCGATGCGGCTGGCGATCGATCTTGTGGCGCCCGGCGTCGCGCCTTTCGCTCTTGTCTATCCTGCCGCTCTGGTCGCAACCCTTCTCGGAGGCTGGCAGGCGGGTCTGGGGACGCTCTATTTCACGCAGGTGCTTGCGTGGATGTTCGTCATGCCCACGGTGGGTGGCGTGCACACCCAGGTTCAGTTCATTGGCGCAGTCCTGGTGGCGATCACCGGTACGATGGTCGTCTTGGTGGGCGAGGGTTTCCGCGTCTCCTCCCGGCACATCGTCGCCGAACGCAACGCCAAGCTTGCGGAACGCGAATTGATGTTTCGCGAATTGCAACACCGCGTCACCAACGACTTCGCTATCGTCAACAGCCTGCTCGACCTGCAGCGCCGCCGGAGCAACTCACCGGAAACGCGCGATGCGCTCGAGCAGGCGATGGGCAGGGTGCGTTCCATTGCCCGCATCCATCGCCGTATCTACGCAATACCGGAGGGCAGTTCGGTCAGCATCCGGCAATATATCGACGATCTCTGCGTCGCTCTGCGCGACGCGGTTCTGCCGCCCGCGGGCATCGGCCTGAAGTGGGACTGCGAAGACGTGAAACTCACGCGCGAATGCGCGCTGTCAGTCGGCCTTGTCGCCAACGAACTGGTGACCAATGCCGTCAAGCACGCTTTCCCGGATGGCCGCGACGGCGAGATCAGAGTCCGCTTCAGTCGCACCGGGAATGGTTGGCGGTTGAGCGTGGTGGATGACGGCGTCGGCATGTCGCCGGCGGACCGCAAGGCCGGTCTGGGCACCGGCCTGATCGAAAGTTTCGTCGCGCAGGCGGGCGGCACGCTGACCGTCACCGGCGAGCGCGGGACGGCGGCACACCTGGATTTGCCGCCTTCGGTCGCGGTAGCCTGAGCGCCGGAACATTCATCATTTGAGGGCGTTACAGGGGGAACCCTAGTCGATGGAGGACGGCATGAGTGAGCGAGGCTATGCCTACGACGACCTCAAGGATGTCGAGGACACCGTTGCGGATCTGAAAGAAGACGTTTCGGCGCTGTCGGAAGAACTGGAAGGCAGCGCCAGCGATGCCATGCGGCGCACCCTGCGGCGCATCGAAGACACAGTGGCAGATCTCTACGACACCGTCGCCGAACAGGGCAGCCGTGGTGTCGAGGCCATCGAGCGGCAAGTGGATGAACGTCCCTGGACCAGCCTTGCCGTGGCCTTCGGGCTCGGCTGCCTGATCGGTTTGATCGTGGGCCGGGAGCGTTGACCATGGTCGCAAAACTTCAGCGCAAAGCCTCGCCCCGCCGCACAACGCGCGCGGCCGCTGCCCGCAAAGCCCGCACACGCACCACGGCTGCGCAACGCGCCAACCAGATCGGCCGCATGATCGCCATCGGATCGATGGTGGCGGCGGGGATGTTGGTGGTGATCGGTGCGGGCGCCATCGTGCTTTTGGCCACCGAACCGGCCAAACGCAGCGGAAAATGGGGCGGATGGAATTTCAACGACCTGTCGAATTCCGCCCGCGAGAGCCTGCGCGCCAGCCTTCCGTCGGATTGGCGGCGTGCCGTGCGCGAGGAGTATCTGCCCGAAGCGCGCGAGTTCGTGACGCGCCAGGCGCGCCGTTTCCGTTGAGGACATCCGATCGAACGGATCGAACGCAAAACGCGCGTTAGCGTTTTGCTAAATTCTTCATTGCATTTATTATTGTGTGTGACCGGACGTTGATTCTCACTCGTCCAGGGCGGGGGCAGGGACGGTCGCTGTATCAGCACTTAATCGGGGCGAGGGCTTGGCATCATGCGAGGTCGCCCTGCAACAGGAGAATACAATGGCTGCAAGGAAGAAGAGAAAAGGCGGCGCGAAGCGCAAAGCGAAGCGCGCTGTGAAGGCGAAGCGCGGCGCGAAAAAGGGCGCCCGCAAGGCATCGCGCAAAGGCGGCGCCCGCAAAGCGAAAAAGGCCGCCGCGCCGAAGCGCCGTAAGGCCCGTCGCAAGAAAAAAGCGGCTCCCGCCGCAGCCCCGGCTCCGGCCGAAGGCTAGCGAAAACCCGGCGCGGTACGCTTTAATGGCGGCATGAACTATCGCCACGCGTACCACGCCGGAAATTTCGCCGACGTGATGAAGCACACCGCCCTCGTGGCGGTGTTGCTGCATCTAAGGAAGAAAGAGGCGCCCTTCGCGGTGATCGACACCCATGCCGGGCGCGGCCTCTACGATCTCTCAGGTATCGAAGCCCAAAAAACAGGCGAAGCGGCGCAGGGCATTGCATGCCTTGGCCAAGTGCCGGCCGGCAACGAACCGCTCCAAACCTATCTCGGCATCGCGCGCAGCTTTGGGCCCGAAATCTATCCGGGCTCCCCTCTGATCGCCGCCCGGCTGCTTCGCCCGCAAGACCGCCTGGTCGCGATCGAAAAACATCCCGAGGAATGCGAGGCCCTCATCGCGGCGCTCAAACCCTTCCGTAACGCGCGCGTGTCCTGCGCCGACGGCTATCGGCGTCTTCCCGCCCTGCTCCCGCCGCAGGAGCGGCGCGCCGCCATACTGATCGATCCCCCTTTCGAAGCGCCGGACGAATTCGCGCAACTGGCCCAAACCCTCGGCGATGCCCTCAAGCGCTTCGCCACCGGCATCTATCTCGCCTGGTTTCCCATCAAGACGAAGAACGACGCCGACGCATTGAGCGGTGAGGTTCTTGCGCGCGGAGCCGCGAAACTGTTGTGCATCCAACTCGACGTCGGCGCATTCACCGAGGATCGCCTCAGCCGGACCGGTTTGCTGGTCGTCAACCCGCCCTATGGCTTCGATATGCAGATGCGCGAAGCACTGGATATGCTCGCAACATCCCTGGGCCGCGAACGGCCTGCTCAATGGGCTGTCGAATGGTTGGCCGGCGAGAGCTAAGCTGCTGGCAAAGCCTGCATTTTTCCAACCCAAGGACGCGCTTGCAGGCCTGCGGGCCTGCCAGTATGGTCCGCCCCCTCCGGACAGGTGGTCGAGTGGTTGATGGCACCGCACTCGAAATGCGGAGACCCTTTACGGGGTTCGTGGGTTCGAATCCCACCCTGTCCGCCAGTCTTCGCTAGCAAATGGCGGGTGCGTCGACTCCGCTACGAAGCAGAGAAGTGCGGCTGCGGGTTTCGCGCTAACAATTTTCTCAGCCCCTTGCGCAGCCGCGAGAGCTGTAGCTCCGACACGCTGGCAAGCAACATGATCGATGGAATAAGTAGCGCAAGGATAATGGGCGCTTCGAACCGGCCCAGATGCAGCGGTTCGAGTTGATGGCCGAAAACCGCGATCAGCGGATCGTGGAAGAGATAGATCGACAGGGTGTAGCCCGCCAGCCATTTCACCGTGGTACTGTACCGGATCATGGTTCTTGCGAATATCGCGGTCATGTCGCGCGCTGCGATGAAATTGGCAAGGATGATCCCGCACAAAAGATAATCCCCCGCAAAACGGTTCGACCATCCGAGGCTGTCGATCAGCGCGGGCATATGCGCATGCAGTTCGGTACGTATGTCCTTGTTCAGATCGAGCGCGAGATAGACGAGATAAGCGGCGATGCTCGCAAGGAACAAAAGGACGGCATTACGATTGGACAGTGTGAATTTGTTTCCGTAGCGGTAAAGCCAGACCCCCGCAATCCAGCACGGCATAAGGATCAGAATCTTCGGCCCTGCACATGCTCCCAACAACAGCGCGACCGGCCACCGCCATGCGCCGCGCGCGAAAACCGCTCCGGCGAAGATGAGGTAATACCAGGCTTCGTAGTTGAGCGACCAGGAGGGATTGTTGTTCGGAGGTGTGATGTCCAGAAACCAGTTCTGGCCGAGATAAAACGCATTTACGACGCTTGCCCCCACGGCGGGGCCGAGCACATGCGGGGAAAGCCAATTCTTTTGGCCTGCCAGCGGCATCAACAGCAGACCAAGGATCAGTGCCGGTACGAACACCGATGACAGCCGCGTTGCCCGGCTGAACAGGAATGGACCGGGCGTGCGCTCTTTCGTGTCGGCCACGAAGGCCACCACAAATCCCGAAAGGACGAAGAAGGCGATCACCGCGTCCTTTCCGTGCAACGGCACCGGAAACGGTACGGGAAATTGTTCGATCAGATGGGCGATCAATACCGTCATGGCGGCGCAGAAGCGAACCAGATCGAGATAGGCCGAAAACGCAGGGCTTATCTTTTGAGGAACGCGCGCAGCATCCGCTGTCGCGGACCCATCGGCTGCCGCCGCGGGAAAAGCATTGCCCAAATCCCGCGCGTTCATGCGAGCACGCCTCTTGCGCCCGCCCGAATTATACAAGGGTTTGCAGCGCTCCCTACAACACTTGCGAGCCTGCCTGTCCGCCGTCGGCTTTGGCGTGCGAGTTCCCTCCCTTTGCCGGTTAACGACATAAAATGTCGCCGGACCCGAATTATTTTGTGCGGCCCTACATAAACACGCGCGGCCCATCCGACTTAAGCTTCAGGAAGCTGTTCTCGCCCTCGAACCTGGGATGCACGGGGGAATGACGGAAACACTGGATATCAAACGCGAACGCCCGGAGGTCGGCCTGCCCGGAATGGTTTCGGCTGCGTCGAAGGTGAACGTCTGGTTCGTGCGCGAGGTGCTGCCGCTGGAGGGCCTGCTTCTGAAATTCCTGCGCCGCGGCTGGCGCAACGAGAGCGACATCAAGGATCTGTGTCAGGACGTCTATGTCGAAGTCTACGAAGCAGCCCAGGTCGAAATCCCGCAATCCGCGAAGGCGTTTGTTTTCGCCGTGGCGCGCAACATCCTCGTCGATCGCATCCGTCGCGAACAGATCGTTTCCATCGAAGCCGTCGCCGATCTCGAAACGCTCGGCCTCACGGCCGATGAGCCCGGCCCGGACAAGACGGCCATTGCGCGCCAGGAACTGCGCAAATTGCAGAATGCGCTCGACCGCATGCCGCACCGTTGGCGCGAGGCGGTTGTGATGCGCAAGATTCAGGGCATGTCACGGCCGGAAATCGCGCTGCGTCTCGGCATCGCCGAACCCACCGTCTCGCAACATTTGGCCGCCGGCATGCGCGCGCTTGCGAACCTGTTCCACGACGACTCCAGCGACAAGGACAAGCCATGAGCGAGTCCTCCCAACAGCCGCGTCTTTTGCCGAACGCCGAACGGGTTCAGATCGCCGCGTCCGAATGGCTGGAACGTCGCGAGCGCGGCGATTGGAACGATGCCGTGCAGGCGGAATTCGATGCCTGGCTCGCTGCATCGCCCGCGCACACGATTGCCTATCTGCGATTGGAAGATGTGTGGAACAGGGCAGGGCGTCTGAAAGCGCTGGGCCGCCCGCAACGCATGCCTTTCGCGTTCATCGGCCGCTGGGCCTCTTCGGCAAAGATCGCAGCCGCGCTGACCGTCGCAGCCGTTGCGGGGTTCGCCGCCTACAACGTGCAGCAGGAACCGAAGGACCGCGTCTATGCGACCGATATCGGCCAACGCGAAAGCCTGCTCCTGGCCGACGGTTCGCAGATCGAACTCAACACCGACACGGTGTTGCGCATCTCGCGCGGCACAGGCGCCAGAACGGTGACGCTCGAAAAAGGCGAGGCCTTCTTCAACATCAAACACGATGCGGCCCGCGTCTTCGTCGTGAATGCGGGCGACAGCCGGGTCATCGATCTCGGCACGAAGTTCCTGGTGCGCCAGAATTCCGATCATGTGCGCGTAGCCCTCTTCGAAGGCAGTGCGAAGCTCGAAACGAAAGCGGCAGGCGCGCCGGTGCGTTCGGCGGTACTCAAGCCCGGCGATGTCGCGGTCGCCTCCGGCGGCGCCATGTCGGTGACGAAAAAGCCCTCCGACATCCTGAAAGACGATCTCGCCTGGCAGCACGGCGAAGTGACGTTCCATTTCACCTCGCTCGCCGAAGCGGCGGCCGAGTTCAACCGCTACAACCAGAAAAAAATCGTCGTGCGCGATGCGGCCATCGCCAATCTCGAAATCGGCGGCACGTTCGGCATGCACGACGTCACGCAGTTCGGACGCCTCGCGCACCATCTTCTGGGCGTGCAGGTCGAAGACAAGGGCGACCAGATTGTTTTGACACGTTGAAGGCATCTGCGGGCGCAAGGCCCGCCTGGGGAAATTTTTGCGAGGGGGAAGATGAAGAACACCGCCATATTGAAAGCCCTGCTGGGATCGAGCGCTTTGTCGTTGGCCCTGGCGCAAGCCGCACACGGCGCCGATTTCAACATTCCCGGCGGCGACCTGCGCACGGCGCTCGATGCCTATGCCGGTCAGGCGGGCGTCCATCTCCTTTACGCCGAACAGGCCATCACCGGTGTGCGCACATCGGGCATCCGCGGTTCGCTCGCGCCGGAAGAGGCTTTGTCGCGCCTTCTCAAAGGCACCGGCTTCACCGCCGAACGCGACGACGGCTCCATCGCCATCGTCCGCAAGGCCAATCAACAACGCAGCGAGATCGACATCGCGCCGTTACAGCTTGCGCAAGCCACCCCGCCGCGCGCCGCCGTCGAAACCGTAACGGTCACCTCGTCGAAATTGGGCGGCGCCGATGTGCAGAGCATCCCCATCGCCATCACCGCGCTCAGCCAGGAACAGCTCACCGCCACACAAACTGCCGGCGGCCCCGACCTTGTGAAACAGGTTCCAAATCTCACCTTCACGAAAACGAATTTCAGCGGCTATTCCATCCAGATTCGCGGCATCGGCACGCAAGCGATTTCGGTCTCCACCGATCCGGCTGTAGCGGTCGCCTTCAACGACATACCCTTCATCCGCAATCACTTCTTCGAACAGGAATTCTACGATCTGGCCCAGGCCGAAGTCTTGCGCGGTCCGCAAGGCACGCTTTATGGCCGCAACGCCACGGCGGGCGTGGTCAACATCATTTCCGCCAAGCCGAGCGACCAGTTCGAAGCACAAGCTTCCGCCGATATCGGCAACTACAAGAACCGCCGCTTCGAAGGCATGATCAACCTGCCGATTGTCGATGATCGACTTGACCTGCGTCTGGCTGGAGAGTGGACCAAGCGCAACGGCTATTCGATGAACGACATAACCGGCGACCCCATCGATGGCCGTGATCTGTGGTCGTCGCGCGTCAGCCTGTCGTGGAAACCGTTCGAGGATATCCAGGCGAACTTCGTCTGGGAACATTTCTCGGAAAATGACGACCGTATGCGCACCGCCAAGCAGCTCTGCAAGACCGATCCCGGTCCCAGCACGATCAACGGTGTGGTCGTGCCGCCCGCAGGCGCGCCATTGGCTTATTCTGGCCCGCCTTATCTGAGTCAGGGCTGCATTCCCAGTTCGCTTTATGCACCGGAAGCCTTCCAGGTTCCGAACGGTATCAGTTTACCCTATTACGAACCGCTGGGTTTTGAAGGCGTGCCGGTGCGAGCAGTGGGTGGCGGCTTCGATCCCTACGCCAACACCACGCAATCGACGGATCTGCGCGTCATCGAAGCGACGATCAATCCGATATATAAGGCGAAGAACGACACCGTCGAATTGAACGTCGATTACAACGTCACCCAGTCGCTGACATTCACGTCGCAAACCGGATACAATCACGACTTCCTCTGGTCGACAGAAGATTACAACCGCTTCAACACAAGGCCCGGAGCCTTTGGCGTTGATGAAAATGCAACTCAGGCGACGATAGCCGATCCGTCAGGTGCGGGCATTTGCCTGTATGGAGCCTTTCAATGTGAGGGTTTGCCCGTCACTGCAGCTTGCGATGCAACTATTCCGCCGCCTCCCGGTTGGTCGCCGGCATGCTCCGCCAATGGCATCTTCTGCGATCCACAACTCGGCTGCAGCAGCAGGCTCGTCGCGCAGGATTTGAACGAAGAGCGTTCCTGGCAAATCAGTCAGGAATTTCGTCTCGCCTCGCATTTCAGCGGACCGCTCAATTTCAGCGTGGGCGGCAATTATCTGCATTACGAGACGGAAGAAAACTACTACGTCTTCATCAACTCGCTGACGCTGGCCGCCTACACCTGGAGCCGTCTTGATACGCCGTCGCCCGAACAGACGCAGCCCTGGGTGCCGGGCGTGTCGGACAATTCGAATTGCCTGTACGGCGGCTTCGCGCCCCCCAATCTCAATCACAACAATGTCACGGGAACGGAAGGCGGGCTTGCCTGCCAGTATATCGATCCCAATCCGCTGACCAGTCTCAATGGCAAGGGTCACAACTACTTCCTCAGCCAGAATCCCTACACGCTCAACTCCTATGCCGGTTTCGGCGAAGCCTATTACAATGTGACGCCCGATCTGAAATTGACGGGAGGCTTGCGCTGGACCGACGACATCAAACATTTCGTCGATATTCCGAGTCAGCTTCTGACGGCAGGCTATGGCTATCCCATCTACGGCACCGTCGACCAGGATTGGCAGGAATTCACCGGCCGTTTCGCCGCCAACTGGACTCCCAAGCTCGATTTCACCGACGAGACCTTGCTCTATGCGTCGTTCGCGCATGGCTACAAGGCCGGCGGCGCCAATCCGCCGGGCGCCCAGCTTCTGGTGTTTGGACATGCGTTTTATGGTGACGAGCAGGGTATCTCCACTCCCATTCACCCGCTCACCTTCAAGCCCGAATTCATCAACGCTTATGAAATCGGCACCAAGAACACGCTTCTCGACGGAGCAGTCGTGTTCAACGCGAGCGCCTTCTTCTACGACTACAAGGGCTATCAGATCTCGCGCATCGTCGACCGCACTGCGATCAACGACAATTTCGATGCAACTGTGAAGGGTGCGGAAGTCGAAGCCACCTATGAGCCGCTTCCGGGCTTAAGGTTCAAATTCGCCGGGGGTTATGAACACACGCGCATCAAGGACGGCCAATTCTCCATCGATTTAATGGATCGCGCCGATGTGGCGAACCATCCGGACTGGATGGTCGTCAAGCCCTTCCCGACACAAGCTTCCAATTGCGTTTTGCCTAAATACGTTGTGGCTGCGCTTTTGGTGGCACGACCTCCTGTTGGCGCCGGAAACGGAACGAGCAGCATTCCCGGCGCTTGCGCGAATGCCTATCAACATGATGTCGATCCGGTCACTGGCAATCCCTATAAGGCGGACCCGGTTTTCCCCGACGACTATAAATCGTCGCTCGATCTGCACGATCCCGGCGCCTATCCCGGCTTTGATCCCGCCACTGCACCCAATGGCGGCGAAGGTTGGGGCAAACCTCTGGGCGGCAATGAGCTTCCCAACGCGCCGCCCTTCACCGTGTCGATGTCTGCGGATTACACCATACCGGTGACGTCGGATTGGGCGAGCACATTCCATGTCGACTATTACTGGCAGGATTATAGCTGGGCGCGCGTCTTCAACGCCAATCCCTATGACCGTTTGCGCGGCTACACCAACGTCAACCTTGCGCTGATCCTCACCAGCCAGGCGGGTTGGCAGGTGATGGGCTACGTCAAAAACGTCTTCGACGTCACAGATATCACCGGCACGTTCCTCAACAGCGACGACAGCGGCTTGACCACAAACGTGTTCTTGACCGATCCGCGCCTGTTCGGCGTACGCGTCACGAAGAACTGGTGAGGGGGAACGCAAAATGAGTGAACTCATTCAAAAGTCCGATAGCCGCGAAGAGATCCGCTGGAAGCTGCTCACAGGCGTTTCCGCGCTTGTCCTGGCGGCGTACATGGCTTCCACCACGCAAGCGCGAGCGGAAGATACGGATCGCCCAACCGTGTGGATCGAATTGGGCGGTCAGTGGAGCACGCTTCAGGACGGGGTCGAGACCTTCAATCCGGCACTCATGGCCGGCCGGCCCGACAAGTTCGAGCCGTCGCAAAAGTTCGAGAAGCCGGCGCGGCATGGCTTCGACGAGTTTGGCGCGATTTCGCTGCAGCCGGAAGGCTCGAACTGGGTCTTGAGTGCCGCGGTTCAATATGGCCGTTCCAGTACGAAGAACTACAATTTGGAACAGACCAATCCGGAGTTCAAATATTACGCGGGCGCTCCAAGGGTTGGTGTGCCGGTTGCGCAGCAATTCGCGGAAACGACGGCCAAGACAAGCGAACAGCGCCTCGTCGTCGACTTCATGGCAGGAAAGGACGTAGGCCTCGGTCTGTTCGGCAAGGATGGCACATCCGTCATCAGCGCCGGTGTTCGCTTCGCGCAATTCATCAGCCGTTCGAATATCGCTCTCAAATCCGATCCCGACTGGCACATCAATTCCAAATATTTCACATACGTACACGACTACATTTCCTTTGGCCAATCCTTCCATAGCAATCTGGCAAGCCTGAAAGCCGAAAGGAGTTTCACCGGCGTCGGGCCTTCGCTCTCGTGGAAGTCTTCGGAACGGTTGTGGGGCGATTCACACGATGCATCGCTGATGCTGGATTGGGGCGTGAACGGTGCCATCCTGTTCGGCCGCCAAAAAACGCACACGTACCATCAATCGACGGGCAAGTCGTTCTACCATTATGGACCCTTCCTCACCGGCCCGGCGGTGCCGCATACGACAGCACGATTGCCCGCAACCCCGGATCACACGCGCACACGCAGCGTAGCGGTCCCCAACATCGGCGGTTTCGCGGGACTTTCCTTCAAATATCCCAATGCCAAGGTGAGCCTCGGCTATCGCGCCGACTTCTTCTTCGGCGCCGTGGATGGTGGCATCGACGCCCGCAAAACCTACGACCGCAGCTTCTACGGCCCTTACGCCACCGTCAGTATCGGCCTCTAAGCGCGCAATCCATACATATAACTGCAAAAGCGGCGGAGGCTCTCCGCCGCTTTTTCTTTTATGCGCCCCTCAAATCCTGTGCATGACCCGCGCAACCATTCGAGAATGAAAAACCGGCTAATGACCGGTTAACGCGGGAAAATCGCGTAAAACAAGGCGAATCTTCATTTCGCTTTGCATCATGTGTCATTCCGGGAAAGGCCGGAAACCAAACGTTCATAGCTATCCGTGCGATATCTGCTGCGTCGGGGATTCTCTAAGTACTGGGAGTCTGCGATGTCCTCATCCAGCTTGAAAGTTTTGTTGGGCGCGGCGGCATGTTCGGTCTTGCTGTCGGCTTGCGCCACGGATGGCATTTCGTTTGCCGGCGGAACCGGCCATGGGTTCACCGGCGGCGGCGGTTCGAACAATGGCGGGGGCTCGAACAACGGCGGCGGTGGCGACAACTCGGGAGGCGGTGACGATTCCGGCGGCGGCACTGTTGCGCCGCAAGCAAGCCTTCTCGGCGATGGCGTCGTCACCGTTACCGCAACCGGCACAACCGTCAGCACGCCATCCTTGCTCGGCCAAAGCGGCATCGATGGATTGGATCAAGCCACGTCCGGCATAACGTCGGCCGCCAACACGCTGCTTTCCAAAGGCAACGCCGCCTTGCCGCTCGGCTCGGTCGCCAGTGCGGCACAACCGGTGACGTCTCTGTTGCCGGTATCGGCCGAAGTGTCGAACACCCAACTTGGCGCGCAGGCCACGCAACCCATCGGTGTCGGCATTCTCTCCGATACGCCGGCAAGCGGTTCGCTCGTGGGTGTCAATGTCGCCAATGCGGGCAAGACGGTGAGCGTGACGCTGCCGCAGAACCAGGCGCTCACCGCGCTCTCCGGCGTGGTGGGTTCGGCCGCGCCTGCAACCGGCCCGGTCACTTCCGCGGTAACGGGCCTCGTCGCTCCCGTCACCGATGCGTTGGGCCTGAACGGCGCAACGGATGTGTTGAGCGGAACGGGCGCGGTGACGAATGTGCTGAACGGAACGTCGGCGATTTCCAACGCAAGCGTCTCCAACACGCCGCTGATCACGGGCAACAATCCGCTCACCGGCGCAAGCGTGGCGTCCACAACGCAGAACCAGGGAAGCTTGTTGACGGCGGGCGCGAACTCCGCCGGTCAGCCGACCACGCTGAAACTCGGCGACAACTCGCTGCTCGAAAACCTCGGCCAGTAACGCCAATACGCGGCGGAGCCTGAACCTCCGCCGCGTCTTTTCCACGAGGCAATTCGTGCGCAAGGTTCTTGTTGCAATGCTTGCGGCATCGCTTGCAGGCATGCCGGGTTACGCGTGGGCGCAATCCACGCCGTTCATCATCGATCAGTCGCGGCCCGATCGCGCGCGCATAGCACCCGCGCCGAAAGAAGCCCCAATCGCGCCTTTGCCCGCCGAACAGGCGCTTGCCGGGATCAAACCCTTCGTGCTCAAAAGCGTCGCGATCAAAGGCTCCAGCCTTCCACCCGCAGCCCTTGCCAATGCCACGCGAAGTTTTATCGGCAAGACGATAGATGCAAACGCATTGGGCGAAATCGCAGACGCCGTCTCCCAAGCCTATGCGCAAAAAGGCGACGTCGCCCTTTATACCGTCGCGGTGCCGGAACAGGATTTTGTGCGCGGCACGCTCATTCTCACCGCCGTCGAAGGTTATATCGAACATGTCGATCTCAGCGGCGATGTTCAGGGCCGTCTCGAACTCGTCACCAAATACGCGACAGGGCTGACCAAGGAAAGCCCGCTCACCCGCTCCACTTTTCAGCGCATCATCTCGCTGATCCGCGATATCCCCGGTCTCACCGTCGAGGCGAAACTGCTGCGCGGCAATACGCCGGGTGCGGTGCGGCTTCTGCTGGTGCTCAAGCAGCGCGATTGGCATCTCACCCTGTCTGCCGACGACATGGGAAGCAACCCGCTCGGCCGCGTGCAAATGCAGGCGCGCACGAGCCTTTACGGGTTGTTGCGAGAAGGCGAAGAAACCGCACTGACGATCGGTCTGCCGTTGGAAGCCGGGCGCTTCCAATATGTCTCGCTCTCGGAAACGCAAGCAATCGATGACAACGGCACATCCGTTTCCGGCGCTTACGGCTTTTTGCGCACGCGCCCGCGCCACTCCTCGCCCGCCGGCAATGCGAACACGCTGCAATTCCTCCTTTCGCATCCGCTTCTGCGCAGCTACGACGAAAATCTTTATTTCACCGGCAGCATGGATGGCATCGACAGTTCCAACGCCACATTGGGCGAAATCGTCGCCGACGAACGCATCCGCGCCTTGCGTCTCTCCGCGTCTTATAGTTCGAACACCGCGAAATCCGCTTTCGCCCTCAGCGCCAGCATGAATTTCGGCCTGAACATTTTGGGCGCGCGCACTACAGATCCGCTTTCCGCCGAAACCGCATTCAAGAAAGCAGTCGTGCAGGCAAGCTACAACCGTTTGCTCGGCGAGGAATGGATCGTGCGGTTGCGCGCCGCCACGCAGCTTGCCTTCTGCCGCCTGCCGGTTTCCGAGTTGTATGCGCTGGGCGGCGCCAATTTCGCCAGCGCCTTTGCGTCGGCCTCCGCTTTCGGCGATTCCGCGCTGGCCGGTTCCGCCGAACTCGCCTTCCGCCCGCACGGATTGCCCGGCCTGCTCAACGGCTCGGAGGTCTTCGCATTCGCCGAAGACGGCGCCACCTGGTATCGCCGCCGCCGCGCTCTCGGCCCCTTCGATTTTCATCTCGCCTCGGCGGGTTTCGGCGTGCGCATCCCCTTTCGCGAGCAGACGCGCCTGGAATTGAAAGCTGCGAACGGTCTTTCCGCCGATGCGCCCCGCGTCGCGCCCGGAAAATGGCGGTTCGGCTTCACGCTCGTCACCTCGCCCTAAGCGCGCAACAAAATTGTTTTCTCGCGCGATCCCCCCGTCGCCGGGGGCAGCCGTGTCCATAGACATGTAGTCTGTTGGAAACCCCGAAGGGCCAGACGCGGGCGGGGAATGGCAAGCACATCGGAAACGGATCGTGAGAAGGCGGATGCGCCACTTCCAGGTGCGTGCATGAACGCGTCCGAACTTGAGGTCTGGTTTCTGAGCGAAGTCCTGCCGCTGGAGGCGGCGTTGATGCGGTATCTGCAGCACAATTGGCGCAACCAGAGCGACATCAAGGACCTGCTGCAGGATGTCTATGTGCGGGTCTGCGAATCCGCGCGCAAGGAAAAGCCGCGCGCCACGCGCCCCTTCGTGTTCACAACTGCGCGCAATCTGCTCATCAACCGCGTGCGGGATTCGCAGGTGATCCCCATCGAAGCGGTTGCAGATCTCGAAGCCTTGTCCGCCGCCGCCGACGAACCCGGCCCCGACCGCGGCGCCATCGCGCGCGACGAGTTGCGCCGCCTGCAAGCGGCCATCGACAAACTCCCGCCACGCGCCCGCGAGGCCGTCACCTTGCGCCAGATCGAAGGTCTCTCGCGCCGCGAAATCGCCCAACGCATGAACATCAGCGAAGAGACGGTGAAGGAATATCTCGCCAGCGGCCTGCGCGCTCTCTCCGACATGTTCTTCCACGGCGAAGGAAGGCTCGCATGAGCGCGCCCGCCAAAAACATCGAAACCCGCGCGTCGGAATGGGTGATCGAACGCCAGACCGCCGAAAACTGGAGCGCCGAAGACCAGGCCCGCCTCGACGCCTGGCTTGAGGAATCGCTCGCCCATTCCATCGCCTATTGGCGCCTCAACCAATGTTGGGACAGCACCTATCGTTTGAGCGTGCTGCGCAGCGCCAATCGCGCAGAACAATCGGCCGCAAAGCCGCCGCGCAACTGGCGCACGCTCATTGCCGTTGCCGCCGCGTTTGTCGCGGTGGCCGGGCTTGGCGCGGGTGCGGCGTTCTTCACGCAGCACACTT
Organism: Rhizomicrobium sp.; assembly: GCA_035545475.1. Lineage (GTDB taxonomy): Bacteria > Pseudomonadota > Alphaproteobacteria > Micropepsales > Micropepsaceae > Rhizomicrobium. The sequence continues at coordinate 20,855 of DASZYI010000017.1, forward strand.
CTTCTTATACCGCCTATGACACCGAAACCGGCGGCCGCAAAATCCTCACGCTCGCCGACGGTTCCAAGATCGAACTCAACACGCAAACGCAAATCCGCGTCGCCAAAGGCTCGCACGGCCGCGAAGTCTGGCTCGACAAGGGCGAGGCCTATTTCGAAATCAAGCACGATGCGGCCCATCCCTTCGTCGTCATGGCGGGCGCCCATCGCATTGTCGATCTCGGCACCAAATTCACCGTGCGCGAAGAGAAGAACCGCATCGAAGTGGCGCTTCTCGAAGGCAGCGCCAAGGTTCAAACCACCGGCAAGGAACAGAAAAGCGAAATCCTAACGCCCGGCGACGTCGCGGTCGCATCTGCCGATGCCATCCGCGTGCAAAAGCAAAGCGAGCAGGACCTGACCGACAAGCTCGCCTGGCAGCGCGGCGTGCTCGTCTTCCGCCACGTCACGCTGGCCGAAGCGGCGGCAGAATTCAACCGCTATAACCGCACGCAAATCGTGATCGCCGATCCGAAAGTGGCGCAGCTCGAAATCGTCGGCGCGTTCCCGACCAACGACCTCGCACTCTTCGCCCGCGCCGCACACCGCGTGCTGGGCGTGCGCGCCGAAACGCAAGCCAATTCCATCGTGATTTCCAGGTAACGCCCAAGACGCGGGCAAGATATTCAAGGGGGGCAAATGTCGAAGAACAGGTTCTGGAAAACCGCACTGCTCGGAAGCGCCGTCGCAGCACTCGCCACCGCACCTGGCTTCGCCGCCGACGTGAACGTGCGCCCGGGCGACCTCGGCACCGCGCTCGACAGCTTCATCGACCAGACGGGCATGCATGTCTTCTATTCCTCGAGCGACCTCAGGGGCATCACCACCAAAGGCGTCAAAGGAAATTTCTCCGCCGACAGGGCGCTCGACGAACTTCTTTCCGATACCGGCTTCGTGACGCATCGTGACGGCGCGGTTGTGGAAATCGTGCGCGGCCGCTCGTCATCGGCCTCGGACGTGATGCCGATGCAACTGGCGCAAGCAGCGCCCGCGCGTGCCGCGGTGGAAACCGTGACGGTCACCTCGTCGAAACTCGGCGGCGCGGACGTTCAGAGCATTCCCATTGCCATCACCGCGCTGAGCCAGGAACAACTCACCGCCACACAAACCGCCGGCGGCCCGGACCTGATCAAACAGGTTCCGAACATGACGTTCACAAAGACGAATTTCTCCGGCTATTCGATTCAGCTGCGCGGCATCGGCACGCAGGCGATTTCGGTCACCACCGATCCCGCCGTGGCCGTCGCCTTCAACGACATGCCGTTCATCAGAAACCACTTCTTCGAACAGGAATTCTTCGACGTTTCGCAGGTCGAAGTGCTGCGCGGCCCGCAAGGCACGCTTTACGGTCGCAACGCGACCGCCGGCGTAGTGAACCTCACCAGCGCCAAACCCACCGACCAGTTCGAAGCGATGGCGTCGGCCGATATCGGCAACTACAAGAACCGCCGCTTCGAAGGCATGATCAACCTTCCCATCGTCGACGACCGTCTCGATTTGCGCGTCGCGGGCGAGTGGACGAAACGCAACGGCTATTCCTTCAACAGCTTGACCGACAGCCCCATCGACGGCCGCGATCTGTGGTCGGGCCGCGCGACGGTGAGGTTCAAACCGATTGAAGCCCTCACGGTCGATTTCGTCTGGGAACATTTCCAGGAAGACGACGACCGCATTCGCTCCAGCAAGCAGTTGTGCAAGCGTGACAATGGACCGGAGATGATTGGTGGATTTACGACAGCGCAGGGCTCGGACGGAAAGCTTGGGCAAGAATTTCTCAGCCAGGGCTGCCTACCAGCATCGCTCTATAGCCCTGAATCCTATCAAGTGCCGAACGCTCTCTCTCTTCCATATTATGGCGGATTGATCGGCGCAGGCTTTGGTCAATCGATTGGTAGCCCGATAAGCTTCGGACCGGGCGTAACTATAGATCCATATGCAAGTGTCACCCAATCGACCGATCTGCGTGTTATCGAGTCGGCCCTCGATCCGGCATATCGGGCAAAGAATAATGTTTTTCAGTTGAATGTTGACTACTCCATTGCGCCCTCGCTCACATTCATATCCAGCACCGGCTATAACAACGACTTCCTGTGGTCCACCGAGGATTACAATCGCTTCAACACACGCCCCGGCATATTTAACTACCTTCCCGCCAACTACGGCACACTCACTCAGCCGGATGGTAACTATCTCTGTACCAATGATGGAACGTTGAGTATTGGCGGAAACAATTGCGCCGGCAGAGGTGTCCCAACCGGCATTTTCTGCGACCCGCAATTGGGTTGCAGCAACCGCTTGGTCGCTGAAGATTTGGTCGAAGAACATGCCTGGCAATTCAATCAGGAGTTCCGACTCGCCTCCAGCTTCAGCGGTCCGATCAACTTTAGTGTCGGCGGGAACTACATGCACTATGAGACGGAGGAGAATTACTTCGTCTTCTTCAACACTCTAACGGCGTACAACGCAAAGGGCATTGACGACTGGAATCCATCAGACCCTAGCACGATGCAATGTTTGACGAACAAGCAACTGGTCAATCCGAACAACCCCGGCGCCGCGGGATTTGCTTGCGGATGGACCGACACCGGTCCCATAGATGACCTCGATTATCAAGGGCACAACTACTTCCTCAGTCAGAACCCGTACGTCCTCAATTCCTATGCGGGCTTCGGCGAGGCCTATTACAACGTCCTCGACGATCTCAAGCTGACCGGCGGTTTACGTTGGACCGATGACCAAAAGCATTTTGTCGATATTCCGAGCGCTTTGCTCACGCAAGGCTATGGCTATGTCGTCACCGGCGTTCTCGATCAGGAATGGAAGGAATGGACGGGCCGTTTTGCAGCAAACTGGACGCCGAAACTCGATTTCACCGACCAGACTTTGATCTACGGCACATTTGGACACGGCTACAAGGCCGGCGGCGCCAATCCGCCGGGCGCGCTGTTCACGCTGTTCCAGAGCGGCACCGTTCCGAGCGTCACCCATCCGCTGACCTTCGATCCGGAATTCATCAACGCCTATGAACTCGGCACCAAGAACACATTGCTCGATGGCGCGCTGACGCTGAACGGCAACTTCTTCTATTACGATTACAAGGGCTACCAGATTTCGGAGATCGTGGATCGCACCTCGATCAATCTGAATTTCGATGCCACCGTCAAAGGTGCCGAACTCGAAGCGAAATGGGAGCCGTTGCCCGGTCTGAGATTCAGCTTCTCCGGCGGTTACGAACAAACACGCCTCAACGATGGCTCAAAGGCTGTCGATCTGATGGATCGCACGGCGGGCAATCCCGATTGGGTGCTTGTGAAACCGTTCGTGAGCCAGGCATCGAACTGCGTGCTGCCGGTTTATGTCGTCGCTTATCTGCTCAATCCGATCGTGACCAGCAGCTACGCGATACCGCAGGCCTGCGGTTATGCCTATGCCAATCACAACGATCCCGTCACGAACCGGGAATATGAGTCTCCGCCGGTCGGTAACACGGTGCAGGGCCGCCCGATTCCGCCCGGCACCTATCCCGGTTTCGATCCGCTGGCCGGAAGCGATGCGGATCATCCCTATACCGGTCAGAACACCTGGAACGGCATCGATTATGGTCCCGCTCCAAACAACGGCGCGGGCTTCTACAAGGATCTGAGCGGTAACGAACTGCCCAACGCACCGCATTTCACCACCTCGATCTCGGCGGAATATTCGATGCCCGTCACGTCCGATTGGGCCGCCACCTTGCATGGCGATTTCTACTGGCAATCCGGTTCGTGGGCGCGCGTCTTCAATGACGATCCTTACGACAAGATCCGCGGCTACAAGAACGTCAATCTGGCGCTGATCCTCACCAACCAGGACGGTTGGCAGGCAGTGGGCTATCTCAAGAACGTGTTCAACGTCACGGCCATCACGGGCACGTTCCTGAACAGCGATGACAGCGGGTTGACGACCAACGTCTTCCTCACCGATCCGCGCCTGTTCGGCGTCCGCATCACGAAGAATTGGTAAGGGGGGAATAGAAAATGAGCGAACTCATCAACTTCCGGAACAGAAGTAATGTCAGGTTCGGCCTGCTCGTCACCACATCCGCCATTGCGCTCGCAGCTTGCGTGGCATCGGTGACGGATGCGATCGCCGCCGACAGGCCAACGGTGTGGGTCGAAGGCGGCTGGCATTTCGATAGCGTCACCGGATCAAATGATATTGTGGTGCCACCGCTCGATGATCTCACCGCCAACGGCTTCCCATCTACTCCCACCGCATCGAATTTTCTCGGCCAGGGCGCAGGCGGTTTTCCGTCGTTCACGGAAATGGAAAAGGCGCTGGGGCGAAGCCAAGGCGCCGAAGGAAGCATATCGTTCCAGCCAAAGGGATCGGATTGGGTTTTCAGCATCTCAGGTCGCTATGGCCGCACGCACACGCACAGACGTTTGGATCAGCGCCATGAGATCGTCGGAGAGACGGCCGATGTAGGCAGCACCGGACTTTCCGGTTATCACAAATCGACAGCGCATTATGCGAACTATGTCATTCAAGCGAACGACAATAAGGAAGCGCACGTCATTTTGGATTTCCAGGTTGGAAGGGACGCCGGCATAGGATTGTTTGGCGACGGAACGCAATCTGTTTTCGGTTTCGGCGCCAGATACGCCCAGATGAATATGTCCTCGAATGGTCACGCCTATGCGGCGCCGGCGGTGAGATTTTATGGGCACCACGGACGCAACTTTTTTGGAAAGTACGGCTACAGCATATTCACCTATCACCAAAACTCCGCGACGACGCTTGAACGTCACAGCAGCTTCCAGGGCATCGGGCCTTCGCTGTCGTGGAGCAACACAACCGGCCTGCTCGGCGATGTCGCGGACGGGCAGCTTGCCCTCGATTGGGGCGCAAATGCCGCCGTTCTCTTCGGCCGACAAAAAGTGAAGATCAACTACAGTACTTTGACGCGCTCGTTCGATCCCGCAATTCCACCTCTTGGAGGATATGTTTCTGCGAGCAAAACGGTCCACCGCACCCAATCCCATCGCATCACCGTTCCCAATCTCGGCGGCTTCGCGGCACTCTCCTATCGATTCACCAACGCCAAGATCAGCGTCGGCTATCGCGGCGATTTCTTCTTCGGTGCAATGGATAGGGGTCTCGACACGCGCCGGTCGGTAACCACCGGCTTCAATGGCCCCTTCGCCACCATCAGCGTTGGGTTAGGCGGATAGGCGAGATTGTTCGCAGTCTTAAAAAAGGCGGCGGAGCAATCCGCCGCCTGTTCTTACGCCGCCACGCTCTCGCGCACCGGCGCCGTCTCGACCTTCGCCGGCGGCTTGGTGAATTCCAGCGTGCCGTCGTCCACCGCGCCGAATTTCAAGGTGACGAGGTCGAGGAAATAGTTCTGGTAAAGCTTCCACGGCTTCTTCGTGCCCTGTTTGGGCAGCACGTTGGCCGCACGCTGGATGTAGCCGGAGGAGAAATCGATCCACGGCGCTTCCTGTACCTGCGGGTCCTTCCGCGGCGTACATTGCTTGGTGCCGGTCTTGTCCATGTGGTTCAGGATGCGGCAGACATATTCGCAAGTGAGGTCGCATTTCAGCGTCCACGATGCGTTGGTGTAACCGAAGGCGGACGCGAGGTTGGGCACGTCCGAGTACATCATGCCCTTGTAGCTCATGGTCTTCGACATGTTCTTCGCCACGCCGTCGATGCTCACCTGCATCCCGCCCAGAAGTTCGAGCGCAAGCCCCGTCGCGGTGACGATGATGTCGGCCTCCAGCTCCTTGCCGGATTTCAGCTTGATGCCTTTTGGCGTGAACGTCTCGATATGGTCGGTGACGACCGATGCCTT
>DASZYI010000018.1:0-22638 GCA_035545475.1 Rhizomicrobium sp.
CCGCATCCGCGAGGCGGGCGAGCGCGCCCGCGCCGAAGCCGAGGCGCGGCGAAGCTCTGCCGCACCTTCCGAGCCTTTGCCCAAGGAACTGAACGGCCAGAAAGGCCCGGAACCCACCCGTTACGGCGACTGGGAAAAGAAGGGAATTGTCTCGGATTTCTGACCATCTTGATCCGGCGCGTTCGAGGGTCCATTTAAGACTTATGTTCATCCAGACCGAATCCACGCCGAACCCGGCAACCCTGAAATTCCTTCCCGGCCGTGAGGTTATGGGCGAGGGCAATGTCGCCGATTTCCCGGACAAATCCGCCGCCGAGCGTTCCCCGCTCGCCTCCGCCCTGTTCCAGGTGCCGGATGTGTCGCGCGTGTTCTTCGGCTCCGATTTCATTTCGGTCACCAAGGCCGACGGCGATTGGAAGCACCTGAAGCCAGCCGTTCTCGGCGCGATCATGGATCATTTCACCCGCGGCCTGCCCCTGATCGACAAGCCCGCCGACGAAACCGGCGGCGAGGCGGCCTACAATGCCGAAGACGAAGAGATCGTCTCCCAGATCAAGGAACTGCTCGACACACGTGTCCGCCCGGCGGTCGCACAGGATGGCGGCGACATCATTTTCAAAGGTTACGACGGAAGCTCCGGCATCGTGTTCCTTCATCTGCAGGGCGCGTGCGCGGGCTGCCCGTCCTCTACCATGACCTTGCGCAACGGCATCGAGAACATGCTGCGCCATTACGTGCCCGAAGTTAACGCCGTCGAATCCATCTGATTTGCGCGCGCGCGCCGGTGGGATTATGCAAGGCCGTTCTGTTCGGAGCGCCCCCATGTCCACCCACGCCGTCAATGACGAAGCCCTAGACATCATCTTCCGCAACGCGCGCACGCAGAACAAATGGCTCGACAAGCCCGTCAGCAACACCATGCTGATGGCGATCTACGATCTGATGCGCTGGGGACCGACAAGCGCCAACAACAGCCCGGCGCGCATCCTCTTTCTCACCACTCCTGAAGCGAAGGAACGGCTGAAGCCCCATCTCTCGGAAGGCAACCGCGCCAAGACGATGAGCGCGCCCGTCACCGCCATCATCGGTTACGATCTCGATTTCCCCGAACATCTCCCGCGGCTGTTTCCGCACAACCAGGATGCGAAGAACTGGTTCAACGATCCAGTGCTGCGCGAGACGACCGCTTTCCGCAACGGCACCTTGCAGGGTGCCTATTTCATCATCGCCGCGCGCGCGGTGGGATTGGATTGCGGACCGATGTCGGGCTTCAACAATGCGGGCGTCGACAAGGAATTCTTTGCGGGCACCAACATCAAATCGAATTTCATTTGCAGTCTGGGCTATGGCGATCCCTCGGGCATTTTCCCGCGTTCGCCGCGTCTGACCTTCGACGAAGCCTGCAAGATCCTCTGATGCGCCTGCTCGCGGTCGATACCGCGCTGGGCGCGTGCTCCTGCGCCATTGTCGACGATGCGCGCGTGCTGGCGCACCGTTTCGAGATCATGGAGCGCGGTCATGCCGAACGTCTCGCACCGATGGTCGATGAAGCGATGCGCGAGACAGGCCTTTCCTTTGCCGATCTCGAACGCCTGGCCGTCACCACGGGCCCTGGCACATTCACCGGTCAACGTGTGGGCCTCGCTTTTGCGCGCGGGTTGCGGGTCGCGCTGAAAATTCCGCTCACCGGCATCACGACGCTCGAAGCGATGGCCGCCGCCGCCATTGCCGAAACGGGTGCGGAATTCGGCGTGGCGATCCACGATGCGAAGCGCAACGAAGTTTATTTCCAACTGCTCCGGGAAGAGGAGACGCTCATTCCCTCAACCATCGCGGTGTTTGAAGATGCTGTCGCCGCAATTTCCGGCGTGACACATAGAGCCAAACTCGCTTTCGCAGGCACCGCAGCAGAAGCCGCCGCGATCGAATACGAAGGCGAGGCGCTGCTTACGCCGATACGTCAACCCGACGCCCTGTGGGTGGCGCGCATCGCGCTCACGCGCGAAGCATCGGGCGAGGCGCCGAAACCTCTCTATCTGCGTCCGCCCGACGCCAAGCTTCCGGCGCAGAAATGAACATCCGTCCTGCCCGCGATGGCGATTTCGCGGACCTCGCGCGTCTGCACAAGGCCTCTTTCGCGCAAGCCTGGGACGAACGCGCACTCAGAGAGCTTATCGCTTCGGGCGCGAGCGCGCTTGTCGCCGAACAGTTGAAGCGGATTGCGGGCTTCATCCTTTTCCGCACCGCCGCCGACGAAGCCGAAATCCTGACCGTTGCGGTCGCACCGGATTGCCGCCGCGCCGGAATGGGGCGCGCCCTGGTGGGAGGTGCGGCCCAGGCCGCGGCTCGTGGGGGCGCCACGCGCCTGTTCCTCGAAGTGGGTGCGGGCAACACGGCTGCCCGCGCGCTTTATGCCGGGTTTGGCTTTGCAAAGACCGCAGAACGCAAAGGGTATTACAGCGTGGCTGGGCGAGCGCCCGAAGACGCGCTCGTCCTTTCGGCTCCCCTACCGCTTTCCGGTTGGGGAATGTCGGTTTTGTAGGTTAGAGTCGATCTACAAACACCGGGGAGCAGAATTTGTCGCGGATCGAGAAACTCTGCGTTGAGAAGGGGTTACGGATGACCGAACAGCGCCGGGTGATCGCCCGCGTGCTGTCGGATGCCTCCGATCATCCCGACGCGGAAGAGCTTTACCGGCGCGCCTCTGCCGTCGACCCGCATATCTCCATCGCCACCGTCTACCGCACGGTGAAGCTGTTCGAGGACGCGGGCATCCTGGAGCGGCACGACTTCCGCGATGGCCGTTCGCGCTACGAGGAAATTCCCGAATCCCATCACGACCATCTGATCGATGTGCAGTCGGGCCGCGTGGTCGAGTTCCGCAACGAAGACATCGAAAAACTTCAGCGCATGATCGCGGAAGAACTAGGCTTCGAACTCGTCGATCATCGTCTCGAACTTTACGGCGTGCCGAAGGGCAGCAAGGCCGCGAAGCGCTAAAGCCATGCAAAGCCTGCGCGCTTTCGGGATTCTTTTGACGTTTCTGCTGGTGACCTTGCCCGGCATTCCGTGGCAGGCGAGTGCGGTGCGGTTCAATCTTCCGCGCCGGCGCACCTTCCCGCATCGCTATCACAAATTCCTCTGCAAGCTGTTCGGCATCCGCGTGACGGTGATCGGAACGCCTGTGCAGGACAAAGGCGTGCTGATGATCGGCAATCACACGTCCTATTTCGATATTCTGGTGCTTTCGAGCGCCGCACAGGTCTCCTTCGTCGCAAAGAGCGAAGTCAAAACCTGGCCGTTCTTTTCCACGCTCGCGCGATTGCAGCAGACGGTGTTTGTCGAGCGTTCGCGCCGTTCGCAAACCGGCGAAGCGCGCGATCAGATCAGGGATCGCGTGCTGCAAGGCGACGCGCTGGTGCTGTTTCCCGAAGGCACCTCAAGCGACGGCAATTGCGTGCTGCCGTTCAAGAGCGCGTTGATGGGCGCTGCCGAAGCCACGATCGGGACCGATGCGGAGGGAAGGCCGATCCATGTCCCGGTGCAGCCCGTATCGGTCGCCTATGTGGGGCTCTACGGAATGCCGATGGGGCGTGAAACCCGGCCTCTGTTTGCCTGGTACGGCGACATGGATCTGGTGCCGCATCTCATCGAGGCGGTGAAGACGGGCCCCATCGACGTGGTGGTGGAGTTCCACGAACCGCTGACCATCGATCAGGTGGGCGGGCGCAAGAAACTCGCAGCCGTCACCGAGGCGATCGTACGCGAAGGCCAGACGCGGGCCTTGCGCGGTGGCATGAAAACCGCCCGCCAGCGGGAACCGCAAGGCCAGGAATTGACTGAGGCCGCGGCATGAAAATGGTCCGGCAAACCCTCCCCTTGAGGGAGGGTCGAAAAATCTGTAGCGCAGCGGAAGATTTTTCGGGGCGGGGTCCGAGTTGCAACAGTGACCCCTCCTCGAGATTTGCTGCGCAAATTATCGACCCTCCCTCAGGGGGAGGGTAAAGGTGTACCCGGCGCTGACATGAAGAAGCTGTTCGTCAAAACCTATGGCTGCCAGATGAACGTCTACGATTCCGCTCGCATGACGGATCTGTTGACGCCGCTCGGCTATGCGCTTGCCGATGCGCCCGAAGACGCGGACATGGTGATCCTCAACACCTGTCACATCCGCGAGAAGGCAGCCGAAAAGGTCTATTCCGAACTCGGGCGCTTGGCGCGCATGAAGGATGAAAAATCCGGCATGCTGATCGCGGTCGCCGGTTGCGTGGCGCAAGCCGAAGGCGAAGAGATCGTCGCGCGCCAGCCCGCCGTCGACATGGTGGTCGGCCCGCAATCCTATCATCGCTTGCCGGAAATGATCGCGCGCGTAACGCGCGAGAAAGGCCACGCGCTCGAAACCGATTTCCCCGCGGACGAAAAATTCGATGCGTTGCCGGAAGAAAATTCCGTCGACGGTCCCGCCGCCTTCCTTACGGTTCAGGAAGGTTGCGACAAGTTCTGCACCTTCTGTGTCGTACCTTATACGCGCGGCAACGAATATTCGCGTCCCGTGGTACAGATCGAAGCGGAAGCCCGCCGCCTGATCGCCAAGGGCGTGCGCGAGATCACGCTGCTTGGTCAGAACGTGAATGCCTATTGCAACGACGGCGTGACGCTCGCAGGTCTTATCGAACGTCTGTCGCGGCTCGATGGTCTGGAACGCCTGCGCTACACCACTAGCCACCCGCGCGACATGGGCGAGGATTTGATTGCCGCCCACCGCGACAATTCCAAGCTGATGCCGTTCCTGCATCTGCCGGTGCAATCGGGTTCGGATCGCGTGCTGAAGGCGATGAACCGCCAGCACACGGCGGAAGATTACCTGCGTCTTGTCGAACGCATCCGCGCCGCGCGCCCCGACATCGCGCTGTCGTCGGATTTCATCGTCGGCTTCCCCGGCGAGACCGACAGGGATTTCGAAGCCACGATGGCGCTGATCCGCGAAGTGAATTTCGCGCAAGCCTTCTCGTTCAAATATTCCCCGCGCCCCGGCACGCCCGCATCGGCCGCAAAGATCCAGGTGCCGGAAGAGGTGAAGGACGAGCGTCTCTACGCATTGCAGGCGCTGTTGCGCCAACAGCAGGATGCGTTCAACGCCTCGTGCGAAACCCGCACCTTCCCTGTGCTGTTCGAAAAGCCGGGCCGCCGCGCGGGCCAGGCGATCGGCCGCAGCCCCTATCTGCAAGCGGTTTATGCGGAAGATGCAGCTCATCTGATCGGCAAAATCGCAAAGGTGCGGATCGAAGAAGCGATGCCCAATTCGTTGCGCGGCTCGCTGGTCGAAGCGCGGCTGCGCGAAAAGGCTCTGGCCAATTGAGCAACGGGGCCACAGCAAAGCGCGCCGCGAAAGAGCAGGTGACGCTCGAATTTCCCAACAATGCGCTGTTGGCCGCTCTCGGCGGCGCACACCAAAAGCACTTCGTCCGCGTCGAACAAAAACTCGGCGTGCGCATCGCCACGCGGGGCAATCTGGTGGCGGTCGAAGGCAGCCCCGAAGCGCGCGAACGCGCCGCCTCGGTCCTGCGTGCCGTCTATGCGCGTCTCGAAGCGAACGAAGATATCGGCCTGGCCGAAGTCGATGCCGAATTGCGTTTCGCCAGCCGCGACACCGGCGGCATCAATGCGGGCTTCGGCACGCCGTCGATCAAAACCGCATCTTCGCGCGTCACGCGTGCCCGCTCGCCCGCGCAAGCCGCCTATCTCGATCTGATGCGCACCCATCCCTTGGTGTTCGGCATCGGCCCCGCCGGCACCGGCAAAACCTATCTCGCCGCCGCCTTTGCCGCGCACCTGCTCTATGAACGCAAAGTCGAACGCATCATCCTTTCGCGTCCCGCGCTCGAAGCGGGCGAACGCCTTGGCTTCCTGCCGGGCGATCTGCGCGAGAAGATCGATCCTTATCTGCGCCCGCTTTACGACGCTTTGTTCGAAGTGATGGGCGATCAATGCACGCGGCTGATGGAGCAGGGCATCATCGAAGTGGCCCCGCTCGCCTTCATGCGCGGCCGCACGCTTGCGCGCGCCTTCGTCATTCTGGACGAAGCGCAAAACACAACCACGCCGCAAATGAAAATGGCGCTCACCCGTCTCGGCGAGGATTCGCGCATGGTGGTGACCGGCGATCCCTCGCAAAGCGATCTGCCCGGCGCCCGCGCGGAAGGGCTCAATCAGGCGCTCGATATCTTGAGCGGTGTGGAAGGCGTCGCTGTTGCGCGTTTTTCGGATGCCGATGTGGTGCGTCACGCCCTCGTGTCGCGCATCGTCAATGCCTATAATCGCGCCGAAGCCCCGCCGGGACTGCCGCCGCTTCCCGGCGGACGCCGCAAGAGCACACCATGAAAGCTCCGGACGTCACCGTGATCGTCGAGGACGAGCGCTGGAAGAAGGCGCGCTCGCAAGTGAAACGCGCCGCGTTGGCGGCATATGTTCGCGTCAATGCCGATGCGGTGAGACCGTTCACCATTCTTCTTACGACGGACAGGAAACTTCGCACGCTGAACGCCAATTTCCGCGGCAAAGACAAGCCGACCAATGTCTTGTCCTTCCCGTCCGACGATCCCGATTATCTGGGCGACATCGCGATTGCCTATGGCGTCGCCGCGCGCGAGGCCAAGGCGGAGGGAAAATCGTTCACCCATCATGCCGCGCACCTCGCCGTCCATGGCGTATTGCATCTTCTGGGTTTCGATCACGAACGTCCGCGCGATGCCAGGCTGATGGAACCGCTCGAAATCGAAATCCTCGCCGGGCTGAAGATCCCCAACCCCTACCTTTCGAAAGCCGCCTGATCCGATGGCCGACGCAAGCGCGAGCGAAGAACCGCAGAAGCCGTCGCTGCTGAAACGGCTGCAGGCTTTCCTGCGCAACCGGCCCGGCGCGCAGATGCGCGAGAGCCTGCAGGAGGTGATCGAGGAATCCGAACGCGAAAACCCCGCTCTCTCCGAACAGGAACGGCTGATGCTCGCCAACCTGCTCGAATTCGGTGAGTTGCGTGTCGACGACGTGATGGTGCCGCGCGCCGATATCGTGGCGGTGGAGGAAAAGACCCCGTTGTGCGATCTCGTCGCCCTGTTCCGCGAAGCGCAGCATTCCCGCTTGCCCGTCTATCGCGAAACGCTCGACGACCCGGTGGGCATCGTGCTGCTGAAGGATATCGTCGGCCTGATCGACGTCGAGATGGATGGAAGTTTCCGTCTGAAAACCGACGTTCCGCTTTCCAAGCTGCGCCGCAACGTGCTGTTCGTGCCGCCGTCGATGCCTGCGCTCGACCTGTTGCTCAAGATGCAGGCGACGCACAATCATCTGGCTTTGGTGATAGACGAATATGGCGGCACCGACGGTCTCGTCACCATCGAGGATCTGGTGGAAGAAATCGTCGGTGACATCGAAGACGAACACGACGAAACGGCCCAACAGGTCCGCGCTCTGGAACAGGGCGTTTATGCCGCCGATGCGCGCACCGATCTCGAAGACTTCAAGAATCTCACCGGCATCGATTTGAAGCTTCCCGATACCGACGAAGACATCGACACGCTGGGCGGCCTCGTCGTCTCGCTGCTCGACCGCGTGCCCCAGCGCGGCGAAATCGTGCTGCATCCGTCGGGTTACGAGTTCGAAGTGATGGAAGCCGATCCGCGCCGCATCAAGCGCCTGCGCATTCGTCCGCCGCGCAAGCCGCCGGAGACCGCTTGAAATGGCCGCGACGTCGTTCGGCGCCGCATCGTTCGACGGGCTTGCGCGGGCGGGCGATCTTTTGCGCGGCCTCGCCGGCTGGAAACGGCTTTTGGCCGCTTTTGCCTTCGGGGCGTTTTCGGCCCTGGCTTTCGAACCGTTCAACGTCTTCGTCGCGCAGCTTGTCGGTTACGCAGCGCTCGTCCTGCTGCTCGAAGGGATCCCCGACGCCAATCGGCGCACCCTCCGGTTCGCCCTTACCGGCTGGGCGTTCGGCTTCGGCGCGTTTCTCGTCGGCCTCTATTGGATCGGCAATGCGTTCGAAGTCGATGCCGCCAATCACGCCTGGCAGATTCCGTTCGTTCTGGTGTTGCTGCCGGGCGGGCTGGCGCTGTTTCCCGCCCTTGCCTGTGTGGTCGCGACCGGTTTCTGGCAAAACGGTCCGGCACGGTTGCTTTCTCTCTCCGCCGCGCTCGCTCTTTCGCAATATCTGCGCGGTCATATCCTGACGGGCTTTCCGTGGAATCTCCCGGCCTATGGTTGGGGCGCCGTACCCGAAATTCTGCAAAGCGCGTCGGTGATGGGCTCTTACGGCCTCAGCTTGCTCACCATCCTCTTCGGCGTGTCGTTGGCCGAACTGTTCGGTCGCGGGCGGGTACGCAGCTATGTCCTGCCCGGATTGATGATTGTGCTGTTTGCGCTCCTTTGGGTGGCGGGCGCCATCCGTCTCGGCATGGCCGTTCCGGATGTTCCCAATGTCCGTCTACGGATCGTTCAGCCGAACATACCCGAAGCGGAAAAATTCGCGCCCCAATTCGTGACGCGCAATTGGGCGCGCCTGCTCGATTTGAGCCGCGCCAAACGGGGCCAAGAACCCACGCACATCATCTGGCCCGAATCGGCGCCTCCATTCTTTCTCGACAGAGAACCCGCGGCATTGGATGAAATTGCCGTGCTCACGGGCACCAATCATGTGCTGATAACAGGCGCTGCTCGCGTTGCGATGGATGCCAAAGGTAAACGCAAATATTACAACAGTGTTTATGTGTTCGGTCACGGCGGCAGAATCGTCGGCCTCTACGACAAATTTCATTTGGTTCCGTTCGGCGAATACTTGCCGCTGGAGTCCTTTTTCCACGCGCTTGGTATCGACAAGCTTGTTAATTCGCCCGGAGGTTTTTCTCCCGGTCCTGGTCCGCGCACGCTTGGCGTGCCCGGCGCGCCGCTTGTGAGCCCGCTGGTTTGTTACGAGGCGATCTTTCCCGATCAGGTCACGGGTTCGCCGCGTCCCAAATGGCTTGTCAACGTCACCAACGATGCATGGTTTGGTACGTTTTCCGGGCCCTATCAGCATCTTTTGAGCGTGCGCGTACGCGCCATCGAAGAAGGCCTGCCCATTGTGCGTGCAGCCGGCACTGGCGTCTCCGCCATCATCGATCCTTTGGGCCGCATCGACGCCGAGCTGGGGATGGACCGCATGGGCGTGGTCGATGGCACTCTGCCGCAGGCGTTGCCGCCAACCTTTTACGCGGTGCACGGAGACGTGCTTTTTGCCGGGCTTATCGTGCTGTTTGCAGGGCTGGCAGGCTTCCTTCTACGTCCCGCAAATGAGCGGTAGCCTTAACGCCATTGCGAATATATCTTCCGATTGCCCGCGCGATATGTCTAAGTTCCGGGCGCGAAGCAGAGCCTGTCGAAGAGCCCGTGCCAAGAAAACAAGCTGACCCAATTGACGCCCAGGTAGGCAACCGCGTGCGCTTACGGCGCATGCTCGTCGGCATGAGCCAGGAAAAGCTCGGCGAGCTGCTGGGACTGACATTCCAGCAAGTCCAGAAGTACGAGAAAGGCGTCAACCGCGTTGGCGCCGGAAGATTGTTTCGCATCGCGCGCATCCTGAACGTCGACATCCCCTATTTCTTCCAGGACGTGCAAGACAGTTTGTCAGGCCCCCAACACGGCTTTGCCGAGGAAAGCGCCGCGCCGCCCGTGATGGAATTCGTTTCCAGCGGCGAAGGCCTGCAACTCAGCCTCGCCTTCATGCGCATCAAGGACGCCAAGGTGCGCAAGCGTGTGCTCGAACTGGTCAAGAGCATGGCCGATTCGACCGAAGACGCGGCCGACTAAGGTTTGATTTTCCGCGACGCCTTTTCGTCGAGACCCGATTGGCCTTCGCGCGCCTTGAGCGCGGCGTAGACGTCGGCGGGTTCGATCCCAGCGGCCGCCCACACGACCAGCAAATGGTAAAGCGCGTCCGCGGATTCGGCGGCGAGGGCTTTTTTGTCGCCCGATACGGCTGCCAGTGCGGTTTCGACCGCCTCTTCGCCGAATTTCTTGGCGCAGCGTTCGATGCCGCTCTTCAAAAGTTTCGCGGTGTACGAGGTTTCGGGATCGCTCCCTTTGCGAGACGCGATCGTCGCAAACAACCTGTCGATCGCGTGTTCGCTCATCTTCAGTTCCCGCGTTCGTCGAGCAGGCGGCGCGCGATCACCTGCGCCTGGATTTCGGCCGCACCCTCGAAGATGTTGAGGATGCGCGCGTCGCACAAAACGCGGCTGATCGGATATTCCAGTGCGAAGCCGTTGCCGCCATGGATCTGCAGCGCGTTGTCCGCGCAGGCCCAGGCCACGCGCGCGCCCAGAAGCTTCGCCATGCCCGCTTCGAGATCGCAGCGGCGTCCTTCGTCCTTCTCGCGGGCGGCGTGATAGGCGATCTGGCGGGCGATGGCGATTTCGACCACCATCAACGCCAGCTTGTCGCGCACGCGCGGGAAATGGATCAACGGCTCGCCGAACTGCGTGCGTTCCAGCGCATAGCGCAGGCCCAGATCGAGCGCGCACAGCGCTACGCCCACGGCGCGCGCCGCGGTCTGAATGCGCGCCGATTCGAAGGTCTGCATGAGCTGTTTGAAGCCCTGTCCTTCCTGATGGCCCAGAAGATTGTCCGCCGGAACCTCGAAACCGTCAAAGCCGATCTCGTATTCCTTCATGCCGCGATAGCCGAGCACTTCGATTTCGCCGCCGGTCATGCCCTTTACGGGGAAGATTTCGGTATCGGTGCCGCGCGGCTTCTCCGCAAGGAACATCGAAAGGCCGCGATAACCCTGCACATCCGGATTGGTCCGCACCAGCAACGTCATCACATCGGCACGCGCCGCGTGGGTGATCCATGTCTTGTTGCCGTAGATCTTGTAGACGTCACCTTCCTTCACCGCGCGGGTGCGCAGATTCGCGACGTCCGATCCGCCATTGGGTTCGGTGAAAACGGCGGTCGGCAATTTCTCGCCGCTTGCGATCTTGGGCAGCCAATAGTCGCGTTGCTCTTTGGTGGCGCCGGTGAGGATCAATTCGGCCGCGATTTCCGAACGCGTGGCCAGCGAACCGACGCCGATATAGCCGCGCGAAAGTTCTTCGGAGACCACGCACATCGCCGTCTTCGAAAGGCCCGCCCCGCCAAACTGTTCGGGAATGGTGAGGCCGAACACGCCCAGTTCGGAAAGTTCGGAGATCACTTCGAGCGGGATCAGCTCATCCTTCAAATGCCATTCATGCGCAAACGGTGTGACCTTTTCCTGCGCGAAACGGAAGAATTGTTCGCGGATCATCGCCATCGTGTCGTCGAGGCCGGGATCGCCCACGAACATCGCGCCCTGATGCTTGGCGAGATAATCGGCAATGCCCGCGCGCACTTCCGTACGCGTGCCCAGTTGCGCCAATTCATCGACCGCCTGAGTCCAGAACTCCGCGATAACCTCGTTGCTGAGCCCCAGATTGTAGGGGCGGGCGATTTCGTTCTGGCTCATGGCGATGCCACCCGCGAGCTGGGCCAGATATTCGCCGAAGGCGGCCTGCAAGATGAGCTGTTCGATTTCCCCGAACTTGCCCTCGGCGTCCAGCGAGCGGGCCCAGCGCGCCATCTGGCGCAGCGCTTCCACATAGGTCGCATACCAGGCAAGGCCATGGGCCGCCCGCTGTTCCCGGTCCACGGCCTTGGCGGAAATCTTGCCATTCTCGGTGACCATTTCGGCGACCGAATCCTTGGCGGCGGCCAGAAGGCCCTCGGCAGCCAGAACGGCCTCGTCGCAGCGGTCGAGCAGGTGGGGAACGATGGGTGCGTTGGTCATGGCAGCCTTGAAATCTGTGTCCGGAAAGAGCGGCGGGGACATTACAAAACTTGTTTCCGCAGCGCACCATAGGCAAGAGCGGCATATTTCCGCCCTTGAGGGTTAATTCCGGCCTTGGGCGGCGATCCAGCGGCCGATATTGGCGTCCAGGATGGAAAGCGGCATCGGCCCCTCCAAAAGCACGGCATCGTGGAATTTTCGCAGATCGAATTTGGCCCCAAGCGCCGCCTTGGCCCGGTCGCGCAAGCGCAGCAGGTCGAGCTGTCCCGCCTTATAGGCCAGCGCCTGTCCCGGATAGGCGATGTAGCGGTCGATCTCCGCTTCCACATCGGTGCGGGTAAGCGAGGTGCTGTCGAGCATGAACCGGATCGCCTCTTCGCGTGTCATCTGTCCATTGTGCATTCCGGTATCGACCACCAGCCGGCATGCCCGCCACATATCGAACGAAAGAAATCCGAACGCCTGATAAGGATCGGTGTAGAGGCCCAGCGTCTTTCCCAACTGCTCTGTGTAAAGCCCCCAACCTTCGATGAAGGCATTTGGCCCGTTAAAGCGGCGAAATGCAGGCAGCGCCGTATTCTCCTGCGCCAGCATCATCTGCAGATGATGTCCCGGAGCGGATTCGTGCAGGGACAAGACTTCGGTCGTGTAAGTGGGCCGCGAGGGCAGGTCGTAACCGTTGATGTTGAAGATGCCCGGCCGCGAACCGTCCGCCGATGCCGGTTCGTAATTTGCCGCCGCTTGCGCGGGCGCCTGAAAATCGTCGAAAAATTTGATTTCGAATGGCGTTTTCGGCAGGCGGTCGAATGCGCGGGGCAACGCCGCCGCAATCCTCGCTTTCACAGCCTGATACGCCGCCATCATCTCCGCGCGGCTTTTGAATTTGAATCGTGGATCGCTGCGCAGGTAAGCGCGAAACGCGGGCAGATCGCCCTTGAAACCTGTCTTGTCTTTCACCCGCTCCATTTCGCGCTTGATGCGCGCGACTTCGGCAAGTCCCATGCGATGAAAATCTTCCGGCGGCGTCTCTTCCGTCGTGTGGTGTCGCACGAGATACAAATACATCTCATGCCCGCCCGGCATCGCCGAAAGCCCCACACTGTCGCGCGCCTTGGCCAGATATTCATTCTTCAGAAAATCGGCGAGCCGCCGGTAGGCCGGAATAACAACATCGGCAACGGTGTCGCGATATTCCTTCGCAATCCGCGCACGATCCGCGCCCTTTATCGTGTCCGGCATATTCTTCACCGGCCCCATGAACACGCTGTCGTCGAGCGGTGTGTCAGCCTGTTCTTCGGCCTGCGGAATCACGCGCGCGATAATCGCCTTGGGCAAGGTCACGCCGATCTTCTCGCCGTCGCGCATCCGCGCAATGGCGGTGTCCATCCAATGCGCAAAACCCTTCATGCGCGAAATGGCTTGGGCGTATTGTTCGGGCGTGTTGAACGGAAACCGCCCGCGCCATTCCATCTCGGTCGCGAAGTAAACCTGCGCCCCGCCGAACTGATCCAGCGGCAGCATCTGAAACCGTTCCGCAATTCCCGGCGCCAGTGCCCGCGCCTCGTCGTCCAACTGCCACGCAAGGATCTCGCGCGACAGCCGGTCTTCTTCGCCCAGCCCGCTCGCACCGATCGCCGCCAGCCGCGCGCGAAAATCCGCGTTATCCTTGCGCGCCTCGGCAAGGAATTCCGGTGTCAGCGTGTCTTCGTATTTGTCGAGAAAGCGCGTATCGCCGCGCCACAGCGCATCGGTGGGATAAAGCTTCAGATGCGCGTCGTCATAATCCTTGAGCAGCGCCGCAAGTTCCGCCGAAGGAGCCGCCTGTGCAGCACCCGCAAACAGGAACGCCAAAGCCAGAACAAAGAATTTCATGCGCCAATTCTAACCTCGCCCTTGTAGGGAGGTAAGCTATGGCTGTGAAACCGTGATCAGCACCGCAAAGCTCTCGGCCGGGGCCGGATCGCCGCCCGTCTTCACATAGCTCGCCTTGAGCGTGACGGTGCCCGCCGTTTTCGGCGTGAAGGTGAAGATGGTGGTTTCCGGCGCATCCGGCGCCAGCACCGATTCCGTGCTGCGCCCCGACAAGGTGAGTTCCGGCGTGAGATCGGTGTCGAGCCGCCAATAGCCGTGCCCCCTTATGCCGGGGAGGCGAACCGTCAACGGCTCGCCCGACACAACCGTGATCGTCCGCCCCGCATCCTTGTCGGTGATCGTCACCCCGTCCGCGAGCGCGGGCGTGGCGACCAGCATTGCTGAGATCAATCCCGACCGAAGAACGGTATGCGCGATGATGCGGCCCATGCGTATCTCCCTTTCCCGTTACAAACGCGAAACGCAAATACGCAACAGAACTCTAGCGACCGCTTCCCTCAAGCACGTCTTCGAAGGTGCGAAGACCCGGCTTCTGGGCGTTCACCAGCACGGCCATGTTACCCGGCAGATGCTCGTTCTTCCACATCTTGGTGTGCGCGCGCGGAATGTCCGACCACGGCAACACTTCCGACATGCACGGATCGATGCGGCGCTCGACCACCAGCCGGTTGGCCTGGCTTGCCTGCATCAGATTGGCGAAATGCGAACCTTGAATGCGCTTCTGGCGCATCCACACATAGCGCGCATCGAAGGTGATGTTGTAACCGGTGGTGCCCGCGCAGAACACGACCATGCCGCCGCGCTTCACTACCAGACACGAGACCGGGAAGGTCGATTCGCCGGGATGTTCGAACACCATGTCGACGTCGTTGCCCTTGCCGGTGATCTCCCAGATCGCCTTGCCGAATTTGCGCGCTTCCTTCAGCCACGCATCGTATTCCGGCGTGCCGACCGCGGGCATTTGGCCCCAGCACTTGAAATCCTTGCGGTTGATGACGCCCTTCGCACCCAGTGACAAAACGAATTCGCGCTTGGTCTCGTCCGAGATCACGCCGATGGCATTCGCACCCGACACCGCGCAAAGCTGCACGGCGAACGAACCCAATCCGCCCGACGCACCCCAGATCAGCACGTTGTGGCCGGGACGCAGGATATGCGGGCGGTGGCCGAAGAACATGCGATAGGTCGTGGCAAGCGTCAGCGTGTAACAGGCCGATTCTTCCCATGTCAGATGCTTGGGCCGCTCCATGAGCTGGCGGTCCTGCACGCGGCAGAATTGTGCGAACGAACCATCGGGGGTCTCGTAACCCCAGATGCGCTGGCTGGGCGAAAACATCGGATCGCCGCCATTGCATTCCTCGTCGTCGCCATCGTCCTGATTGCAATGCACGACGACTTCATCGCCCACTTTCCAGCGCGTCACCTTCGAACCCACGGCCCACACGATGCCGGACGCGTCGGAGCCCGCGATGTGATAGGGATTTTTGTGCCCGTCGATGGGAGAAACCGGCGTGCCCAATCCGGCCCAGACGCCGTTGTAATTCACGCCCGCCGCCATCACGAGGATCAGCACGTCGTGCGAATCCAGGCTCCAGGTCGGCACGACTTCGTGCTGGAAGGATTGTTCGGGCGGCCCGTGGCGTTCCTTCCGGATCACCCAGGCATGCATGTTCTTCGGAACATGACCGAGCGGCGGGATTTCGCCGATGTCGTAAAGGTCCTTGTAGACTTCGAGCGAAGGCTTCGCCTCTGCCGATGACGCCATGTCGATACTCCCGCTTCTTCTCCCCCGGGCCGCAATGCTTCGGCCGATTTGGCGCGGGATTAAGGCCCCGTCTGTGCTGCATTGCAACAGGATTCGACGTTATTGCTAACAACGCCGCAGGCTGTAGAGCAACTTAATTGCGCCTGAAGCCGTTTTTGCTCCGCTGCCATGGCTTTTTCTTGCCGGTCGCCTTGCCCGCGATTTCCTTGAGCTTCACCGCCTGCCGTACCGAAAGCGATGTCCCGGCCAGGCCTTTCTCCGGATCTCCGAACGCCCGGCCATATTTCTCCACGCGCCCTTCGACCGAACCCAGAAATTCGCCTTCCCATTCCGACAGGGCGACGTTGTTTTTCTCGGCTGCCTTGCGCGCACGCCTCAGCGCATTCAACGCGGCGCGTTTGGCCTGCGCGCGCTGATTTTCGATACGGTCCTTGGGGCTCGGAAAATTTTTCTTCTTCACGAATGCTTCTTGTGCGGATCGCGTTCGCCCGCCTTGATCGCAAGCGCGATGTCATCGGTCGCCACCGGGCAGGTGAAAAACGGCGAGCGCGCGCAATTCGGATTGTAGGCGAAGTTGAAATCTATCGTCACTTTCCTGGGCGGAAAGGCGCCGAACGGTTCGACATCGACATAACGGCCCGCGCCATAGGTTTCGATATTGGTCAGCGCATCGGTGAAAAATGCCGACATGCCGGTGATTTTCTTCTGTTCGTCGGAATAGAGCGGCAGCGTGAACGTCTTTCCCTTCAGCGAAAAAACAGCATCGCCCGCATGGAAAAATTCTTTGTCCGTGCCGCGCGAGGTGCGGAACACGCGTGGGGTGCGCTTCGGATCGGCCTTGAAGGTTGCACCCACGCGATAGGCCGGATCGTAGGGATAGAAATCGACGCCGGTGAAATCTTTCGCGGCCTTTGCCTGTTGGTTGAACACCATGATGCGCACGCCCATCACACCCGCGGCAACTTGCGTCGGTGCGCCGACAATCTCCACATCCTTGTCGATGGGGATGCCCTTTGCGACGGCGGCGATATCAAACGTCTTGCCGTCCTTCCGCACGTTCAATTTGCCGCCCTTGTAGCGCGCGACCAACGCTCCCTTCTTTTCGCCCTGTACCCAATGCCAGCTATCGGGCTTGCCCTTGATGCCGGTCAGCGTCGCCGACTGCCCCTCGCCCAGATAGGCCGCATCCTGAATCTTCAAAATCGCATGCGGGGCCTTCGCCCAGGCGTAATTGCCGTCCGCGATCTCCTTCTTCCAGATTTGTTCGGGGGTACCGGCGGCGATGGCCGAGCCTGTCATAAGGGCGAAGAAAACAAGTCCAACAATCGTTTTCATGGTGAGCACCGCCCAAAATCTCCCGCCCCTTTTACCCTCTCCTTGAGGGAGGGTCGAAAAATCCGTGAGGATTTTTCGGGGAGGGGTCTGACAACCCCGCCATTCACCCTGCGACCACAACCATGTTGCGCTGCAGCGGACCTTGCGGCGATAATGTTGCGCATGAACCGCGACAAGCCCTGGATTTTCCGCACCTATGCGGGCCATTCGAGCGCTCAAGCCTCGAACGCCCTCTATCGCACCAATCTGGCCAAGGGCCAGACGGGTCTTTCGGTCGCTTTCGACCTGCCCACCCAGACGGGTTACGACAGCGATCATCCCCTGTCGAAAGGCGAGGTCGGCAAGGTCGGCGTGCCGATCAGCCATCTGGGTGACATGCGCGCGCTGTTCGACGGCATTCCGCTCGCGCAGATGAACACGTCGATGACGATCAACGCGCCGGCCGCCTGGCTGCTCGCCCTGTATGTCGCCGTCGCCGATGAACAGGGTGCGCCGCGTGCCAGCCTGCAAGGCACCACCCAGAACGACATTATCAAGGAATATCTCGCCCGCGGCACCTACATTTTCCCGCCCGGCCCTGCGATGCGGCTGACGAGCGACACCATCGCCTTCACCACGGCCGAGTTGCCGAAATGGAATCCGATCAATCTCTGCTCGTACCATTTGCAGGAAGCTGGCGCGGATGCGGTGGAAGAAGCAGCCTTCGCGCTCGCCACCGCCATCACGGTTCTCGATGCCGCGAAAAAACGCGGCGCAATCCCTGAAAGCGAATTTCCCAAGGCCGTCGGCCGCATGAGCTTCTTCGTCAATTCCGGCGTGAAGTTCATCACCGAAATCTGCAAGCTGCGCGCGATGGGCAATCTCTGGGACGAGATCACCCGCGAGCGCTATGGCGTCACCGATCCCAAATACCGCCTGTTCCGCTACGGCGTGCAGGTGAATTCGCTGGGCCTCACCGAACCGCAGCCGGAAAACAACGTCTACCGCATTTTGTTTGCGATGCTGGGCGTCACACTTTCCAAGAACGCACGCGCCCGCGCCGTGCAGCTGCCCGCATGGAACGAAGCCCTCGGTCTGCCGCGCCCATGGGATCAGCAATGGTCGCTGCGCCTGCAACAGATCGGCGCCTACGAAACCGACATGCTCGAATATGAAGACATCTTCGACGGTTCGAAGGTGATCGAGGAAAAGGTCGCAAGCCTCACCGAACAGATCAAACAGGAAATCGCGCGCATCGAAGCGATGGGTGGCGCGTCGGCGCAAGGCGCGCTCGAATATATGAAGGAACGCCTCGTGCGTTCCAACGCAGCGCGTGTCGAAGCGATCGAAACGGGCGAAGAAATCCGCGTCGGCGTAAACAAATATACCGAGACCGAACCTTCGCCGTTGATGTCCGGCAATTCCAACTTCGTGGTGGTGGACGAATCCGCCGAACGCGATCAGGTCAAGCGCCTGCAGGCGTGGCGCGCAAGCCGCGACGACAAAAAGGTCGCCGAAGCACTGGCTGCTTTGGAACGCGCCGCGAAAGACGGTTCCAACATCATGCCGCCCTCCATCGAATGCGCCAAAGCCGGCGTGACGACCGGCGAATGGGCGGGCACATTGCGCAATGCGTTCGGCGAATATCGCGCGCCGACCGGCGTTGCCGCGGCAGCACCCTCACGCAACGACGAGCGCATCGTGGCGTTGCGCGAGGAAGTGGAAGCGGCCTCGAAAAAGCTTGGCCGCAAGCTCACCTTCCTGGTTGCCAAACCTGGCCTCGATGGCCATTCCAACGGCGCCGAACAGATCGCCATCCGCGCCCGCGATGCCGGCATGAGCGTGATCTACAACGGCATCCGTTTCTCCCCCGACGAGATCGTGACCGCCGCGAAAGAACAGCATCCGCACGTCGTGGGCCTTTCGATTCTCTCTGGCAGCCACATCCCGCTGGCAGCGGAAGTGGTGAACAAACTCAAATCCGCAGGATTGAACGACGTGAAGGTCGTCGCCGGCGGCATCATCCCGCCCGAAGACGAAGAGGTGTTGAAGAAATCCGGTGTCAGCGCCGTCTTCAGCCCCAAGGATTACGACCTAAACACAATTATGCGCGACATCGTGGATATCGCGACGCATTAAACGCCAATTTGAATATCAAATTCGTCATGGCCGGGCTTGACCCGGCCACCTATCCACCGCGCGTCCGCGCGGTGAAACAACATTTGCGTTCGCCGACGCGGACGCGATGGGTGGCCGCCTCAAGGGGCGGCCATGACGATAAGGTTGGTGCTGTTCAATGCACAGTCTTGTCCGCGCCGCCGATATCGAGATTGAATTTGTATTTGCCGTCCGCCTGACGTTTCCATCCGGTCACGTAATAGCCGGTGGCCTTCACATCCTTGCCCTTCTCGTCTTTGCCGGCGAAGACCCACGTTCCGCGCGTGTACCCAAAATCGCCCGCAGCAGACGTATCCGCCTCAATCGGTTTCCAATCGAGCTTCGCGCCCGGCGGATCGGGGTTCTTCGCATAATAGGCTTCAACCGCCTTCTTCCCGATGATCGGCGAATGTGCGCCGTCGAAGAGGCGGACGTCGTCGGTCATGTAAGCGAGAAACGCCGCGTGCGCGCCCTTTTCGACCGACATTTTCGCGAAGGCGCGATCCGTCGCCATCATGTCTTCTTTCGGCCCGGCCAGCGCAGCAGTCGATAAAAGCAGTGATGCTCCAACAACGATTCGTCCAAGCATGACATCCTCCCGGTGAGCCCGTTGAAAAGCTTGCCGGGTCCACAGGGATTGCGCCAATCACATTCCGGTCAGCCTGGCGCGCAGGCTTGCGGGCGTCTCGCCCGCCGCGCGCAAGTCCCGCAACGTCACCGCCTTGTCCCGCTTGGAGAATTTGCGCCCCTGCGCATCCAGTATCAGTCGGTGATGCGCATAAGCCGGTTCGGGCAATCCCAGCAAGGCTTGCAACACGCGTTGGACGTGCGTGGCCGGCAACAGGTCGATCCCCCGCGTCACCAGCGTCACGTCCTGAAACGCATCGTCCACCACCACCGCCAGATGATAGGAGAAAGGCGTTTCCTTCCGCGCCAACACCACATCGCCGAACAGCAACGGCTCGACCGCAATCGTTTCGCCGTGCTCGACGAATGTCAGCGCTTCCACGGCGGCCGCCGCCTTTTGTGAATCGAGCCGCAACGCGTAAGAAGCACCGGATTCGATGCGCGCTTTCTGTTCATCCTTAGAAAGATGGCGGCACGTCCCTGGATAGAGCGGCCCTTCCGGCCCATGCGGCGCCGTGCTCGCGCGCGCGATTTCTTCGGCGATCTCCTTGCGCGTACAGAAACAGGGATAGAGCAAACCTTTCGCGTCCAGCCGCGACAGCGCCGCGCGATAGGCATCGAAGCGCGAGGATTGCCGAAGCACGGGTTCTTCCCAGCGCAAACCGAGCCACGCCAGATCCTCGAAGATCGCCTCCACGAATTCTTCCCGCACCCGCGTGATGTCGATGTCCTCGATGCGCAGCAGGAAACGCTCGCCTGTGTCCGCTGCCGCAAATGCAGCGAACGCATGGCCCAGGTGCAGCAATCCGGTTGGACTTGGCGCGAAACGCGTGACAATCATAAGGCTGAGCTACCATTTTCCCGATCATGCCGAAACCTCACAGCATCACAACGCCGACCGATCTCGATAAGGCGATTGCCGCGTTGATGGCCGCCGACAAGCGATTGCACGCCGTGATCGAACGTGCGGGCAAACCGCCTCATCGCCACCGGCGCAGGCAAGGTTTCGAGGCGTTGTTGGAAATCATCGTCAGCCAGCAGCTTTCCACCGCCGCCGCCGACACCATCTTCGGGCGCGTGAAGCAGAAGGTCGTGCCCCTCGATCCCGCCACCTTGCTTGCGACGGACGCGGAAACCTTGCGCGCTTGCGGCCTCTCCGCGCCCAAACAGAAACACATGAAAGCCATTGCGTCGGCGATCCTCGACGGCACGCTCGATCTCAATCGCGTGAAGCGCCTCGCCGATGAAGATGCGCGCGCCCATCTCACCGCCATCAAAGGCATCGGCCCCTGGACGGCCGACATCTATCTCATGTCGTCGCTCGGCCGCGCCGATATCTGGCCGGTGGGCGATGTCGCGTTGCAGGCTGCCATCGCGCGCGCGTTGAAACTGAAAAAGCGCCCCAACGAAAAAGCGATGGAAAAAATCGCGCGAAACTGGCGTCCCTATCGCACAGTGGCCGCACGCATCTTCTGGATTCACGAAGACGGTCTGCGCCGCGAAAAACGCGAGGCGCTGGCGCGCGCAAAACTCGCGAAAAAGAAGAACGGAAAATCTTAAATGGCGCCTCGTCCTCTTTCCGGTCCACGTCTTCCGCCCGCGCGCGGCAAGGCCACCCATCTCGTCGTGCTGTGTCACGGGTATGGCGCGGACGGAAACGATCTCATCGGCCTTGCGCCGCATTGGCAGCGCCTGTTGCCGACGGTTGCGTTCGTTTCGCCCAACGCGCCCGAACCCTGCGCCGGTTCGCCGATGGGCTTTCAATGGTTTCCCATCACGCGCCTCGATCCGTCGGAAATGCTCAAAGGCGTCGAAGGCGCAGCCGATACGCTCAACGCTTTTCTCGACAGCGAACTTGCGCGCCTCGAACTTCCGCCCGAACGCCTGGCACTGGTGGGTTTCAGTCAGGGCACAATGATGTCGCTGCATGTGGGTTTGCGCCGCGCGGTGAAGCCTGCCGCCATTGTCGGCTATTCGGGCCTGCTTGCGGGCGCAGAGCAACAGCAGCCCGTCGGTCCCGACGCACCGCCGATCCTGCTCGTGCATGGCGACGCCGATCCGACGATTCCGCCGCAAGCCCTCTTCGTGTCGGCGGCAGCACTTGGCCGCGCAGGCGCAAGCGTGCAGTGGCACATCTCGGCCAATGTCGGCCATTCCATCGATCCCGACGGCCTCGCGCTCGGCGGCAATTTCCTCGCCATGGCGTTGCGCGGGATGCTCCGGCGCTCTGCGGAAATCGCCTGTCCCGTCGATTAACGTCTTCTGGCCGTCACGGATTTTCGTTTATTCTCAACGCGGGCAGTGATTCTTGGCAGCGGGAACTTTTCCGCCTAAGGTTCGCCCGCTCGTTTTTTGAATAACCGGATGGAGGTCTGGCCTTCACAGGATATTCGTCATGTTAGCCGGCCGAATGCCCGACAATTGCCCGGCGCTTGTGCTCAACGCGGATTACCGTCCCTTGAGCTATTTCCCGCTATCGCTGTGGTCCTGGCAGGACACGATCAAAGCCGTGTTCCTGGAGCGGGTGAACATACTGGCCGAGTACGAACGCAGCGTTCATTCGCCCAGCTTCGAGATGAAACTGCCATCGGTCGTTTCGCTGAAGACCTATGTGAAACCCGCGCGCAATCCCGCCTTTACGCGATTTAATGTTTTCTTGCGCGACCGTTTCGAATGCCAATATTGCGGCGCGCCCGACGATCTCACCTTCGATCACGTCATCCCGCGCTCGCGCGGCGGACGCACGACCTGGGAAAATGTCGTGGCGGCCTGCGCGCCGTGCAATCTGTTGAAGGGCGGTCGCCTGCCGCAGCACATCAACATGCATCCGCGCAACCGCCCGCACAAACCCTCGGTCACCGAATTGCGCAACAACGGCCGCAGATTCCCGCCGAACTATCTGCACGAAAGCTGGGCGGATTTTCTCTATTGGGATAGCGAGTTGGAGCCCTAACCTTCTCGTCATGGCCCGCGAATGCGGGCCTGTTCTCCACAAAGTAATCTTCACGCGGAGACGCGGAATTGCGTTTTCCTCCGCGTTCTCCGCGCCTCCGCGTGCAGGATTTTTTCT
>DASZYI010000019.1:0-13276 GCA_035545475.1 Rhizomicrobium sp.
CTGCTCCATTGGTTCTCGTAAATCCAGGCATCGCAGTTTCAACAGCGCAGATATTCGCCAATCTGAAAAACCGCGTGGGTGTCGGACAAGCCGCCAAACCGAAAGCTGATCTCTCGGTTCTGGCGCTGGCGGATTATTTCAAATCCAATCGCAACGATCTCGAAAATCCCGCGCGCGAAATAGCACCGGCAATCGATGAAGTGCTTCAGGCGCTTTCCCACAGCGACGCGTTGCGCTCGCGCATGTCGGGAAGCGGGGCGACCTGTTTCGGATTGTTTGCCGACGACAAATCCGCGGAAGCGGCGGCGGCGAAAATTGCCGAAGATCATCCCAGTTGGTGGGTGAAGAAGGCGCGGGTTCTGTAGTTACGAGCCGATACGAAAACGAAGGACCGGACCGTTCCAATGCGCGGTAAGGGCCTCGGTGATATCAAGGTCGTCCATCAATAGGCGCGTTCCACGCAAAATTCGGCGACTGCCACCAGCGCGTCGTGAACTTCCGTTTTCGGCAATTTCACGATCGCCTTGCACGCCGCATTCGCATAGCCATGCGCGCGACGCAACGTCTCGCGAATGGCGCCCGTCTGTTCGACCAGCGAGATGGCGTGGTTGAGATCGTCGCCGCTTTGTGCGCCCGCTTCGATGACGCGTTTCCAGAAAACGCGGCCCTGCTCGTCGGCGCGCTGATAGGCGAGGATGACCGGCAAGGTCATCTTGGCCTCGCGGAAATCGTCGCCCACCGATTTGCCCATCACGGCCTGCCGACCCGAATAGTCGAGCGCGTCGTCTACCAGTTGGAACGCAATACCGAGGTTCATGCCGTAATCGTGAAGCGCGCTGACGAAGTCGTCTTCGCGCTTGGCGAGTGCCGGTCCCGCTTCGGCTGCAGCAGCGAACAGTGCCGCCGTCTTGGCGCTGACCACCTGCAAATAATGTTCTTCGCTGGTCGCCAGATTGTTGGCCGAATGAAGTTGCAACACTTCGCCTTCGGCGATCACCGCGGACGCATTGGCCAGAATGCCGAGCACATTCAGATCGCCCGTCTCCAGCATCAACTGGAACGCACGGCTCAAAAGGAAGTCGCCCACTAATACGGTAGGTTTGTTGCCCCAGATCACGTTGGCGGACTTCTTGCCGCGGCGCATGTCGGATTCGTCGACCACGTCGTCATGCAGAAGCGTGGCGGTATGAATGAACTCGACGGCGGCAGCGAGTTTCTGGTGCCCGTCGCCGCGGTAGCCTGCAATCTGCGCGCCCGCCAGCGTCAACAGCGGACGCAGCCGCTTGCCGCCGGAATCGATCAGGTGCTGGGCGAGTTCGGGGATCAGCCGCACCGCGCTCGCAGTGTGCTGGTGGATCAGCCGGTCGGCGGCTTCCATGTCGGCGGCGACAAGTGTGTGCAATCGCTCGACGGGCGACATGGCGTCTACGGGCTTCACGACTTCGGCAACACTCATCGGGGGCGGCGTCTTGCCGGTTCGGGCTGCGGTTGCAAGATTACGCGATATACCCCGGTCAGGGGAACCACGGGAAGGCGGCAACAGCCATGCGCGAAGTCTTGAAATCGAACAATCCCGTGGACCTGTCCTATGCCGAAGCGGTGCTGAAAGACGCGGGTATAGAGAGCGTGGTGTTCGACGATCAGATGAGTGTGATGGACGGCAGTATGGTCATTTTGCCGCGCAGGCTGATGGTCGCCGATGACGACCTCGAAGAGGCGAAGGCGCTTCTGAAGGATGCCCTCAACCCGTGAGCGAAATCACCGAAGATGGGTTCCTAAATTGCCGGTTGAACTTGCGCCAGCCCAAACGGGGTTTCCGCGCGGGACTGGATGCCGTGATGCTTGCGGCGGCGGTTCCGGCAAAGGCGGGCGAGACGGCACTGGAACTTGGGGCTGGTGTGGGCACTGCAAGCCTGTGCCTTGCGTTACGAACCGGCTGCGATGTGACCGGCCTCGAAATCGATCCGCAACTGACCGAGCTTGCGAATCAGAATGCGACGCTGAATGGGATGGCGGATCGGGTCCGCTTCGTGACCGCCGACGCCCTGACGACAAGCATGGATCGCCGCTTCGATCACGTTTTCTGCAACCCACCGTTCCATGATGACACCGGCCAGCGCTCGCCAAATGCACAGCGCGCGCGTGCGTTACAGGACGCCGGCACGTTGAAGGATTGGGTGAGAAGCGGGATCAAGCACGTTGCTTCCAAAGGAAGTTTCACGATCATCCTGCGGGCGGATCGCTCCGGCGAGGTGCTCGCCGCACTGCCTTCGAGAGGCGTCACCATCTTCCCGCTGCTGGCCCGCGCGGACGCTCCGCCCAAGCGGATCATCGTCCACTGGTCAGAGCGCGGCGGCGGGCTGCCGCAACCGGTGGGCCTGGTCCTGCATCAGGACGATGGTCGTTACACGCCAGAAGCCGATGCTATCCTGCGCGGCGCATCCGCCTTGCGAATCCTTCCATGAGCCGCATCTTCGGAAAGGTCTGCCAGAACGGTTACGTTGTCCGCGACATTGAGGCCGCGCTGAAACATTGGACGGAAGTGCTGGGTGTCGGACCCTTCTACTATATCGAGCGCGTGGAGATGGATTGGTTCCGCTATCGGGGACAACCCTCCGACGCCGAAGTCAGCATCGCGCTCGCCAATACCGGCGACCTCCAGATCGAACTGATCCAGCAACGCAACGATGCGCCGTCGATGTATCGCGATTTTCTGAACGCCGGCCGGGAAGGCCTGCAGCACATGTCCTATTGGACGACCAATTATCAATCCGATCTCCACCGCTATCTCGGCCTTGGATTTCGCATCGGACAAGAAGGCCAGATCGGCGGGACCGATGGTCGCTTTGCCTATTTCGAAACCGAAGCCCATCCCGGAACGGTGATCGAAGTCTCCGACATCAGCGGCTCGAAAGGCGCATTCTTCGAAAAGATCAAACGCGCCGCCGCAAACTGGGATGGCAGCAGGCCTATTCGGACAATCGACACGTCACGCTAGATAGGACCGAGGCCTTGACCGGGAGATTGCGTTTCGATTTGGCCGCATTGCTGGCGCTTCTGTCCACTCCGGCGATGGCTGGATCACCGTATGTCACCGACGATCCCGAACCGACGAATAAAGGACAATATGAAATCTATCTGTTCGGGGCCGGGACCACGACGCGTGACGACTCCGGTGGTGCGGGCGGCATCGACTTGAACTATGGCGCGGCGGACGATCTACAACTGACGGCGGTGCTGCCGGTCGCATGGACGAACGCAGACGGTATGTCTGCCGCGAACCTTGGCAATATCGAACTCGCAGCGAAATACAAATTCCTCCATCAGGATGATGTCGGAATAGATGTCGCCTTCTTTCCGCGTGTGTTTTTGCCGTCAGGTTCGGAAGCGGTGGGCGAGCGACACTTCTCGCTTTTGCTTCCGCTCTGGATCGGCCGTTCGTGGAATCATTGGAGCACATTCGGCGGCGGTGGTTGCACCATCAACCACGGCGGTGACTCACAAGATTTCTGCCAGCTTGGCTGGGCGCTGACCCGCGAAGTCGTGCCGGGACTGCAACTTGGCGCCGAGATTTATCACGAGACCGCAGACACCAAAGGCGGCAAGGCGAGCACCGGCATCGGCTTCGGCGCGGCCTACGATCTCAACGACAATTTCCATCTGATGGGATCGGTGGGGCCAGGCATCCAGAATGCGGCGGCCACTGATCGAGTGACCTGGTACACCGCGTTCCTCTTGACGTTCTGACCACTAGTTGCGAGTAATTCTCAACTAATGAGGACTTCCATGGATCGCGGCACTGTCCTGAGCAAAGTCCCCGCCGTCACTTTTGGCTTTTGGATCATCAAGATTCTCGCCACGACCTTGGGCGAAACCGGCGGCGACACCGTGTCGATGACCATGAATCTCGGCTATCTCGCGGCGACCGGCATCTTCCTCTCGGCCCTCGTCGTGTTGGTGGTGCTGCAAATCGCGGCGAAGAAATTTCATCCCTTTCTCTATTGGGCAACGATCGTCGCATCGACAACTGCGGGCACGACCATGGCCGATTTCGCCGATCGCTCGCTCGGCATCGGTTATCCGGGTGGATCGTTGTTGCTATTTGCACTGGTGATGATTTCGCTTGCCGTCTGGTATCGCGCCGAAGGAACCGTTTCGGTGCAGACGGTGAACACACCGCGCGTCGAAGCGTTCTACTGGATCACGATCACCTTTTCGCAAACGCTCGGCACCGCGCTGGGCGATTGGGCGGCAGATAGCGGCCTCGGCTATGGCGGAGGCGCGCTGGTGTTTGGTGCGTTCCTCGCGGTGATTGCCGCGCTCTATTTCTGGAGCCGCGTTTCGCATGTGCTGTTATTCTGGGCTGCCTTCATCCTCACGCGACCGCTCGGCGCGACCGTGGGCGATTTCTTCGACAAGCCATTGGCGCAAGGAGGGCTGAACGTCAGCCGCCCGCTGGCAACGGCTATCCTCGGCGCGATTATCCTTGCGCTGATCCTCATCCTGCCGCAGCGGGCGGGGGAGCACCCCAAATCGCCAGCGGCGGCCTGAGCGGTTAAATCTGGGGAAAACGGGTGTTGTTCGGGGGCTTTGGCCCTTATAGGTTCCGCCCGCTTTCCCGGATGCCGCCATGCCCAAGGCCCGTACCTTTCAAGACCTTATCCTGACGCTGCAGAACTACTGGGCGGGGCAGGGATGCCTGATCCTGCAGCCCTACGACATGGAGATGGGGGCGGGCACCTTCCATCCGGCCACGACCCTGCGGGCGCTCGGCCCCCGGCCGTGGAAGGCGGCCTACGTGCAGCCCTCACGCCGCCCCAAGGACGGCCGCTATGGCGAGAACCCGAACCGGCTGCAGCACTATTATCAATATCAGGTGATCCTGAAGCCTGCGCCGGAGAACGTGCTCGATCTCTATCTGGGCTCGATCAAGGCCATCGGCCTCGATCCGGCGGTCCATGACATCCGCTTTGTGGAAGACGATTGGGAAAGCCCCACGCTCGGCGCCTGGGGGCTGGGCTGGGAAGTGTGGTGCGACGGCATGGAGATCACCCAGTTCACCTATTTCCAACAGGTTGGCGGTTTCGATTGCGATCCGGTCTGCGCCGAAATCACCTACGGCCTCGAACGCCTCGCCATGTATGTGCAGAACGTGGAGTTCGTTTACGACCTCGCCTTCAACGAACAGTTCCGTTACGGCGAAGTCTTCCACCAGAGCGAATTCGAATTCTCGACCTACGATTTCGAACGCGCCGACACCGCGTTGCTGTTCAAACATTTCGAAGACGCCGAGAAGGAATGCAAGGCGCTGCTCGGCGGCGACCGCAAACTCGCGCTGCCCGCATACGACCAGTGCATCAAGGCCAGCCACAACTTCAACCTGCTCGACGCGCGCGGCGTGATTTCGGTCACGGAACGAGCAGCCTACATCGCCCGCGTCCGCGCGCTGGCCAAAGCCTGCTGCGAAGCCTGGCTCGAAAGCCCGATGGGCGAATACAAACCGAGGTATGGCTGATGAGGAACGCAGCACATATCCATTCGTCGTGGCCCGGCTTGTCCGGGCCACCCAATCTTTTCACGCGGAGCCGCGGAGTTCGCGGAGAAGCGAGAACCTCCGCGTCTCCGCGCCTCCGCGTGAACCTTTCGATGGGGATCGGCATCAATGGCTGACCTCCTTCTCGAACTCTTCTCCGAAGAAATCCCCGCGCGCATGCAGGCGCAAGGAGCGAAAGATCTGGAACGCCTCGTCATCGGCGCGTTGAGTGATCGCGGCTTGCTGTTTGAAGCGGCAAAAGCCTTCTCTGGCCCGCGCCGCCTGACCCTCGCCATCAATGGCTTGCCCGCAAAGCAGCCGGATGTGAGCGAGGAAAAGAAAGGCCCACGTATCAACGCGCCAGAGAAAGCCATCGAAGGCTTCCTGCGTTCAGCAGGCGTGACGCTCGATCAATGCGAAAAGCGCGATGACGGCAAAGGCGAATTCTACGTCGCCGTGATCTCTCGCAAAGGCCGCGCGACCGCGGAGGTTCTGGCCGAAATCCTGCCAGAAACCTTCGCAAAACTGCCATGGCCCAAATCCATGCGCTTCCCCGGAAGCCCCGTGCGCTGGGTGCGGCCGCTGCACGGCATCGTCTGCACGCTCGACGGCGAAGTCGTGCCGTTCGAATTCGCCGGCGTGAAAAGCGGCGACGTCACCTATGGCCATCGTTTCCTAAGCCAAGGCCCCATCGAAGTCCGCCGCTTCGAGGACTACGAAAAGAAGCTGCACGACGCCTATGTGATCCTCGATCCCGCGCGCCGCAAGGAAATCATCTGGGAAGACGCCAAATCCCAGGCTTTTGTGCACGGCCTCGAACCGATTGCCGATGAAGGTTTGCTGGAAGAAGTGGCGGGCCTCGCCGAATGGCCCGTCGTGCTCACCGGCAAGATCGAAGACCAGTTCATGGATGTCCCAGCAGAAATCCTGCAAACCTCCATGCGCACGCACCAGAAATATTTTTCGACCAAAGACAGCACCGGCAAACTCGCCAACCGCTTCATCGTCGTCGCCAACATGGTGGCGCAGGACGGCGGCAAGGAAATCATCGCCGGCAACGAACGCGTGCTGCGGGCCAGATTGTCCGACGCAAAATTCTTCTGGGACCAGGACCGCCAAACCAAACTGGCCGACCGCGTAAACGCCCTCAAAGGTATCGTCTTCCACGCCAAACTCGGTACGCAATATGAGCGTGTGGAACGGATCGAGGCGCTGGCGGGCGAGATCGCCGAAAAGATCGGCGCGGATGTGGCAAAAGCCAAACGTGCTGCGCGGCTGTGCAAGGCTGATCTGACGAGCGGTGTGGTCGGGGAATTCCCCGAACTGCAAGGCGTCATGGGTCGCTATTACGCGCTGCACGATGGCGAAGACGCCGAAGTCGCGGATGCCGTCCGCGACCACTACAAGCCGCTTGGTCCAAGCGATGCGGTTCCGACCTCACTAGTTTCGGTTGCTGTCGCGCTGGCCGACAAGCTTGATCAGTTGATCTGTTTTCTGGCGGCGCGCGAACGGCCTACAGGATCTGGTGACCCCTATGCGTTGCGCAGGGCGGCGCTCGGTATGATCCGAATAGTGCTGGGAACAGAGGCACGGGTTCCAATCAATGCGCTTGCGCTCGAAGTTTATCGCGTGCTGTTAGACGTTTGGGGACGGAATTATCTAGCCCGTTACCGTATGACGGACGGCGAGAGCATTCCAGGAGCGTTCACCGATTTTCATCCGAATGAGAAATACTCCGGTGTCGATGCGGTTTGGGCGCGCGCAATCCGCGGCGATCTTGTTTTAGCCGATCCAGCAACGATAGGCGGCGCTGATTGGATATTTGATCCGCTTTTGACGCCGGAAAAACTCTGCGAAGAGGTGATCTTGTTCCTCGCAGATCGCCTAAAAGTAGCCCTCCGCGAGAAAGGCACGCGGCATGACCTGATAGACGCCATATTCAGCCTTGGCGGAGAAGACGATATCGTTCGCTTGGTTGCTCGCGTCGAAGCCTTGCAAACCTTCCTCAAATCCGACGATGGCGCGAACCTTCTAACTGCTTACAAGCGCTCCGCGAACATCCTCAAAGCCGAAGAGAAGAAAGACAAGGCGATATACTCCGGCGATCCCGATCCCGAAGCCTTCGTGCTGCCGGAAGAAAAAGCCCTGTTCGTCGAACTCGCCACCGCCTCCGAACTGATCCGCGCCGAAGTCGGGCGCGAACGTTTCGTCGAAGCGATGGGCGTCATGGCGCGGCTCAGAAAGCCCGTCGATGCGTTCTTCGACAAGGTGACGGTGAACGACAAGGATCCCGCGTTGCGCAAGAACCGATTGCTGCTGCTCTCGCGCCTGCGCGCCACGCTGCATCTGGTTGCAGATTTCTCCAAGATTGAAGGTTGAGTAGTGATGACCAAATGGGTCTACACGTTCGGTAACGGCACGGCGGAAGCCAACGCCTCGATGAAGAACCTGCTCGGCGGCAAGGGTGCGAACCTGGCCGAGATGAGCAATCTGGGGCTGCCGGTGCCGCCCGGCTTCACGATCTCCACCGAAGTCTGCACCTATTATTATGCGCATGGCGAAACCTATCCGGCCGATCTGAAAGCCGCCGTCGAAGCCGCGCTCGCCAGAGTGGGCGAGATCGCGGGCGGCAAGCTGGGCGATGCGGCCAATCCGTTGCTCGTTTCCGTGCGTTCGGGCGCGCGCGTGTCCATGCCGGGCATGATGGATACGGTGCTGAATCTCGGTCTCAATCCCGAAACCACCGAAGGTCTGGCCAGGCTCACCGGCAATCCGCGCTTTGCCTACGACTCCTATCGACGCTTCATCCAGATGTATTCCGATGTCGTGCTCGGCGTCGATCACGCGCTGTTCGAAGAAATCCTCGACGCGACGAAAGAAGACAAAGGCATCGACCTCGATACCGATCTTTCCGCCGACGACCTCAAAAAGATCGCTCAGGCCTTCAAGGATCAGGTCAGGAAAGAACTCGGCAAACCGTTCCCCGACGACGTGCATGAACAGCTGTGGGGCGCCATCGGCGCGGTGTTCGGTTCGTGGCATTCCCCGCGCGCCAACACCTATCGCAAGCTGCACAACATCCCCGAGGATTGGGGCACGGCGGTCAACGTGCAGGCGATGGTGTTCGGCAATCGCGGCGAAACGTCGGCCACCGGCGTCGCCTTCACGCGCGATCCCTCGACCGGCGAGAACATCCTCTACGGCGAATTTCTCATCAACGCGCAAGGCGAAGATGTTGTGGCCGGCATCCGCACGCCGCAGCCGCTCTCCAAAGCGGTGCGCGAACGCCAGGGCGGCAAGAAGCCCTCGATGGAAGAGGCGATGCCCGCAGCCTTCGCCGAACTCAAAGCCATCGGCGAAAAGCTCGAAGCCCATTACCGCGACATGCAGGACGTGGAATTCACGGTGCAGGAAGGCAAGCTCTTCATGCTCCAGACCCGTTCCGGCAAGCGCACGGCGGAAGCGGCCCTTAAGGTGGCCGTGGACATGGTGCGGGAGGGCCTGATCGACAAGCGGGCCGCCGTCGGCCGGGTCGATCCGGGCGCGCTCGACCAGCTTCTCCACCCCACGCTCGATCCCAACGCCCCCAAGCAGCAGATCGCGGTCGGCCTGGCCGCCTCCCCGGGGGCGGCCACCGGCGAAATCGCCTTCACGGCCGACGAGGCCGAAAAGCTGGCACAGGACGGCCACAACGTCATCCTGGTCCGCACCGAAACCAGCCCGGAAGACATCCACGGCATGCACGCCGCCCGGGGCATCCTCACCGCCCGCGGCGGTATGACGAGCCACGCCGCCGTCGTCGCCCGCGGCATGGGCCGGCCCTGCGTCTCCGGCGCGGGCATGCTCAAGATCGACCTTGCGGGCGGCACCATGACGGTCGGCAGCACCACGCTGAAACGCGGCG
The DNA here is from genome assembly GCA_035545475.1 of Rhizomicrobium sp. GTDB lineage: Bacteria > Pseudomonadota > Alphaproteobacteria > Micropepsales > Micropepsaceae > Rhizomicrobium. The sequence goes on from DASZYI010000019.1 coordinate 9,438, forward strand.
ACGTCATCACCATCGATGGTGCAAGCGGGCAAGTGTTCAAGGGCAGCGTGCCCATGCGCCAGCCCGAACTCACCGGCGATTTCGGCACCTTGATGGAGTGGGCGGATTCAATCCGTACACTGAAGGTTCGCACCAATGCGGATACCCCGGCCGATGCGCAGACCGCGCGCAAGTTCGGCGCCGAAGGAATTGGTCTCTGCCGCACCGAACACATGTTCTTCGATGGACCGCGCATCGTCGCCGTTCGTCAGATGATCTTGGCGGATCAGAAAAAAGATCGCGAAGCCGCACTTGCGAAATTGCTGCCGATGCAGCGCGGCGATTTCGAAGCGATCTTCAAGGCGATGGAAGGCTTGCCCGTCACCATTCGCCTGCTCGATCCGCCGCTGCACGAATTCCTGCCCAACACCGACGAGGAGATCGCAGAAGTCGCGCGCGCGGCCGGCGGCGATCCGTCCAAACTGCGGGCACGCGCCATTGCGTTGCACGAGTCCAATCCGATGCTCGGCCACCGCGGTTGCCGGCTCGGCATCACCTATCCTGAGATTTACGAGATGCAGGCGCGAGCCATTCTCGAAGCCGCGCTCAATGTGGAAGAGGCGGGCGGCAAGCCCGTGCAGCTCGAAATCATGATCCCGCTGGTGGGATTCAAGGCCGAGCTGGATGCATTAAAAGCCCGTATTTCCAGCGTTTCCGAGGCCGTCGCGAAAGAGCGTGGGCGTGCGCCCGCCTATCTCATCGGCACGATGATCGAACTTCCGCGTGCAGCCCTGCGCGCGAGCGAGATCGCGCAAACCGCAGAATTTTTCTCGTTCGGCACCAACGATCTCACGCAAACGACACTCGGCGTCAGCCGCGACGATGCAGGCACATTCCTTACCGAATATCTCAACAAAGGCATCATCGCGCGCGATCCGTTCGTCAGCATCGATCAGGAAGGCGTTGGTGAACTGGTTAAAATTGCGGCGGAAAGAGGGCGGAAAACACGCACCAAATTGAAACTCGGAATCTGCGGCGAACACGGCGGTGATCCAGATTCGATCCGCTTTTGTCACAAAGCGGGCCTCGATTATGTGTCGTGTTCACCATTCCGCGTGCCCGTTGCGCGACTCGCCGCCGCACAAGCAGCACTTGAATCTGCACCGGAAACTGATTGATCAGTGTACGAATAACCCGCAGAAAACCTGGCTTTTTTGCATTTACATGACGCAGTGTCATGTATGAATTCGATTCCATTTGACGATTCGGAATTTCGCTGGCACAAGCCTCGCACCAAACGGGGCTGCGGAACTTTTTTAAGCACGACTCACTGAACCGAAATTTTTGTTCGTAAGGTAGCCGGGACCAGCCTTTCATGCAGAACAGTTTGCTCGAAACGCTTTGGCGCGCAGATCGCGTGCTTGCAGGTGCTGTGGCGCTCGTCGCAATGGCAGCGGGCGGCATCGCGGGTGCCACGATCGTGCATCCTCCGCATACGGACAAATCGAAAGTCGCGGTCGTCGAACAGGTGAAGGCGCCCGAGCCGGAAAACGATACGGCCGACATTCTGGAATCCGATCCGGCGCTGGCGCAGCTTGTCTCCGAGCACAAATGCCTCTCCGAAGCGCTCTATTACGAAGCGCGCGGCGAAGGCGCGAAGGGGCAGATGGCGGTTGCCGAAGTGATCTTCCATCGCCTGCACAACAAGCACTATCCGAGCACGATTTGCGGCGTCGTCTATCAGGGCAAGGCCACGAAGGACTGCCAGTTCTCCTTCGCTTGCGTGAAACACGCGAAAAACAAGGACGAGGGCGAGTGGGACAGCGCGCAAATGCTCGCGGCCCAAATCCTCACCGGCGTAGCCCGCATGCGCGACGTGACCGCTGAGGCCACGCATTTCCACACGATTTCCGTAACGCCCGATTGGGCCGATCATCTGGTCAAGACAATCCAGATCGGCAACCACATCTTCTATCGCGACGCGCCGCTGACGCGGAAAAGTTAGATATTCTCACCTCCCCCTTGTGGGGAGGTCGGAGAGCGAAGCGATCCGGGTGGGGGGCCGAGGCCGAACACCGCCCCCACCCGAAAAATCTTTCGCTGTGCTTCAGATTTGTTCGACCTCACCACAAGGGGGAGGTTAGTTTTATTTCCGCTGCTTCTCGAACGAGCGGTTGAACGCTTCGTCGATCTGCTTTTGCACCTGGCCGCGAATGAACCGCGGCGCGAACGCCTTGATGCGGTCGATCCAGACGATGCCCTTCGGCACGAACCAATGGATCTTGTCGGTGTGATAGGCGCCCCACACAGCCTCTGCGATCTCGATGGGCTGGATCAGCCGGAATAGCCCCTTCTTGCGCTCGTACAGCTCTTCCTCCGTCGGCTGAAGGCCTTCGGAGCGGTTGGGCGTGTTGCGCAGGATGGCGGTGTCGATCAGGCCGGGCAGGGTATCCGCCACGCGGATGCCATGCCGCGCGAACTCGATGGAAAGCGCTTCCGTCAGCCCCTTCACCGCGAATTTCGTGGCGGCATAGGTCGCAATGCGCGGCATGCCGTAAGTCGCCGACGACGATGATGTGCTGAAGCAAAGCGAATTGGGCGTGGCTTTCAACAAGGGCAGCGCCGAATAGATGCCGTTGATCACGCCGATGAAGTTCACATTGATCAGCCGCATCGTGGCTTCGTAGGGGATGTCTTCAAACCACCCGCTCTCGCCGATGCCCGCATTGTTGAACAGCACGTCCATCTTGCCGTCGGTTTCGGCGGCGAATTCGGCGATTGCGGATTCGTAATCCTTCTTGTCCGTCACATCGAGCTTGCGCGTGAAGACGTTGTCGTTGCCAAGCTCTTGCGCGAGCGTCGAAAGCCCGTTGGTGTCGACGTCCATCGCGCCCACAAACCAGCCTTTGGACGAAAACAATTTTGCGGTCGCGCGTCCAATGCCGCTCGCCGCCCCGGTAATGAAAATGGATTTGCGCCCGCGCGCCTTGCCAGCCATGAAAGCCCCCTCGAAGTTTGTTTAAAAGTTCACGCGGCGCGAGATCGCGCCGTCGACTAACAGATTGACGCCCGTCGTATAGGACGAAGCGGGGCTTGCGAGAAACACCGCTGCATTGGCCACGTCCTGCGGCGTGGCGGCGCGCCCGGTGGGATTGCGCGCCATCTGCTGCTTGAAATAGTCGGGCATCCCTTTTTCGACCATGTTCCAGACGCCGCCTTCGAAATAGACCATGCCCGGCGAGACCACATTCACCCGCACATGCTTGGGCGCATATTGCCGGGCCAATCCTTTCGCGTGATGGATCAGCGCGGCCTTGATCGGTCCGTAAGCGCTGGCGGTGTCGGCTTCCGCTGCCGAGACCGACGAGATGATAATGAACGCCGCATCGCCATTCCGGCTTGCTGCGTCTTCCAGATGCGAGCGCGCCGCCTCGAACGCCACCACCGCGCCCAAAACGTCCAGCCGGAAGTTGGCATTCCACGAAGCTTCATCATTGCCGATTGCCATTGCGCCCGCATTCGACACGAGAATATCGATCCCGCCCAATTCCTTCGCCGATTTCGAGATGAACGCCTGCAACGCCAACCCGTCGGTGATATCCACCGATGAACCGATTGCACGAACGCCCTTGTCTTTCAGCGCGGCAACAGCCTCGCTCACTTGATCCGCGTTGCGCGCGCAGATGGAGACATTCGCGCCTTCGCTCGCCAGCGTCTCTGCAATCGCCCGCCCGATGCCGCGCGTACCGCCCAGAACGACGGCGTTCTTGGCCTTCAAATGCAAGTCCATGTGTACCTCCCGATATTGCCGGGCGGCACTCTAGCGTGCGGCGTAGGGAAGGTCAGGCCCCCGTTTTGGA
>DASZYI010000020.1:0-102126 GCA_035545475.1 Rhizomicrobium sp.
CAGCCTTCGCTCATCCAGGCCGCTCCATCGAAGCGTCCCAGCGCCACCTTGGCAGGGCTGGCCGCCTTGTTGCACACGTCGAGCCGGGCCGATGCGGGCCCGGCGGCGCAAATCAATATCGCGATGAGTACGCAACGCATGTGACATTGGTGTCGCCCAAGGCGAAATCGCTGTCAACCGAAAGACCTGGAATCGGCTAGGATCGCGCGCATGGAAGCTTATGAACATTATGGTTCAGAGGACGGCGCGGGCCTGATCTTCGTCTGCGATCACGCCTCCAACGCGTTGCCGCAAGCTTACGGCGATCTGGGACTTTCGCGCCCGCTGCTCGAAACCCACATTGCCTATGACATCGGTGCCGCCACTGTCACGCGAGAACTTGCCGATGCTTATGGCGCGCCCGCCATCCTTGCCCGCTGGTCGCGCCTTCTGATCGATCTCAATCGCGGCGCTGACGATCCCACCATCGTGATGAAGCTGTCGGATGGCAGCATCATTCCGGGCAATCGTGATGCAGATGTGATGCAGCGCATCCGGGATTTCCACGCCCCCTATCACGCCGCCATCGAATCCGAGATCGCGCGCCAGCGTGCAAAGGGAACGGTTCCGGCACTTATTTCCCTGCACAGCTTCACGCCAAGCTGGAAAAATTTTGCGCGGCCCTGGGAAATCGGCATCCTGTGGGATCGCGATGGCCGCCTGGCCAAGCCGCTGCTCGAAGGTTTCGCACGTGCCGGCTTCACGGTCGGCGACAACGAACCCTATCGCGGCGAACTCGAAAACGATTGCATGTATGCACACGGCACGATGCATGGCCTGCCGCATGTGCTGATCGAGATGCGTCAGGATCTGATCGCAACCGAAGACAAGGCCCGCGCCATGGCCGCGCGCATCAAACCCATCTTGGATGAAGCGCTGGCCCAAATGGGGCAGCCCAGCATCCGCTTCACCCGCCCCCTTGCCGCATCTGGAGACATTTCCATGGACGAACGAACCCGCGAACAGTTGGAAGCCGCTGCCTTCCGCCGCCTGGTCGCGCATTTGCGCGAACGCACCGATGTGCAGAACATCGACTTGATGAACCTCGCAGGGTTCTGCCGCAACTGTCTGGGTGACTGGTATCGCGAGGCGGCAGCGGGCAAGGGCATCGAACTTTCCAAGGACGAGGCCCGCGAAATCGTCTACGGCATGGCGCCCGCCGAGTGGAAAAAGCGTTATCAGAAAGAGGCTTCGCCCGAACAGCAGGCGGCTTTCGCCAAGGCCCAAAAAACCCACAGCTAAAGTTCGCCGCTTCGTTGCGCGGGCGGGAGTGCGCGTTCTAGGGTCCGCGCCCTTGAACGAGATCGAGATCGGCAATCATGTCCAAAACCGGCTTTGCGAAAGACCAGTTGCGTTCCTTCATCGAACGCATCGAGCGGCTGGAAGAAGAACGCGCAGCGCTTTCCGCCGACATCCGCGAAGTCTATTCCGAGGCCAAGGGAACCGGATTCGACACCAAGGCGATGCGCGCCGTGGTGCGCCTGCGCAAGCTCGACACGGCGGACCGCCAGGAACAGGAAGCAATCCTCGACCTTTATCTGAGCGCATTGGGTATGTCGCGGGAGTAGCTTCTGCCGGACTACAACTGAGAATCAGCTTGCGGCGCGCTGTTGCGGCTCGTCCTGCGCCTCGCTGGCGGCGTTCTCGTCGCCTTCAAGCCCTAATTCCTTGAGCTTGCGGTAAAGCGTCGACCGCCCGATGCCGAGGCGGCGTGCGACTTCCGACATGTGACCATCATAACGCGAAATCGCCATGCGGATGATTTCGGATTCGATTTCTTCCAGCTTGCGCATATGGCCCGCCGCATCCACGCCCATCAGCGCGTATGGCGATGAACCGGAAGACATCGCGCCGCCGCGCACCGGCGCATCGTGGCGTGCCAAGGGCATCATCATGCGGCGCTGTTGCGGCTCAATACCCATGGCGGCAGCGATCTGCGGGAAGTCGCAGGCATCGAGCATGGTTTCGTCGCACAGCACCACGGCGCGGAACACCGTGTTCTCCAACTGGCGCACATTGCCCGGCCAGTCGTATTTCTCAAGCATCTCAGCCGCATCGGGCGTGAGGCCGGCGACCGGCTTGTTCTCTTCGGCCGCAAAGCGCGCCACGAAATGGCGGGCAAGGGCGGCGACATCCTCGCGGCGCTGGCGCAGCGGCGGAATGAAGATGGGAAACACGTTGAGGCGGTAATAGAGGTCTTCGCGGAACAGCCCGTCGCGGGTCAGTTCGGCCAGATCGCGATTGGTGGCGGAGATGATGCGCACATCCACCTGAACGGGGCGTTTCGAACCGACAGGATCGATTTCGCCTTCCTGCAGCGCGCGCAGCAGCTTCACCTGCATGTCGAGCCTCAACTCGCCGATCTCGTCGAGGAATAGCGTGCCGCCATTGGCTTCCTGGAATTTGCCCAGATGCTTGTCGGTGGCGCCGGTGAACGACCCTTTTTCGTGGCCGAACAAAATCGATTCCACAAGGCTTTCGGGAATGGCGCCGCAATTCACGGTGACAAACGGTTTGCCCGCGCGGTCCGAAGAACCCTGAATGGCGCGTGCGATCAATTCCTTGCCGACGCCGGATTCGCCTTCGATGAGGATCGGAATGTTCGATTGCGCCGCGCGCTGCCCCAGACGGAACACCTGGCGCATTTCCGAACTGCGTCCGATCAGATCGTCGAACAGCAAACGGTTTTCTTGGCGCTTCTTGAGGCGCGTGACTTCGCCCGAGAGTGTGCCGATGGTCAGCGCGTTGCGGATCGAAACCGAAATGCGTTCGGGGCTCGCGGGCTTCACGAGGAAGTCGTTCGCGCCCGCGCGCATCGCTTCGACCGCGGAATCGATGCCGCCCTTTGCGGTGAGAACGATCACGGGCAATTCCGCATGTGCCGCGCGCAGCCGCGTCAGCACCGTAATGCCGTCGACATCGGGCATCACCAGATCGAGCAGCACCAGCGCGAATTGATCGCCGCGAGGCCCGTTGAGGATATCGAGTGCGGGTTGTCCGCCGGGCGCGGTCACCACCGACATGCCCGAGCGGGTGATCGCGGCTTCGAGAAGCCTGCGTTGCACCGGATCGTCGTCGACGATGAGGATGGTCTGCGCCATATTCTACCCAACCCTTTGTTGGCCCATGTTGTCCCGGCAAAGGTAAAATCCGGTTTAAGGGTCTCACTTTGCGACAGATTTCGCGTGAACCGACGGTCACCAACCGTTTATGGTGAAGAGACTCTAAACAAATGCCGGAGCGGCGCGCATGAGCGAGAAAGCCTTTGATTACTGGGACTTTTTTGCCGCCGATGCGAAGCGCACCGGTTCCGCGTTGTATGCGCGCCTGGCGGAAGGGGTGAGCGGCGATACGGAATTGCGCGCACTTGCCGCGCACGCAAAACCCGGCCAGCCGCATGCGAACCTGCTGTTCGCGGCCGTGCATTTTCTCTTGCTGCGCGGGGCGCAACATCCGTTGCGCGATTTCTATCCCGATCTGAACGCTGGTCACACGAAAGCGGGCGATCCGTTCCCGCCCTTTCGCGATTTCGCGCAGGCGCATCGCGCGCAACTCGAACCGCTGATCGCCACCCGCGTCACCAACACCAACGAAGTCGGTCGCTCCGCATTGTTGCATGCCGGCTTTCGCGCGCTCGCGGCGGAAGCGGGCGAACCGCTGAACCTGATCGAAATCGGCCCGAGCGCCGGTCTCAACCTCATCTGGGATCGTTACGGCGTGAGCTACAACAAGGATGGAAAGACATTTGCCTCTATCGCGCCCGATGCGCCGCTCGTGATTCAATGCGAGGTGCGCGGTGAGAAATTGCCGCCAACCAATGCCACGCCGCGCGTGGCAAAACGCATCGGCCTCGAACTCAACCCTGTCGATCTCTCGAATGCCGACGATCGCGATTGGCTGCGCGCGCTGATGTGGCCCGATCAGATTTCACGGCTCGAACGCCTCGACAAGGCGGTTTCGCTGTTCCACGAAAACAAACCCGAAATCCGCAGCGGCGATGCACTCGCGCTTCTCTCCGGTGCGCTGCGCGACATGCCGGAGGACCAAACGGTCTGCATCTACCACACCATCGCGGTCTACCAGTTCAGCCGCCAGATGAAGGAAACCTTGCACGACATCCTGACCGTCGCGGGGCTTCGCCGCCCCGTATGGCGTTTGTCGTTCGAAGCGGAATCGTGGGACGGCCGCTGCCCGATCACGCTGATCCGCTATCACGACGGCACGCGCGACGAACGCGAACTGGGTCATGCCCATCCGCACGGCACTTGGTTGGAATGGACGGCTTGAGCGTACGGCTTGAGCCGTGCCACCTTCCAATCGATGACCGACGACACCCCAACCCTTCCACCGCTTCCCGGCCCGCCGCCGGATACGGTGCGCGAGATGTTCGACCTTGCCCCCACGCAAGGCCCGCTTACCTCGTTTCACGGGCGCCATCCCGATGCGCCGCAATGGTTCACCGATACGGTGGCGCAGCTTCCCCAATCGAGCTTCGTGGAAGTGAAAGGCGCGCGCATCCACTACCTGCGCTGGGGCGACAGGAAGCGCCCCGGATTGTTGCTGGTCCATGGCAATGCAGCGCATGCCTATTGGTGGAGCTTCATCGCGCCGTTCCTGGCGCGCGACTACAACGTGGCGGCGATGGATTTGTCCGGCATGGGCGATTCCGATTGGCGCGACCATTACACAATGGAACTGTTCGCCGAGGAGCAACTCGCCGTCTGCGAGGATGCGGGCATGTTTGCCCTCGAAGAACCGCCGGTGATCGTGGCCCATAGTTTCGGCGGTTTCGTCACCATGCTGACGGGCGCGCTCTATGGCCATCGACTCTACGGCACGGTGATCGTCGATTCGCCGGTCAATCCGCCCGGCCGTCCGGGCGGCCCGCCCGAACGCAAGATCAAACCGCACAATGTCTACCACACGCTGGAGGCGGCACTTGCCCGCTTCCGCCTGATGCCGCCGCAGACGAGCGAGAATCTCTACCTGCTCGACTGGGTGGCGCGGCATTCTCTGAAACGGGTGGAGGGCGGCTATAGCTGGAAGTTCGATCCGGCCATCTGGCGCTCTTTCTCCATCGGCGACACAGCGGCCCGCCTGCGCGAAACGAAGTGCCGAATCGCGGTCTTCCGCGGGGAACATTCCGTGCTGATGCCGCCGGAGATCGGGGAGTACATGTTCAATATCCTGGGCCGTGCGGCCCCAATGGTCGAAATACCCCAGGCCCAGCATCACATCATGCTGGACCAGCCGCTCGCCTTTGTGGCCGCGCTCCGGGCGTTGCTGGCCGATTGGGAGCATTCCACGCCGAACCGAAGGATTTAAGGGCAGGCAGGTTTAACGCGCCGCAGCAAAAGCCGTTGTCAGGGGGGCGTCCTTTGCTATAGTCCGGCCCGCTTTTGAGGGGACCGAACATGGCCAGCGACCATCATGACTATCAGCCCGGCCAGATGGACATCAGCGAACATCTGAAGAGCTGGCACGGCTTCACCGCCTTCACCAAGTGGTCGCTCATCGGCATTCTCCTCATCATGGCGTTCCTCGCCATCTTCCGCACCCATTAATCACCACCCATGAAGCTTGCCGTCCTCAAGGAACGCCGTGCCGGTGAGGCGCGCGTCGCCGCCACGCCGGAAACCGTCAAGAAGCTGAAAGGCCTCGGCCTCGACATCGCCGTCGAGCGCGGCGCGGGCGAAGGCGCCAAGATTTCCGATGCCGACTATGAAGCCGCGGGCGCCACCATTGCGCCCGATGCCGCCTCGGCGCTGTCGAACGCCGACATCATTTTCAAGGTCCGCGGACCCGAGGCGAATGAAATCGCCGCGATGAAAAAAGGCGCGGTCTACGCATCGCTGCTTTCGCCCTATACGGAAAAAGACACGATCAACGCGCTCGCCAGCGCGGGCGTCACCGCGTTCGCGATGGAATTGCTGCCGCGCATCAGCCGCGCCCAATCGATGGACGTGTTGTCGTCTCAGGCAAACCTCGCCGGATACAAGGCGGTGATCGATGCCGCCGCACAATTCGGCCGCGCCATGCCGATGATGATGACGGCGGCGGGCACAGTCGCGCCCGCGCGCGTGTTCATCATGGGTGTCGGCGTTGCGGGCTTGCAGGCGATTGCGACCGCAAAACGTCTCGGCGCCATCGTCTCCGCCACGGACGTGCGCCCCGCCACGAAGGAACAAGTGGAATCTCTCGGCGGCACCTTCATCGCCGTGATGGACGACGAATTCGCGCAAGCCCAGACAGCGGGCGGCTACGCAAAAGAAATGTCGAAAGAATATCAGGCCAAGCAGGCCGCCCTCGTCGCCGACCACATCAAGAAGCAGGACATCGTCATCACCACCGCACTCATCCCGGGCCGCAAGGCGCCGGTGCTGGTCACCGAGGACATGGTGAAAACGATGAAGCCCGGCTCGATCATCGTCGATCTCGCGGCCGAGCAGGGCGGCAATTGCCCGCTGACGAAGGCCAACGAAGTCACCGAGGCCCATGGCGTGACCTTGATGGGTTACACCAATCTTCCCGCGCGCTTGGCCGTCGACACCTCGTCGCTCTATGCGCGCAACCTCTTCAACTTCGTGAGCCTGATCGTGGACAAGAAGACGGGTGCGCTCGCACTCAACTGGGAAGACGAGATCGTCAAAGGCGCAGGCCTGACCCGCGACGGCGAAATCGTGCATCCTTCATTGAAAGCCTGAGACCATGGAACTCGTCGATCCGATCGTCTTCCGTCTCACCATCTTCGTGCTCGCGATTTTCGTGGGTTATTTCGTGGTGTGGTCGGTCACGCCCGCGCTGCACACGCCGCTGATGGCAGTGACCAACGCAATCTCCTCGGTGATCGTGGTGGGCGCGCTGATTGCGGTGTCGGTGAATGCCTATAATCCTCCGAAGAATGTTGCTATCTCGGTGGACAAGGACAGTAACACATACATCAACGGCAAGATGGTGGGCGATGCTTCGACGCCAGAGCCGCAAATCATGCAGACGATTCAGGCGGTTTCGAAAGCTCCCCCTTCGAGCGCAGCCGTTCGGTCAGCTTGGACCTCAAAGTTTCTCGGTCTTTTCGCTTTGATCCTTGCCAGCGTGAACATCTTCGGCGGCTTCCTCGTCACCCAGCGCATGCTGGCGATGTACAAGAAGAAGGGCTGAGACAGCGATGAAAGCCGATATCGCAGCCATTCTTTATCTCGTCTCGGGCGTCCTCTTCATCATGGCTCTGCGCGGGCTTTCGTCGCCCGCATCGTCGCGCGCGGGCAACCGCAACGGCATGATTGGCATGGCGATTGCCATCGCGACGACCTTGTGGGTCGCGGATGTCACCGATCCTGTCACCTGGGCGCTTGTCATTGGCGGTCTGGCCATCGGTGGCGGCGTGGGTGCCGTCACCGCACGGCGCATCGCGATGACGGACATGCCGCAACTCGTCGCCGCCTTCCATTCGCTGGTCGGTCTGGCGGCGGTGGTGGTAGCTGGTGCTGCGTTCTATTCGCCAGATGCGTTTGGCATTGGTGTGGAAGGCGCGATCCGCACGCAAAGCCTGATCGAAATGAGCATCGGCGTCGCCATCGGCGCCATCACCTTTGCGGGTTCGATCATCGCCTTCGCCAAATTGAACGGCAATATGAGCGGCGCGCCGATCATCCTGCCCGCCCGCCACGCGCTCAACATTCTGATCTTCGCGGCCATCGTCGCATTGATCGTTTATTTCTGCATGGCGCAAGCGCAGTGGACGTTTTGGGCCATCGCGGTCTTGAGCTTCATCTTCGGCATCACGCTCATCATTCCCATCGGCGGCGCCGACATGCCGGTGGTGGTTTCGATGCTCAACTCCTATTCGGGTTGGGCGGCCGCCGCGATGGGCTTCACGCTCGAAAACTCCGCGCTCATCATCACCGGCGCGCTTGTCGGTTCGTCGGGCGCGATCCTTTCCTACATCATGTGCAAGGGGATGAATCGCAGCTTCATCTCCGTGATCCTCGGCGGCTTCGGTGGTGAGACCGGCGGCCCTGCAGGCCCCGCCGAAACGCGCCCCGTCAAACAGGGTTCGGCGGAAGACGCGGCCTTCATCATGAAGAACGCAGGTTCGGTCATCATCGTGCCGGGCTACGGCATGGCGGTGGCGCAGGCACAGCATTCCGTGCGCGAAATGGCCGACATCCTGAAGAAGGAAGGCGTGAAGGTGTCCTACGCCATCCATCCGGTCGCGGGCCGCATGCCGGGCCACCTGAACGTGCTGCTCGCCGAAGCCAACGTGCCGTATGACGAAGTGTTCGAACTTGAAGACATCAATTCGCAATTCGCGCAGGCCGATGTGGCTTATGTGATCGGTGCGAACGACGTCACCAACCCGTCCGCCAAGACCGATCCCAAATCGCCGATCTTCGGCATGCCGATCCTCGACGTGGAAAAAGCCAAGACCGTGCTCTTCATCAAGCGCGGCATGGGTTCGGGCTATGCGGGCGTGGAAAACGAACTCTTCTTCCGCGACAACACCATGATGCTGTTCGGCGACGCCAAGAAAATGACCGAGGAAGTGGTCAAGGCCCTGGGCTGACGAATCGGCCCGGTCGTGCTAATGTCCATGTTACTGGAGATCGGTCGTGGACGAATTGCTGAAACGTATCGTGATCAATCCCAAGGTGATGGCGGGTAAACCCATCATCCGTGGGACGCGCATCACCGTCGAGCATGTGATGCGGGAATTGGCTACCGGCATGGCTCCGGCGGAATTCATCGCCCTTTATCCGCACGTCACCCTTGAAGATGTACGTGCCGCCTGCGCCTATGCCGCTGCACGGCTTGCCGACGAACGGATCGTCGTGGCCGCCGAATAATGCGCATTTTGGCAGATGAGAATTGCGACATGCTTCTTGTCGGCCGCTTGCGTGCGGCCGGTCACGACGTGGCTCGAGTGGTGGATCAAGCTTCTGGTGCCTCCGATGAAGCCGTGCTGGAGCTGGCTGCCGCGCAGGATCGGATATTGTTGACCCATGACCTGGATTTTGGGCCGCTTTCACGGTCGCAACAGCTTCCTCCTTCTGTTGTGCTCATTCGCCTGGATCCACTGACGACGCAGACAAGAGCCGATATCGTCGCCGCATATTTTTCCACGCCGGATGCCGGCGAGCGCGGTGTGTTGTCCGGTCTTGGAACCGGGAGATGTTCGAAGACGCTCTTTGAAAACATTGTGGTAAACGGTTTAGCCGGGCAGCAATATCTTCCGCCGCGCGCTCACCGTTTCGTAGATCCAGTTCTTCACTTGCCGCACGCGCGCCGTTTGTAGAATATCGCGCCGGGCGGAAAGCCAGAACGTGCCGATGATCGCAACGTCTTTCGGCAGAACGCGCACAAGGCCGGGCGCGGTTTCTCCCATGAAGCAGGGCAGCACGCCAATTCCCACGTCGCGTGCGATCATCTCCTGTTGCGCCCGGATCGACGAACTGGAAATCGCTGGCTTGAGGCCGGCAAGCACGTCATCGAGATAACGCAGCTCGTTCGCATACAGAAGATCGTCGATGTAACCCACCACCGTGCGCTGGCGCAGTTCTTCCACGCTGGTGAGCTTGCCGTGACGCTCCAGATAGGCCGGTGTCGCGTAAAGGCCGAGCGTGTATTCGGTGAGCCGTTCGATCTGAAGTCGCGCATCGTCGGGGCGGCCCAGGGTAATCGCGATGTCCACTTCGCGCATGGCCGGCGAAAGAAACCCCGGCATTGCCACGATCTCCAACTGCAGCTTGGGCCGTTTCGCCAGAAGCTGCGGCACGGCTGGCGCGATGATGGCGGTGCCGAAACCTTCCGAGGTGGAAATCCGCACCACGCCGGAACCCGTTTCGCCAACCGCCGTGCGCACGTCTTCCGTTGCCATCTCCACCCGGCTCGCCGCTTCGAACAGGCGCTTGCCGTTGGCGGTGAGGAACTGGGCCGAACGGCCTCGGGCGATCAGGGTACAGTTGAGCGCCTGTTCCAGCCGTGCCACTCGGCGGCCAACGGTGGTGGCGTCCAGCCCTAGCTGGTCCGCCGCTCCTTGCAGCGATTTGTGGCGCGCGACGGAGAGGAAAATCCGCAAATCGTCCCAATTGTACATGGCCGCATCGTAGGCTGCATTTTTGCAGGTCTCAACCGGCGAATTTGCAGCCAGTCCGGCCCCCTGCTTGTGCTATGCCGCCAGCCAGCACAACAGGGACAGGAAACGGCCATGCGCACACTCTCTCACTTCATCGCAGGTAAGTCCGTCGAAGGCACGTCGGGACGTTTCGGGGATGTCTTCAATCCGGCAACCGGCGAGGTTCAGGCCAAGGTGGCGTTTGCCACGCGTGCGGAAATGCGCAAGGCCGTCGACGCCGCGCTGAAAGTCTTCCCCGAATGGTCCGCCGTGAATCCGCAGCGCCGCGCCCGTGTCATGTTCAACTTCAAGACTCTGGTCGAAAAGAACATGGACGAGCTGGCGCGTATGCTCTCCAGCGAGCATGGCAAGGTGTTGGCCGATGCGCGTGGCGACGTGCAGCGCGGGCTGGAAGTGATCGAGTTCGCCTGCGGCATCCCGCATCTGCAGAAGGGCGAATACACCGAAGGCGCAGGCCCCGGCATCGACATCTATTCCATGCGCCAGCCGCTGGGTGTGGTGGCCGGCATTACGCCGTTCAATTTCCCGGCCATGATTCCGATGTGGATGTTCGGCGTGGCGATCGCGTGCGGCAACTGCTTCATCAACAAGCCGAGCGAAAAAGACCCAAGCGTTCCGCTTCGCCTTGCCGAACTGATGATGGAAGCGGGCGCGCCCGCGGGCGTGTTGCAGGTGGTGAACGGCGACAAGGAAGCCGTCGATGCGATCCTGGAAGACCCGGATATTCAGGCGGTGAGCTTTGTCGGTTCGTCGGCGATTGCCGAATATGTCTATTCGCGCGGCACCGCGCATGGAAAGCGCGTGCAGGCGATGGGTGGTGCGAAGAACCACGCCATCATCATGCCCGATGCCGATCTCGATCAGGTGACAAACGATCTGATCGGCGCGGGTTACGGTTCGGCGGGCGAACGCTGCATGGCGATCTCGGTCGCCGTTCCGGTGGGCGAGAAGACCGCCGACGCACTGATCGAACGCCTGAAACCGCGTGTTGAAAGTTTGCGCGTCGGCATCCCCACCGATCCCGAAGCCGATTACGGCCCGCTGGTCACCGCCGAACACCGCAAGAAGGTGTTGAACTACATCGATATGGGCGTGAAGGAAGGCGCCAAGCTCGTCGTCGACGGACGCAATTTCAAACTGCAAGGCTACGAGAACGGCAATTTCCTCGGCGGCTCGCTGTTTGATCGCGTGACGCCGGACATGCAGACCTATAAGGACGAGATATTCGGGCCCGTGCTGCAGATCGCGCGCGCGAAGGATTTCGACGAAGCGATCTCGCTTCCCACCAAGCACCAATATGGCAACGGCGTCGCCATCTTCACCCGCGACGGCGACAGCGCGCGCGAATTTGCAGCGCGTGTACAGGTCGGCATGGTGGGCATCAACATCCCCATTCCCGTGCCGCTCGCCTATCATACTTTCGGCGGCTGGAAGCGTTCCGCGTTCGGCGACATCAACCAGCACGGCCCCGAAGGCGTGCGCTTCTACACCAAGGTCAAAACCGTGACGGCCCGCTGGCCCAAGGGCGGCGTGCGCGAGAACCCGGATTTCAACATTCCGACCATGAAGTGAAACCCGCCCGCACTGGCGAAAACCCCTGAAAACCGCTACGTGTTTCGCGGGCAGGTGGGGACGGCATTCCCGGTATGAGCACGGAACACCCCGACATCCGCGCGCTTGAGCGCGAATGGAAGATCGGTCTTTTCGTGGTGATCGGCGGTTTCACGCTCGCGATTGCGATCGCGGCGTTCCTCACTTTCGGCAAGAAGCCGCATGCCGTCGTCCCCGATCAGACGCAGGTTGCAGAACCTGCGCCGCCTTCCGGCGATGCTGCCAATGGGCTGAACGACCCTTCGCAGGTGTGCAGCACCGCACTCGCCAATGCGAAGAATTTCGGCGTGCTGCCGATGACCGGCCACTTGCGCGATCCCGATCCGCGCCAGACCGATCAGGAAGGCCGCTACATCTGCGATGCCGAAACCGGCTCGGCCAACTATTCGATTGCCGTCGATATCGTCTGCGACGACGCGACAAAAGAAAGCTGCATCAGCATTTACAACGTGGCCGAGGACGATGGCGCGGTCCTCTACCAACGGCAGAATTAAAACGGGGTCAATCCTTCACGCCGCCCAGCTTGCAGATGTGTTTCCATTCGGCGGGCGTGACGGGCTGGACCGAAAGCCGCGGCTCGCGCGCCAGCACGATGTCCTTCAGCTTCGGATCGGCCTTCACCTGTGCAAGCGTCACGGGTTTGTGGAAATCCTTCACGGCCTTCACATCGACAAGGCCGAATTTGCCCGTTTCATCCGTGGGATCGGGTTTGTATTCCGCGATCACCTCGACGATGCCGACGATCTGCTTCTCGTCGCCCGTGTGATAAAAGAAGCCGAGGTCGCCCTTCTTCATCGCTTTCATGTGCTTGGCGGCGGCGAAATTGCGTACACCGCTCCACGGTTCGCCCTTTGCGCCGCGCTTTTTCTGCATGTCCCAGGAAAAGGTTTCGGGTTCGGTCTTGAACAGCCAATAGTTCATCGCGATCTCCTTCAGAGGGCGGCGCCGCAATTGTTGATCGTCGCCCGCCATGGCCGCACGACCGATGACGCGAACAATCCCGCTTTCATATAAGGATCGTTTGCCGCCCAGCGTTCGGCCGCTTCGAGGCTGTCGGCTTCGAGGATGACGAAGCTGCCGATCATGTCGCCGTTGCCGTCGAGAAACGGCCCGCCCAATCGCAATTTCCCGCCTTCCGCATTGTCTTTGCCATAAGCCAGATGTTTCTCGCGCGTCGCCATGCGCAATTCCTTGGAATTGGGCTTGTCCAACGATGTGATGGCAAACAGCATGTGTTCCTCCGTGTGATTATTCGCTTTTGAGCGGCCGTCCCATCAGCCGCGGAACGGCGTCGCCGAGCGACAGGGATCCGTCGAGGATCTCCGCCATGGTTTCGGCAATGGGCAATTCGATGTTTTGCCGGCGTGCGCGCGCCACCAGCGCGGGCGCGGTCTCGATACCTTCGGCCAATGGCTTTCCCGGTCCCATGAGTTTGTCCAAAGTCTCGCCTTTGCCGAGTTGAAGGCCGGTGGCGTAGTTGCGCGAAGTGGGGCTTGTCGCCGTCAATACGAGATCGCCCAATCCCGACAGCCCCATCAGCGTTTCGCGTTTGGCGCCCAAGGCTTCGCCGAGCCGGTTCAATTCCGCGAAGCTGCGCGCGAGCAAGGCTGCGCGCGCGCTTTCGCCGAGATTCATTCCGGCCACGATTCCGCAGCAGATGGCATAGACATTCTTCGCCGCCCCGCCCAATGCGACGCCCACAATGTCGTCGCTCGCATAAGGGCGGAATGTGCCATGCGCCATCGTCGCCTGCAGACGCGCGGCGATCTCCGGTTTGGCGGCAATGGTCACGGCCGTCGGCAGGCCCAGCGCCACGTCGCGCGCGAAGGACGGACCCGAAAGCATTGCCGGTTCGCAATCTGGAATTTCGGTGTGCAGCACTTCGGTCAGCAATTGGCCGCTGCCGCGCTCGATGCCCTTTGCGCACAACACCAGCGGTGTCCGCGGCTTCAGATGCGGCCGGAGATTTTTCAGCGTCGCGCGCAAATGCTGCGCGGGCGCCACCATGAGTACGGCCTCGGCTTTCGCTGCATCTGCCATGTCGCTCGTGGCAACAATGTTGGCGGGCAGTTGAATACCCGGCAGGTAGCACCCATTTATGTGGGCTGTGCCGATCTCGCGCACCACCTCGGGCTCCAGTGCCCAAAGGGTGACGTTTCTGCCGCCGCGCGCCGCCACAAGCGCCAGCGCAGTCCCCCAAGCTCCTGCCCCGATGACCAAGATGTCGCGATAAGCCTCTGTTTTAGAAGTCATTTTTCATTCACCGGGAAGATTGAACGATTTGTTGAATATTCAGAAATACCCCCTATAATCTTTGGAGATAGAGAACTTGTCGGGTGGAGTGAAACGCTCATGGCCGAAAAAGAAGACGTCCGCGCGCAGATTGTGGAAGCCGCCAAGAAGCGCTTTTCGCATTTCGGCTATGCGAAGACCACAATGGCCGAAGTCGCCACCGATTGTTCGATGTCGCCGGGCAACCTCTACCGCTTCTTCCCCGGCAAGCTCGACATCGCCGAATATATCGCCACCCAGGATTTCGAAAACCATCTCGAACAACTTGCCACCCTCGCCGATGCGCCCGGCAAGACGGCGCGCCAGCGCCTTCACGATCTGTTGTTCGAAGAACTTCGCCGCACTTACAACAAGCTCGAAAGCGATCCGCGCGCCTATGAAATTGCGCTGATTATTTCTCGCGAACGCCCGGAATTCGCCAATTGGATGCTTGCCAACGAACGCAAGATCATCGTCAAGGTTCTGGAAAGCGGGCTCGCCCAGGGCGAATTCCAGAGTTGCGGTTGCCCGGTCGAAAAGACCGCGGAAATGATCCAGGCCGCGGTGATGAAATTCCGCTATCCGCAGCTCTGGTCCAAGCTCACACTGCCCAAGCTGGAACAGGAACTCGAAGGCGTGATGCAGTTGATCGTCGACGGGCTTTCGCCGCGGCTTCCCTGCCCCGAAGCGGCCTGAGAGCCACTTCTTTCCGCCATAAAGCGCGGGTACAAAGCCTTATGCGCCGCGTCATCCCGTTTTTGTTTTTGCTGCTCGCAACGCCTCTTCTGCAGGGTGCGGGCCAGCCTGCTCCCGAAGCCCGTCCCTCTTTCAATGCCGAACAGCGCAGCGATCTCGACAAGATCAGCGCCTATCTGAACGGGATGCACGCCGTCGAGGGCGATTTCTCGCAGATCAATCCCAACGGCGACGTGACGGAAGGCAAGATCTATATCGATCGTCCCGGCAAGATCCGTTTCGAATACGATCCGCCCAATCCGACATTGGTGTTGTGCGATGGCAGTTCCATCTATGTACAGAACCGCAAGCTCAACACGGTGGACCGTTATCCGCTTGCCGGCACGCCGCTGCAATTGATCCTGAAGGACGACATCAGTCTCAAGCAGAACCGCTCGATTCTTGGCCTTCACCGCGAAGGCGATTCCATCATCGTCGATGCGCGTTCGAGCAACAACCGCAAGACGAGCAACGTCACGCTGGTCTTTGCAGGCGCGCCGATCGAATTGCGGCAATGGACCGTGATCGACGACCAGGGCCTTTCGACCACGGTCGCGCTGCGCAATGTGCATCCGGTGGCGAGCCTGCCGGGCACGTTGTTCCAATACGTCGAAGCGAAGAAGCCGTGATTCCCCGCGTCGGCATCGTGTGCGATTACCGCATGCTCGGGCCCCATCCGTTTCATGCGGTGGGCGAAAAATACATCGCCGCCGTGCGCGACGGCGCGCAGACCTTGCCGCTCCTCATCCCCGTTCTCGAACCGGCGATTCCGCCGGACGAAATACTTTCGGCGGTCGACGGCCTGTTCTTCACCGGATCGCCTTCGAATGTCGCGCCTGTGCGCTACAACGGGCAGGCGCCGCGCGACGGCACATGGCTGGACGAAAAACGCGATGCCACCGCATTGCCTCTGCTTCTTGCGGCGATTGAAAAAGGCGTTCCGACCTTCTGCGTCTGCCGCGGCTTTCAGGAATTGAATGTCGCGCTCGGCGGCACCCTCCATCAGCATGTGCAGGAAGTGCCGGGCCGCGCCGATCATCGCGAGGACAAGACGGCCGAACTCGATGTGCAATACGGTCCCGCCCACGACGTCCGCGTCAGCGAAGGCGGTGTGCTGTCGAAATTGCTTTCCGAAAAATCCTTCCGCGTGAACTCCCTGCATAGTCAGGGCATCGACAGGCTCGCCGAGCCATTGTTCGCCGAGGCCGCAGCGCCCGACGGCCAGATCGAAGCCGTCTCCATGCCGTCCGCGCGCGGCTTTCTTCTCGGCGTGCAATGGCATCCCGAATGGAAGTGGAGCACAAACCCCGTTTCCCGCGTTCTTTTCGGCGCGTTCGGCACCGCCATTCGCGAAAATCGCCGCGTTTAACAATTCCCTAAGCCGGATTTGGCAGGCTCTCCTTTCGGGGGAACGGTCGTGGTCGATCCTGCTCGTCTGCTTGGTTTTGCATTCGCAAACGCCGACCTTTTGTTCGAGGTCGACGAGAAGGGCACCATCGTCTTTGCGACGGGCGCATCGAGCGAATTCACGCGCGAGGCCAAACTCGTCGGCCAATCTGCCGGCAAATTGTTCGACACCGAAGCCGCGCGCAAATTCACGGCCTATATGAAAGGTCTCGGCCATGGCGGCCGTGCCGGACCGTTGAAGCTGAAACTCGCAGGCGGCACGGAGGCGGTGTTGTCGCTCTGCCATCTGCCGCTCAATGGCGACAATATTTCCTGCACCTTGTCGAAGCCCGGCGCAAAGACATCCTTCGGCGGCGACGGCAAGGACGGCAAGACGGGCCTTTCCGACCGCGACGCGTTCATCGCCGGTGCCGGAAAAATCGCTCAGCCGAGCGATACGCTGTCCGTCGTGGAAGTGCCCGGGCTTTCCGAAGCGGTCTCGCGGCTGTCCGAAGCCGAAGCGGCTTCGCTTTTCAACAGCATCGGTGTGGCGATCAAATCGCTGGGGGCGAAAGTATCGGGCCGCCTTTCCGATACCGCATTCGGCGCGATCGCCAATATCGGCGTGCGGGACAGGCTCGCCCAAGCCGTGCGCGATGCGTTGGAGCAGGGCGGCCTTGGGTCTCTCCCGGTCGAGGAAACGCTCGTCTCACTAAAGGCGCAGGGCTTGAGTCCCGATCAGCGCGTGCTCGCCTTGCGTTACGTCACCGAACGTCTCTCCAGGCGCCGCCCCGGCGAGAAGCTTCCGGCGGATCTGGGCATCGCCTTCGAATCCATGATGCGCGAAACAGAAGCGCGGGCGCTCAGGCTCACCGATACGGTGGCCG
Source organism: Rhizomicrobium sp. (assembly GCA_035545475.1). GTDB lineage: Bacteria > Pseudomonadota > Alphaproteobacteria > Micropepsales > Micropepsaceae > Rhizomicrobium. The sequence continues at coordinate 17,062 of DASZYI010000020.1, forward strand.
AAGGCTCCTTCGATCTCGCCTTCCAGCCCATCGTGAAACTCGCCACCAACGAGGTCTCGCATTACGAAGCGCTCGCCCGCTTCGCGCAGAACCAGAACACCGGCGAAACCATTCAGTTCGTCGAGGCGCTCGGCATCGCCGACGCATTCGATGCGGCCGCCGCCATCAAGGTGATCTCGGCCATCGAACGCGAAGGCACCAACGGCTCTTCCATCGCACTCAATCTCTCCGGCCACACGATTTCCACGCCATCGAGTTTCGCCCTCGTCGCGGGGTTCCTCGCAAGGAAACGCGCGCTCGCCAGGCGCGTGCTGATCGAGGTGACCGAAACGGCGGAAATCTCCGATCTTGAGGCCGCCAACAAGGCGCTCCAGGGTCTGCGCGATCTCGGCTACCGCGTAGGGCTTGACGATTTCGGCGCCGGTGCCGCGTCGTTTCAGTACCTGCACGCTTTCGGCGTCGATTTCGTAAAGATCGACGGTTCGCTGGTGAAGGAGATCGGAAAGTCCCCGCGCGACGACGCGTTGCTCAAATCCATTCTCAAGCTCTGCGGCGAGTTGAATATCGAAACCATCGCCGAACTCGTTGCCGACAAGCCGACCCTCGATCGGGTTCGCGAGATGGGCTTCGACATGGGACAGGGCAATGTCTTCGGCGAGCCGGCGAGCAATCTGCCATCCCAGCCTGCATCGACATCCGGCCCCGTTGCGCGGCGCAAAGGCATGCGCGAGATCTGGGGCTAACACACGCAACCCGCGAGCGGCGGCCGATGACGGGGCTCTCCCAAACATCTTATAATGCCGCGCAGATTCGTTCTGAGGGAGAGGCAATGCGGGGGATAGTTCGCGGCGCAACAGCGATGGTTTCGGCTTCGTTGGCCTTTGCTTCGATAGGCGGCACGGCGACCGCCGCCGTCACCGACAGCACGCAAACCGGCTTCCAGATCGAGCAGACCGTGCATATCACGGCACCGCCCGATGTGGTCTATGCCGCGCTGATCGTGCCCGCGAAATGGTGGAGTTCCAATCACACCTTCTCCGGCAGCGCTGCCAATCTTCGTCTCGAAGCGCGCGGCGGCGGATGCTTCTGCGAAAGCTGGCCGGACGGTTCGGTGCAGCATGCAACTGTTGTGGATGCCGAGCCCGGCAAGACATTGCGGCTGCGAGGCCCCCTCGGGCCGTTCCAGGGCCATGGTGTCGACAGCGCCCTCACCTTCACGTTGAAAGCAGCCGGTGACGGCACCGATCTCCTGCTCGACAATTCCGTCGGCGGCTACATGAAAGGCGGCTTCGGCAAATGGCCCGGACTGGCCGACATGATGCTCGCCGAACAGATGTTCCGCCTGAAGCAGTTCATCGAGACCGGTTCGCCCAAATCGCATTGACCGCGCTTCCGTTGGATTCGCGGCTGGGCGTTTGATAGGATGCGGGCATGACGCGCAAACGCGCCCTGCTCATTCTCTGCGCCAGGATCGGTTACAATCCATAGCCGTTCTCGCGAACGCCCGATTTTCGTTTTCCACTTCGCGAGAGCACTCAGATGAACGACACCACCCACAATCTCACCAAACACTGGCAAAGCCTCGACGCGGCTCACCATATCCATCCCTTCACGCAAACCTCTTTGCTTGTCGCCGAAGGCGTGCGCGTCATCACCAAGGCCGACGGCGTTTATCTTTGGGATTCCGAAGGCGAGCGCCTGATCGACGGCATGGCGGGCCTGTGGTGCGTGCAGGTGGGTTACGGCAATGGCGAGCTTGCCGAAGCAGGCTTTGAAGCGCTGAAACGCCTTCCCTATTACAATCACTTCTTCAAGACCTCGAACCCTTACACCATCGAGCTCGCAGCCAAACTCGCATCGCTCCTGCCGCAAGGTCATTCCCGCGTGCTGTTCGCCAATTCCGGTTCGGAAGCCAACGACAGCGCGTTGAAATTGATCCGCTATTATTGGAATCTGCAGAAGAAGCCCGAAAAGAAGATTCATCTTTCGCGCGACTATGCCTATCACGGCGTCACTTTCGCGGCGGCCTCGCTTTCCGGTCTCACGCCGATGCACCCGCAATGGGATCTTCCGCTGCCCGGATTCGCCAAGGTGCCCGCACCTTATTGGTTCGGCGCGGAAGCCGCGGGGTATGGCGATATCGATGAAGACGAATTCGGACTTCTCATCGCTCGCAAACTCGAAGAACGCATCCTCGAACTCAGTCCGGAAAACGTCGCGTCCTTTTCCGCCGAACCGATTCAGGGCGCGGGCGGAGTGATCTTCCCGCCCAAAACCTATTGGCCGGAAGTCCAGCGCATCTGCAAACAATATGACGTGCTGTTGCATCTGGACGAAGTCATCACGGGCTTCGGCCGCACCGGCGAATGGTTCGGCGCGCACACCTACAACATCGCGCCCGACATTATGACGATGGCGAAGGGTCTTTCATCCGGCTATCAGCCCATTTCGGCGATCTCGCTGGGAGAGCGCATGGGCGATGCCATCGCCACCGCCAGCGAAGAACTCGTGCATGGCTATACCTATTCCGGTCATCCGGTTGCCTCGGCGGTGGCCTTGCGCAATCTCGAAGTGCTGGAAAAGCAGAACCTGATCCCGCGCGTGAAGACCGTCATCGGTCCCTATCTCCAGCGCCGCCTGCACGAAACCTTCGACGATCATCCCCTGGTGGGCGAAGTGCGCGGTATCGGCCTCTTGGCTGCGATCGAACTCGTGCCGGAGAAACCCAAACGCAGCTTTTTTCCGCGCGACAGGGACATCGGCACCCATTGCCGCAATTATTGCTTCAAGAGCGGCCTCATCATGCGCGCGATCCGCGACACGATGGTCTTGAGCCCGCCCTTCATCGTCACCGAAAAGGAAGTCGATGAAATCGTCGACAAAGCCAAAGCCGCCATCGACCAGACCGCGCGCGACCTCGGAAAGATGTGAGATGGATCTGCGCATCGTTTCGGTGAATGTCGCTTATCCACGCATCATCGCGCGCATGGACGGTCAGCCGGTGGAATCCGGCATCGGAAAGATCCCTGTCGAAGGCGGCAGCGTGTTCGTCGGCCGTACCAACATCGAGGGCGACGCCCAGGCCGATCTCACCGTGCATGGCGGTCCGGACAAGGCGGTCTACGCTTATCCGATCGATCATTGGCCGTGGTGGCAAAGCAAAGGCTTCGAACCCGTGCCCGCCACCTTCGGCGAGAACCTCACTTTGGTCGGCGCCTTCGAAGACGACCTTCACATCGGCGATCGTTTCCGCTGGGGCGATGTCGTTTTGGAAGTCAGCCAGCCGCGCGGGCCTTGTTACAAATTGGCCATTCATACGGCGCGGGCCGACGCGCCACAGTTGATGACAATTTCGGCACGCTGCGGGTGGTATCTGCGCGTGATCGAGGAAGGCCGTGCCCACGCTGCCGGCAGTCTGATGACGCGGCTGTCGGCGGCCTCTGAAAATCCCAGCGTCGGCGAGGCTTTTCGCGCCATGTATCACCCGCATATCCCGCGGGAACTCCGCCAAAAGGTGCATGACACCCCGGCGTTGGCTGAAGCCTGGCGCGAGGGGCTGGCCAGCCGACTCAAGCGGCCGGAGTAATAAATTTGCAACTGTCACTATATTTTATGCGAAATCGAGGAACCGCAAAAAATTAGTTGAAACCTGTTGCATAGATGCATAGGTTTGTTCTGGAAGACGGCCCGCCCGGCAGGCACTGCCCCCCCGCTCGCACGCCGGGTGAACGTCTTCACCGGATGTCGGTCATCCCCTCCCGGCATCCAGCGCGTAACGGCGCATACGCCCGGTCAGCCCCCCTGGCCGGGCGTTTTTTTGTTTTTCGATTTCGCCCAAGAATTTATCGATTCACGCGCCGCAAGGTCAGATTGATCCGGCCGCCGCCGGGCACGAGCGTCGAACTCCCCGCGATCACCTTGTCGATGCCGTGATAGGCCATGCGCGCGACGCCTCCGAAGGCGAGCACATCGCCCGAGGAAAGTTTGACGCTTGAAGTCGGCCCTTTGCGCGTTTCCCCGCCGATCCGGAAAAGCGCGTCGTCTCCCAGCGAAACCGAAAGCACCGGCGCATCGCGAGCCTGTTCGTCGCGATCCTGATGCAAGCCCATCTTCGCACCCTGGCGATAAAGATTGACGAGACAGCACTCCGGCGGTTTCGAATAGCCTGCCACATCGGCCCATAGCGCCAGCAATACAGGTGGAATATCGGGCCAGGCTGCGCCCGTCACCGGATGCGTTTTCGCATAGCGATAGCCTTCGCGATCGGAAACCCAACCCAGCGGTCCGAAATTCGTCTCCTCGACAGAGAATGGCGCGCCGCTTTTCGGCATCGCCGGCCGGTAGAACGGCGCTTTCTCCAGCCGCACAAAAACCTCGCCCAGCAAAGCGCTCTGTGCCGTCCGGTCGAGTTTCTCCCGCCACAGCGTGACACCGGGCGCGATGTCGAACTTCACCATTGCCAGCGGCTTGCTTCGGGCTTTGCGAACACTTCCTTGTAGGTGCCTTCATAGCCGTTCGCATCGAGCCATTCGGCAAAATGATGCGGATCGTAGCTCTCGCGCGCCCATTGCGCGATCGCCGCGCCGCGCGCTTCAATTTCTGCATACGCGATAAACGGTTTCAGCCAGCGCTGATGGGCCTTGGGAAAATGCAAATAGGGCCAGCGCGCGAATTGCCGTTCCGCTTCGGCGCGCCCTTTCCAGCCGCGCGTGTGGATGAGGTAGAGTGCGGCGGCAAAGCTCGAACGATCCTGCCCGCCCGAACATTTGACAAGGAAAGGGCGCGGCGTCTTGTCGAAAGCTGCGAACAGGTCTGTCAGCATCGCGCGCGTCGGCAATTTGCGGGAATCCAGCATCGCATCGAAATGCGCCACGCCATGTTCTTCGCAGATGCGCGTTTCGTAGCGCCACCAGCCGTAATCGGGATTGCGCCCGCGCAGATTTATCAGTCCGCGAATTTTTTGTGACGCCAATATCACCGAAAGGCCGCGCAAATGGGCCTGTGCCGAACGCGCAATCTCGCCCCGGACGACCCAGTGGAAATTGTAAATGGTGTTCAACAGCTTGCGCATTGGCACTCGACACTAAGAAATGCTTGCTGACATCGTTAGAAGTAAGGCCGATGCATACACGACAAAGATTTGTTCGGGAACTTTTGAATAAAGCTCGACAAGGCGTCAAAACGGGGGCAGGATTTTTTCATCGTTGACGAAGTTCGAAGGGCGTCAACGGCTGAGAGACAGTTCATGTGCTCCCGCCTCTCTCTCTTTAAGGGGAGCTTGCTATGTCGAGCTACCAAATTCACTACCTCAATCGGCAGAAGACTTTGGCCTGCCTGATGATCGCCCAATGCGCCTCCGATAACGACGCCAGGGATCTGGCCTCATCCCTGCCTGGGATCACCCATCGCACCGTGGAAATCTGGCGGGGCGATACCTTGGTCTATGAGGGTTTCAACCCCCACATCGCCAATTAGGGCAGGCTTGCGCTAGGCTCCCGCCTTTCGAGGGGGAGGGGAGCATGAAATTCCAGATTCCGGTTCGCAGCCTGAACCGCCGCTGGGCATGGACCAGCGTGTGCGCCATCGGCGCCTTCGCGGTGCTTGCCATTCTCGACACCAAACTCAAATCCGCCACCGGTTACGGCACCGCCGATCTCCAGCGCGCGACCACCACCGATGACGTGAACCTGATCCTGGTCGCGTGGAGCACTTCGCGCCGTGCGATCCTTGCGGGGTTCAATCTCGGCTTCGACTATCTCTTCATGCCGCTATGGGGCTTCGCGCTGTTCTATGGCGGACTTGCGGCGCGCGAACGCTTCGCGCCCAATCCCGGCACGCTCCGCAGGGTTTTGATGTTCCTTGCCGTGGTGCCGCTCGCCGGCATGTTGCTCGATGCGCTCGAGAATGCGACCGAGCTCCAATGGATCATGCGCGGCGTCAGCGAACGTACCCTTATGATCGGAAGCACGGCGACGGATGCGAAATGGCTTTGCGTCTTCATCGGTCTCGCATTGTCGCTTGCAGCACTTGCAGGCCGCCTTCGTCCGCGCAAAGCCGAATAGAAGCGCTCCTCGTTCGAGGAGCGCTTTCTTTCGATTGGACGAGATAGATTACTTCTGCTTCCGGCGCATCGCGCCAAGGCCTGCCAGACCGCCCGCGAAAAGGCCAAGCGTCAGCGGTTCGGGAGCACCGGTCGGCGGAATGATGATGCCGCCGCGAACCTGGAACAGATACTGGCCGGTCACGCCGTCATTGGTATTGGCGCTGAGCGCATTGGCACCGCCGTCGATCAATGCGCCGCAGGCGCCCGAACCCGGAAGCTCGTAATGCGTGCCCGCTGCGCCCGTACCGTTCGAATAACCGACATGCGCGCAAGAGCCGCCGAAACCGTTCGAACCGCTGCTCGCGTCGCCTGTTTCCCACAGCATCTGACCGTAGTTGAAATAGATGTCGGCATCGCCCGCGCCGAGATCGCTGCGGTCAACGATCAAGACCTGGAAATCGTTGGTCTTATCGGTGTGCTCACTATAATAGCCAACACCCGGCCAGTTCGCGCCGAACGCTGCATGGCCGTCAAACGTCCCGGTACCGAAGGACACGAGATTGCCCGTGCGGGTGTCCACGTCTGCGAAGAACGGCGCCAGGATCGGGGGGACGCCGGCATCTGTCAGCGCGGTCGGCGTAAAGGTCGAGTAATACGTCCCGAACGTCAGGTTGCCGTTATTGTTGACGAACGTGTCGGTGTAGTTGGTGCCATAGAAATTGAAGGTGAAGCCGAGGCTCTGCGCGATGGGCGTGCCAGGGGGGACGCCGCTATTGGATCCGTTCGCCGGATAGCTGCCGTCGTCATTGCCGAGAAAAGTATTCGTATCGAAGCCGGGGACGATCGGATTGGCGAGCGCCGCAACGGGAAGGACCACGATCAACGCTGTGCTCAAAAGCAATTTTTTCATATCCGAACCCTGCGCTTTCCACTTTTCGGGTTACGTTTGTGGATAAAGCAATCGGTATGCCAGTGCTGGGACTCCAACGGGTTGCAAGACTCTCTACCCTTGGATTGCTAACGCCGTTTACATTTATTAAAGTCCGTCCATGGGGGCGCCTCCCGCGCGCGCTCATCCGGCAATTGCTTCCTTTCTCCGCTTGACCAAAGCCCCGCCCTGACTATAGTGCGCCGCTCCCGCGCGGACCGTTTTCGCGCGGAAACTCTTTTGCTTCAAGGATTTAGCTATGTTCGCGGTCGTTCGCAGCGGCGGTAAGCAATACAGGGTCGTCAAGGACGATGTCCTTTCAATCGACCGTATCGCAGGCGATGTGGGGTCCACCCTCACGCTGGGCGAGGTGCTTCTGCTCGGCGGGGACAGCCCCAAAGCCGGTGCGCCGCTCGTGAAGGGCGCTTCGGTGGCCGCCGAAATCCTGGAACATGGCCGTGGTCCCAAGACCATCGCCTTCAAGAAAAAGCGCCGGAAGAACACGCATAGGAAGCGTGGCGGACGTGCGCATTTCACCAAGATCAAGATCACCGCGATCAGCGGCTAAGGGCAGAAGACCATGGCGCACAAAAAAGCAGGCGGCTCCTCGCGCAACGGACGCGACTCGGCAGGCCAACGCCTCGGCGTGAAGAAGTTCGGCGGCGAGGCCATTAGCGCCGGCAACGTGATCGTGCGTCAGCGCGGCACGAAGTTCTTCCCCGGCGAAGGTGTCGGCATGGGCAAGGACCACACGCTGTTCGCGACGCGCGACGGAAACGTTGCCTTCAAGACGGGCTTCAAGCGCCGCACCTATGTATCGGTGCTTACGTGGCAAAAGCCGGCGGCGAAGGCAGCGGCAGAATAAGGCGGCTGAAGACATAGGCCGCCATCCAATTGGCGGCTCATCGTATGCGAGGGAGATGGTCCGCCATCTCCCTTTTTGTTTCCCTCGCATGGAGAGGGAACATGTGTAGCCGATTGGAAACGGAGAGATTGCTCTTGCGCCCGCCACAGGAGGCCGACATCCCGTCGACGGTCGTCCTCCTCGGCGATTACGATGTCGCCAAGAATCTCGCGGGCGTGCCGCATCCTTTCACCCGCGCTCATGCCGAGGATTTTTTCAAGAAGTCGATTGAAAGCCGCGCGTCGGGCACGGCCTATCGTTTTTCCATCGTGCGCAAGGCGGGCGAGATCCATATCGGAGGCATCGGGCTTCAGTTGAAGGACGGCCAGTTCGAACTCGGTTACTGGCTCGGCCGTCCCTATTGGGGCCAGGGCTATGCGACCGAGGCCGCCAGACGCGTGGTGGGCTTTGCCTTTCACGACCTGAAGGCGACAAGCATCTGGGCCGGCCGCTTCCACGACAACCCCGCTTCGGGCCGTGTTCTGTCCAAGCTGGGTGCAGTGCCCAACGGCGTCGAACCGCGCGATTGCATGGCCCGCGGTCACGCGGTCTATTGCAACCTCGTGCTTCTCCACCGGGAGAATTTCGGGAGAAAGAAGGCGGCATGAGCGCGCTTTCTATCCGTCCACTGACACCGGATCTGTGGCCCGCGTTCGAAGACCTGTTCGGTCCCAACGGCGCGTGCAGCGGATGCTGGTGCATGTGGTGGCGGATGGCGCGAACGGGATTCGTGAAAGGGCAGGGGCCGGTGAACAAGGCCGCGTTCAAACGCATTGTGAAAAAAGGTCCGCCGCCCGGACTCCTGGCGTTTGACGGCGAGGTAGCGGTCGGTTGGTGCCAACTCACGCCGCGCAGCGATCTTCCCGTGTTGAACCGTTCGCGGATGCTTCTGCCCGTAGACGACAAGCCCGTATGGTCGCTGTCGTGCTTCTATGTGCGCAAAGGCTATCGCAAGCAGGGCGTGACGTCGGCGTTGATTGCGGCCGCGGTGAAGGAAGCAAAAAAGCAAGGCGCGCCCGCGCTCGAAGCCTATCCGTGGGATACGGCGGAAAAGAAAGGCGCATCGACGGTCTACACCGGCGTTGCGTCGACATTTTCGCGCGCCGGTTTCGATGTGGTGGCGCGGCGCGCCCCTCATCGTCCCGTCATGCGCAAGACGCTTCGAAAGTCCGCCGCATGAGATTCCTCGACGAAGCCAAGGTCTATATCCAATCCGGCAACGGCGGTAATGGCTGCGTCGCGTTCCGCCGCGAGAAGTTCATTGAATATGGCGGTCCCTATGGCGGCGATGGCGGCAAGGGCGGCGACGTCTGGGCCGAGGCGGTGGAAAATCTCAACACGCTGATCGACTACCGCTACCAGCAGCATGTGCGCGCCAAAAATGGCGAAGGCGGCATGGGCAAAGTGATGACAGGCGCGGGCGGCGCCGATGCGATCATGCGCGTACCTGTCGGCACGCAGATTCTGGAAGAAGACGGCGAAACCCTCATTGCCGATCTCGCGACGCCGGGCGAACGCGTCATGCTGCTTAGAGGCGGCAATGGCGGCTTCGGCAACGCCCATTTCAAAAGCTCCACCAATCAGGCCCCGCGCCATGCCAATCCCGGCCAGCCTGGCGAAGAAAAGACGATCATCCTTCGTCTGAAGCTCATCGCCGATGCCGGTTTGATCGGCTTGCCCAACGCGGGCAAATCGACATTCCTCTCGCGCGTCTCCAGCGCGAAACCGAAAATCGCGGATTACCCTTTCACCACGCTCGCTCCGCAGCTCGGCATGGTGCGCATCGACGAAACCGATTTCGTGATCGCCGATCTCCCCGGATTGATCGAAGGCGCGCATGAAGGCGTTGGCCTCGGCGACAAATTCCTCGGCCATGCCGAACGCTGCAACGTGATCCTGCATCTGATCGATGGCACGCAATCCGAGATTGCCAAAAGCTACAAGACGATCCGCGCCGAACTCGAAGCCTATGGTCATGGATTGAGTGACAAGCCCGAGATCGTGGCGCTCAACAAGATCGACGCGATCCCCAAAGCCGCGCTGACCAAGAAACGCGCATCGCTCGAAAAAGCCTGCGGTCACAAGGTGCATCTGATTTCCGGCGTCTCCGGCGAAGGCATCGACGATATCCTGCGCGCGCTCGCCCGCGAGATCGTCAAACGCCGCAAGAAGCAAAAGCCGGAAATCGCCAAACCGCGAGCGTGGACGCCATGAGCGATCCGCTGAAAGAGTGCAGGCGTCTGGTCGTGAAGGTCGGCTCCGCGTTGCTGGTGGATGCCGAAACGGGCGCGCTGCGCCGCGAGTGGCTGAAATCGCTCTGCGCCGATATCGCGGCACTCAAGCGCGAAGGCTGCGAAGTGATCTTGGTGTCGTCCGGCGCCATCGCACTTGGCCGCCGCGCACTCAATCTGAAACCCGGCGCGCTTCGTCTTGAAGAAAGCCAGGCGGCGGCCGCCGCCGGACAAGTGCGCCTCGCCGAGGCTTACGCCGATATTCTTGCAGGCGAGAACATCGTCGCGGCCCAGATACTTCTCACGCTCGGCGATACCGAAGAGCGCCGCCGCTATCTCAACGCCCGCGCCACCATGCGCACCTTGCTTGCACTCGGCGCGGTGCCGGTCATCAACGAGAACGACACGGTGGCGACCACCGAAATCCGCTATGGCGACAATGATCGTCTGGGTGCGCGCGTCGCCAGCATGGTCGAAGCCGACTGCCTGATCCTGCTGTCCGATGTGGATGGCCTTTACGAAGCCGATCCCACGCGCAACCCGGATGCGAAACACATTCCCGAAGTCGCTTCTATCACCAGCGAAATCGAAGCAATGGCGGGCGAATCCGTTTCCGGCGTGGGGCGCGGCGGCATGGCCTCCAAACTCATCGCCGCCAAGATCGCGACGGGTGCGGGCGCGTGCGTTCTGATCGCCAAGGGCAAAACCGATCATCCCCTGAATGCCGTCCGCAAGGGCGCACGTTCGACGCGCTTCCTCGCCAGCGGCACGCCCGCTGCCGCGCGCAAGCGCTGGATCGCGGGCGTCGTCAAGCCGACCGGCGCGCTCATCATCGACGCCGGTGCCGTGCGCGCGCTGAAGGAAGGCAAAAGCCTTTTGCCCGCAGGCATCCGTCAGATCGACGGCCGTTTCGAACGCGGCGACGCGGTCATCGTGAAAGATCAGGATGGCCGCGAAATCGCGCGTGGGTTAACCGCTTATGGCGCCGCAGATGCCGAACGCATCGCGGGCAAGCGCAGCGTCGAAATCGAAGCCATTCTGGGCTATCGTGGCCGCGATGAAATGATCCATCGCGACGACCTCGTGGTGACGGGCCAATGAATGTGAGAACGGACAGCAAGGAAGCATTGGCGGGGGAAATGCTCGCGCTGGGCCACGCTGCGCGTTCAGCCGCGCGTTCCATGCGCGAAGCCACGACCGACACGAAGAACAAGGCCTTGCGCGCCGCAGCCTCCGCGTTGCGTGCACACACCAAAGACATTCTTGCCGCCAACGCCGAAGATCTGGCGAAGGCGAAAGCCAACGGAATTTCCGCGTCGATGCTCGATCGTCTGGCGCTCGATGAAAAGCGCATCGAAGCCATGGCAAAGGGCGTGGAAGATGTCGCCGCGTTGCCCGATCCGGTTGGCCGCGAACTTTCGCGTTGGACGCGTCCCAACGGTCTCGACATTTCGCGCGTGGCAACGCCCATCGGCGTCATCGGCATCATCTACGAAAGCCGTCCCAACGTGACGGCGGACGCAGGTGCGCTCGCGCTCAAATCCGGCAATGTTTCCATTTTGCGCGGCGGTTCGGAATCCGCGCACAGCTCGGCTGCCATACACGCCGCCTTGCTCGAAGGTCTGCGCGCCGCCGGTTTGCCCGAAGCCGCCATCCAGCGCGTGCCGACAACGGATCGCGTGGCCGTCGGCCTGATGCTCGAAGGGTTGAACAACACCATCGACCTCATTATCCCGCGCGGCGGCAAGGGCCTCACCGGCCGCGTGATGAGCGAAGCGCGCGTGCCGGTGCTCGCCCATCTCGAAGGCCTCTGTCACGTTTACGTTCACGAGAAGGCTGATCTCGCCAAGGCGCGCGCCATCGCGCTCAACGCCAAGATGCGCCGCACCAGCATCTGCGGCGCCGCCGAAACGCTGCTGATCGACAAAAGCGTTCTCAAATCCCACGGCCTTCCCATTCTCGAAGATCTTGCCAAAGCCGGATGCGAAATCCGCGCCGACGAATCCGTGCGCGCGATTTTCTCCGCCGCCAAAGCGGCCACGGAAGAAGATTGGCGCACCGAATATCTCGACGCGATCATCGCGGTGAAAAGCGTCGATGGCGTGGAAGATGCGATCCGCCACATCGAAACCTACGGCTCGCAACACACCGATTCCATCGTCACCGAAGACAAGCAGGTGGCCGAACATTTCCTCGCCGCGCTCGATTCCGCCATCGTGCTGTGGAATGCGTCGACGCAATTCGCCGACGGCGCGGAATTCGGCATGGGTGCGGAAATCGGCATCGGCACCGGCAAGATGCACGCGCGCGGTCCCGTCGGCGTCGAACAGCTCACCACCTTCAAATACATCGTGCGCGGGAGCGGGCAGACGCGGCCGTGAAGCGCAAAGCCTTTCCGTGGATCAGGCCGCCGGGACCGATCGCACCGGGCCTGAAGATCGGCCTGCTCGGAGGGTCCTTCAATCCGGCGCATGCGGGCCATATCCACATCAGCGAGGTCGCGCTGAAACGTCTGGGCCTCGATTACGTCTGGTGGCTGGTCGCGCCGCAAAATCCGCTCAAGCCCACCCAAGGCATGGCGCCGCTGTCGCGCCGTCTCGAATTTGCCGAAGCCGAAGCAAGCGGCCATCCGCGCATCGTGGTGATGGATATCGAACACGCGCTCGGCACAAGCTACACCATCGATACGCTGATGAAACTCAAGCGCCGTTTCCGCGAGGTGAATTTCGTCTGGCTGATGGGCAGCGACAATCTCGATCAGTTCCGCCGCTGGAAGCGTTGGCAGGACATCGTCGAGACCGTTCCCGTTGCAGTCGTCACCCGGCCCGGCAGCATCATGGCGATGCTCCATGCCAAGCCCGCGATCCGCTTCCGCAATGCCCGCACGTCCAATTATCGCGGCCTGGCCGAAGCCGATCCGCCCGCCATCGCGGTGCTGGACGGCCCGCGCAATCCGCTCAGTTCGACCGCCATCCGGGAAAACTGTGCCAAAAGCGAAATCTTTGTGAACCTGTTGCCCGCGTGATAGAATTGCATTGCACTTTGGGGAGTGCGCGAACATTCGGAGGACCACGTTCTGACTGCCAGGAAACCCGCCGCCAAAAAGGCGCCCGCGAAGAAGAAAGCGGCAAAGGCCAAAGCCGCCAAACCGCAGATCGCAAAGGTTGAAGAACCCTCCGTCCTTCCACGTATCCTGAAATCGCTCGATGACGACAAGGCCGAAGACGTGGTGACGATCCCGCTTCACGGCCGGTCGTCGCTTGCCGATACCATCGTGATCGCGACGGGCCGGTCCTCGCGCCACGTCGCCTCCATCGCCGAACATCTCGCGCGGCGCTTGAAGGAAGCGGGCTATGGCACGCGCCCGGTCGATGGCGCCGCCCAAGGCGATTGGGTTCTGGTCGACGCGGGCGATGTGATCGTCCATGTCTTCCGGCCCGAAGTGCGCGACTATTACGATCTCGAAGGCATGTGGTCGGTGGGCGAACCTGAACGGGCGGTTGCGCGCTAAATGCGTTTGTTGGTCTTAGCCGTCGGCCACGCCCGCGGCACGCCGGAAGCAACGCTTACCGAAGATTTCATTGGCCGCGCCAACGCGATGGGCCGTAGGCTCGGCTTTCAAACGGTTGCGGTCGAAGAAGTCGCCGTCTCCAAGAAACGCGACGCCAGGCAACGCATGACCGAAGAATGCGAACGCCTTGCCGCGCGCATTCCCGATGGCGCCCACGTCATCCTGCTCGATGCCAAAGGCAAAGGCATGACGAGCGAAGACTTCGCCGAAATGCTGGGCGCGATGCGCGATGCGGGCACAAAGGATTTCGTCTTCGTCATCGGCGGCCCGGATGGATTGCTACCGCTGCCAAAAATCCGCGCCGGAAGAAGCCTCGCCTTCGGCCCGCAGACCTGGCCCCATCTGATGGTGCGCGCGATGCTGTCGGAACAGATCTATCGTGCTTTGACGATACTGGCGGGTCATCCGTACCACCGCGCATAGCCAAACCCTCCCCTTGAGGGAGGGTCGAAATTGCGAAGCAATTTCGGGGAGGGGTCAGGCTGCAAGACCGCAGACCCCTCCCCGAAAAATTTCTCCGCTACGCTCCAAAATTTTATCGACCCTCCCTCAAGGGGAGGGTGAGTTTTTATTTTATTCCGCCGCCAGTTTCATCCGCGTCGCCTGATAGGGCCGGTCGCCCATGATCGTCGCGCGGTGCATGATGCGGCGGTGGGGCAGGTAATCGTTCACCGCGTAATGCTGCGTCACGCGATTGTCCCAGAAGGCAACCGCATTCGGCGTCCAGCGCCAGCGCACCAGATATTCCGGCTGCTGGATGTGTTCGTGGAGCAGTTTCAAAATCGCCGCACTTTCCTTCCGGCTCACGCCCAGAATGCGCGAGGTGAATCCGTAATTGACGAACAACCCGTCCTCGCCCGTTTCGGGATGGGTGCGGATGACGGGATGCACAACAGGGGGATGTTCGGCTCGCGCTTTGGCATGTTTGTCTGCGCCCGCGGCTTTCGCCACCGTTCCCGTCGTCGGAAAGCCGCGCGCGAAATCGTGCACCGCATCCAGCCCTTTCAGGAATTCGCGAAACGGCGCCGACAATCCGAGATACGCCGCGCGCATGTTCGACCACACCGTATCGCCGCCCGTCGGCGGCAAATGTTTTGCGTACAGAATCGAACCCATCGGCGGGGTTTCGATGAAGGTCACATCGGTGTGCCACGCATCGTTGTCGGTCGGATTGCCCGCATGATTGTCGAGAACGAAAAGCTCCTTGGCTTCTTCGACACCGGGATAAAGCGGATGGGTGTGCAGCGCGCCGAACCGCAGCGCGAAATCGCGATGCTGCACGGGCGTCAGATGCTGGTCCTCGAAAAAGATCACCTGATGTTTGAGCAGCGCCTTCCTGATTTCCGCGACATCGCCGTCGCTCTGTCTCTGGGAAAGATCGACGCCCTTGATGACCGCCCCGATAGCCGGACTCAGCACCTGAATGTCCATGAAAGCCTCCGATTGCCTGGGGTCGAGCATAGGCCCCGAAAGCGTCGCGTTCCACGCATGGCTTGATTTCCAAGAACGCAGGCGCAGCAGGAAAAGGCGGTTTTGAGCCTGTTTTGGCGGCGGCTTTGCGAACAATCGCTCGCAAATGCAGCAATTCGCCCCTTGAAGGGGGAAGGATGAGGCCCTATTGTTAAATACGAAATCTTGAAGGAATTATTCACATGAACAAGATCAGAGCCTTGGGCCTCCTGGCCTCCGTCCTTCTGGCTGGAACCGTTGCTGCCCAGGCCGCTCCGGTCACCGGTTCATGGAAGGTCTCCATCGGCACGTCCGCCGCGCCCTGCACGGTGACGCTCGCGGGCGATGCCGACGACGCCGGAACGGCCACGCCGGATGCCGCCTGCAACGCTGCAGCGCAAAAGATCGCCCGCTGGTCGGCCACACCGGGCACGCTGACCCTCAAATCCGCCAATGGCGAGACCATCGCCAAGCTCACGGCGGAAGGCACGACCTATACGGGCCGTCAGTTCGCCGACAGCCGCAAGGTCACGCTGACCCCCGTCAACAGTTCAGTCGCGCAAAGCCAATAATCCCCCTGGCGTTTGCGTAAGTGAGAAGAGGCCGCATCCAGCCCATGCGGCCTCTTTCTTTTTAGCCGTCCCTTAGCCATTGGCGCGTGCAAACGTGGCGCCGCACTTGAGATGCGTGCAAGGAAGGCCGCACTCTCGTTTCTCGGAATCATGTCGGCGCCCGCACTCGAACTCGATCACGTCACCAAACGCTTCGGCGATTTCACTGCCGTGCGCGATCTGTCCTTTGCGCATGGCAAAGGCCGCATCCTCGGCTTCCTCGGCCCCAACGGTGCGGGCAAGACCACCACCTTGCGCATGATGCTGGGACTGATGAAGCCTGATGAAGGCGCGCTGCGCATCCTCGGAGAAAATCCCGGCACGGTGCGCAACCGCATCGGCTATCTGCCCGAAGAACGCGGCCTCTACAAACGCATGCGCGCCGATGCGGTCGTTGCCTATCTCGCGCAATTGAAAGGCCTCGACCGCACGACGGCCTACAGGCGCGCCCATGCGATGCTCGATCGTTTCGGGCTGTCGCAATTCGCGCGCGTGCGCGTCGAAGGCCTGTCGAAGGGCATGGCGCAGAAAGTGGCCTTCATCGCCACGCTCGCCCACGACCCCGAAGTGCTGATCCTCGACGAGCCATTCTCGGGTCTCGACCCGCTCAACCGGCAAAGCTTCGAAGGCGCGATCCGCAATCTCGCGCGCGACGGCAAGACGATCCTGTTTTCCACCCACACCATGGAGCAGGCCGAACGGCTCTGCGATCATCTCGTCATCCTGGCGCACGGCAAAAAGGTGTTCGACGGCACGCTTGCCGAAGCCCATCGTCTGTTGCCGCGCCGCGCCCGCATCGGCGCCGAAGCCGATCTCGGTTTCCTGAGAAACCTTCAAGGAGTGGCGAGCGTCACCGCGCCGACGCAAGACCAGCCCTGTTGGGATATCGCGCTCAAGGAAGGGGCCGATGGCGGTGCGTTGCTGGCGGCCTGCTTTGAGCAGCGTGTGGCGCTGACCCATTTCGATCTTGCCGAACCCAGCCTGCAGGATGTCTTCGTCTCGCTCGCCGGACGCGAAGCGGAAGGCTCCCAATGAGACGCGCTCTCCTCGTCGCCCGTTCCGAATTTCTCAAATATGTCACGCGCCGCGGCTTCATCATCAGCCTGGTGATGTTTCCGATCTGGGTGGTGGTGGGCGGGGTGGTGCCGCAATGGATCGAAAGCAAGACGCCCACGCGCAATTTCACCGTGGTGGATCGCACCGGTGGCCAATATGCCTTCGCCATCGCCAAATCCGTACGCGAAGATACGGAGATCGCCGAACGCGATGCGCTCTCGGCCTATGCCCAAGCCCATCTCGACATGAAGGCGTTGCGCGTTCGCCTGCCTGCCGTCGCGATCGTTCTCGACACACAGTCCGAAGATCCCGAAACGCTCGCGCAGTTCCGTAAAATGGGCGGTATGCGAGGCATCGTCTCGCTCGCCGAGCCTTTCCGCACGGACAAGGTGGCTTTCGTTCCGCCCCGTCCCCGCTTTCACTTCGTGCCCCCGGGCACTTTGGCCGATACGAGCAACGGCGCGTTTGCGCTGGCTGTGAATGACGAGCTTTCGGGCCGCAGTTCGCTCTATGCCATTGTCTCGATCCCAAAAGGATTTTCGGCGGCGAAAGACAGTCCCGAAGCGGAATTCTGGAGCGTCAACGCAAGCGATCCCGGACTCGAACATTTCGTGCGCGCCGCGCTGACCGAGGAATTGCGCCGCCAGGCGCTGACGAAATACGCCCCCGACGTGCCGCCCGAAACGTTCAAGCCCAACGCGAAACTTCGGGCTTTCGATCCCGCGGCAACCGGCGGCGACCATGAATTGTCGCTCGCCGATCAGGCACGCACCTATGCGCCTGCCATTCTCGCCTTCCTGCTTCTGCTCACCATCTTCATGAATGCGGGTGCGCTGCTATCCGGCGTCATCGAGGAAAAATCGAGCCGCATCGTCGAAGTGATGCTCTCCTGCGTCACGCCCGTCGAATTCATGGCGGGCAAGCTTCTGGGCGCTGCCGCGGCTTCTCTGCTCACGCTCATTCTCTGGGCCGCCATGCTGTTGATCGGTGCGGGCATCTTTATCCCGGGCGCGGTTTCGAATATCGGCGGCCTGCTGATGAGCATTCTTGCGACCGGCCTGTTGCCGATGTTGCTTCTATGCTTCGTCTGCGGACTTCTGATCTACGCCTCGATCTTCCTCGCCATCGGCTCGATGGCGACGTCGATCCAGGACGCCCAGGCGCTGGTCGGTCCCACCATGATCCTTGTCATGGCGCCGCTCATCATGATGCCTGCGCTGCTGCACGATCCCAACGGCACGATCGCAACCGTGCTGTCCTGGATTCCGGTCTACACTCCGTTCTTCCTGATGTTCCGCCTGCCCTGGCATCCGCCGGCGGCGGAGATCGTCGGCGCCACAATCCTGATGCTGGCAACGACAGTGTTCCTTGTCATCCAGATGGGCCGCGTCTTCGCCGCCCATGTGCTCACCGCCGAACGGCCGCCGCGTCTGGGCACATTGCTGCGCCGCGCCTTGGGGCGAACATAAGAAAACCCGCTGCCGGTTCCGGCAGCGGGCTCCCCATCCCCTGAAGCGAAAATCTCAGGATTTCTTGCAGCGGCGAAGACCAAATCCCACCAGACCTGTTGCCAATAGCGCAATGCTGGCTGGTTCGGGCGCTTTCACCATGGTGCCGTAAAAAGCGATCTTCATAAGCTTGGGGCACTGAGGCTTGCTCTTGTTGTCGTCTTTGTTCTGGGACCATCGCGTATAATTCTGCTGCGGCACCGTGATCTTGCAGGCGACCTGACTCCATTTGTCTAGGTTGAAATCGCCTGTATTCCAATCGCCGCCAAAGGCATGTGCG
This sequence comes from Rhizomicrobium sp., assembly GCA_035545475.1. Lineage (GTDB taxonomy): Bacteria > Pseudomonadota > Alphaproteobacteria > Micropepsales > Micropepsaceae > Rhizomicrobium. The sequence continues at coordinate 35,643 of DASZYI010000020.1, forward strand.
TCGTCCACGGTGTACACGATGCTATTGAGCAGGTCGTTGCCGTGCTTGTCCTTGCCGCCGACGACCATCAATTCGATGGACGTGATCTTGTAGGTGGTGTTGCCGTTATCGAACGACCATTCGCCATAGTTGTGGGAGCTGTTCGCGAAATCGACATCCAGCTTGAGACCCGCGTTCTTCAGACTCGCGTCGGCGTAGTAGGTCTTCCCGTTATAGATGAAGCCCAGATAATCGACATCGGTCGGGCCGAATTCGTTATCTAGATAATCCTCGACCGTACCGAAATGTTGGTAGAAACCGGAGATATTCCCTTCCCAGGGAATGTTGTTATAGGCCTTGTCCTTGGTGAGGCCGTCGGGCGTCGATGGCAGAATCGTCATTGTCGGCACCGCCGAGGCGGGCGCCGCCATGCCCATAAAAGCCGAAACACTTACTGCCGCTGCAAAAGCCGCCTTTAACCAGTCACGCATTGCTCTTTGCGCCATTACCCCAAGGCGACGGAGCAAAAGCCATACCGAGCTGCGCTTTGTTTGATGGATTTCGGTTAATGTACCGGCCGGAGGCCGAAAGGCTGTAGGTTTTGATTACATCCAAAGCAAAAGGGCCGCCCGGAGGCGGCCCTTTGTGTAATCGTTTTAGACGCTTACCGCGGCAGCACGCCTTCGCGCTGCAGCCGCTTGCGCTGGAGTTTGCGGTACCGGCGGATCGCCTCGGCCCGTTCGCGGGCACGCTTCACGCTCGGCTTCTCGTAATGGCCTCTGAGCTTCATCTCGCGGAAGATGCCTTCGCGCTGCATCTTCTTTTTCAGCGCCTTTAGCGCCTGGTCGATATTGTTGTCGCGAACGATGATCTGCAAAGGCTACTCCTGATGCGTCTTTGTAAGGGCGGCGGGTGATAACAGAAGCGGTTTTGCCTGTCTATCCCGACAGAACAATGCATCGAGGGGCTTGCAGTTCCGTTTCCAAGGCCCATATTCCTATGCGAAAACCGGCAGGCGAGAGGGCACAAAGGGGGGAGGGGGTTACGCAGAGTCGAAAAACGAATATTGAAAAAACACCTTTGGAATCAACGATAATAAAATTTCCCGTTCGATAGCGCCGTCCATTCGGTCGCTTTGACCGCCCAGCGCCCGAGACCCATAGTCCGTCAATGCCAATTCTGAAGATCGCACGCATGGGTCATCCGGTGCTCGCCAAGAAGGCGCAGCCCGTCATGGATCCGACCGCGCCCATGATCCGCCGCCTGGTCAACTCGATGATCGAGACCATGATCGACGCGAACGGGGCGGGCCTTGCCGCGCCGCAGGTCCACGTGCCCTTGCGCGTGGTCGTCTTCCAGGCCCCCGAGGGGCGCAGCGACGGCCTCACCGAAGCCGAACGCTACGACCACACCGCCCCCCTCACCGTCCTGATCAACCCCGAAATCGAGATAGCCGGCCCCGAACGCGAAGGCGGATGGGAGGGATGCCTGTCGGTGCCGGGCCTGCGCGGCTTCGTCGAACGCTCCAGCCACATCCGCTATCGCGGTTTCGACACGCTCGGCCGCCAGATCATGCGCACCGCGAAAGGTTTTCACGCCCGCGTCGTGCAGCACGAATGCGATCATCTGGAGGGCGTGCTCTATCCGCAGCGCATGACCGATCTCACGCAGCTTATTTTCGAAACCGAAACCAAGCACTGGGTGAAGGTTTCCGAAGCATGAGCGACGGCGATAAAAATCAGCCCGACGATGCCGCGCTGAAAGCTGCGATCCTGAAGGCGGCGTTGCCGCACGTTGCGTTCGACGGTTTCAGCGACAAGCTGTTGGAACGCGCCGCCGAACAAACCGGCACGGACAAGCAAACCATCGCGCGTCTTTTCCCGAATGGCGCGCTCGACCTGCTCGAAGAATTTTCCGCCTCCGCCGACCGCGAGATGGAAGCGCGCATCGCTGCGCTCGATCTTGCCAACATGCGCATCCGCGAACGCATCACGGCTGCGGTGAAAGTGCGATTGGAGGTGTTGCGCCCCAACAAGGAAGCCGCGCGCCGTGCGGCCGCGTTCCTGACCTTGCCGCCAAATGCGCCGCTGGGTGCGAAACTGTTGTGGCGAACGGTCGACATCATGTGGCGCGCGACCGGCGACACCACGACCGATTTCAACTACTATACCAAGCGCGGCATCCTGGCGGGCGTCTATTCGTCCACGCTGATGCGCTGGTTCAACGACAACAGCGACGACGAAGCCCCGACCAGCGAATTCCTCGACCGCCGCATTCAGGACGTGATGAACTTCGAGAAGTTCAAGGCGCAGGTGAAACAGGAAATCGCGAAGTTTCCTTCGCTTGAGGAAATCCTCAACCGCATCAACAAACGCCCGACGTCGCCTTAACTCAGGTCTTCGGCTTGAGCCACGTGATGTGGCCCATCTTGCGGCCCGCGCGCGCTTGCGACTTTCCGTAAAGATGCAGCGCGCCGCCGCGCGCCGACAACGCTTTCCAATCGTTTGCTTCCGCGCCGATGAGGTTTTCCATCACCGCATCGGAATGTCTTGAGCCATCTCCCAAAGGCCAACCCGCAACAGCGCGGATATGCTGCTCGAACTGGCTGACGATGCAGGCTTCGATGGTCCAATGCCCCGAATTGTGCACGCGCGGTGCGATCTCGTTGACGAGCAGCGATCCGTCGCGTCCCACGAACAGCTCTACAGCGAATACGCCCACATAGCCGAACGCATCGGCGATCTTCCGTGCGATGGCCTTCGCTTCGGCAACCTGCGCAGCACTCAACCGCGAGGGCACCGTCGAGCGCTTGAGGATATGGTTCTCATGCGCATTCTCCGGCGGATCGTAAGCCGCGAACGTCCCATTCGCGCCGCGCGCAGCCACGACCGATGCCTCGAACGAGAAGTCCACAAAGGACTCCAATATCGAAGCCGCGCCGTTGAAGCTGTTGAGCGCCGTCACGATATCCGCAGGTGAGGCAACCTTGGCTTGTCCCTTGCCGTCATAGCCAAGCCGGCAGGTCTTGAGGATGGCGGGCGTTCCCACCTTGGCGATCGCTCCTGCCGCATCGCTCGCCGACGCAACGGACGCAAACACCGGCGTCTTCAATCCCAACGATGCAACGAAGCTCTTCTCCGCCAAACGATCCTGGCAGACCGCGAGTGCTTTCGGTCCCGGATTGACCGGAACATGATCGGCAAGGAATTCCGCCGTCGCGCTCGGCACGTTCTCGAACTCGAAGGTCACCACATCGCATGCGCCCGCAAAAGCCGCGAGCGCAGCCTCGTTGTCGTAGCGCGCATGGGTGCGAAACGCCGACACCTGGAACGCGGGCGCATTCTCCTCGTCGGAATAGATGTGGGTCTTGAGGCCCAGCCGCGCCGCGGCAAGAGCCAGCATGCGTCCCAACTGTCCGCCGCCGAGAATCCCGACCGTTCCTCCCGGTTGAATGGGAGCACTGAGAGATTTGTAGTGGTTCATTGCGGGGCTTCGGCGACGTTCTCGGTCTGCCGCGCGCGCCAGGCATCCAGCTTCTTGGCGAGCTTCTTGTCGGAGAGCGCCAGGATCGCCGCCGCATGGAGTGCGGCGTTCTTGGCGCCGCTCTCGCCGATGGCAAAGGTCGCCACAGGCACGCCGCCCGGCATCTGCACGATGGACAGCAGGCTATCCATCCCCTTGAGAGCCTTGCTCTCCACCGGAACGCCCAGAACCGGCAGCGTGGTCATGGAGGCCGTCATGCCCGGCAGATGTGCCGCGCCGCCCGCGCCCGCGATGATGACCCTGAGCCCCTTCTTCGCCGCGCCCTTGGCATAGGCGTAGAGCCGGTCCGGCGTGCGGTGGGCGGAAACGATATGCCGCTCATGCGCCACCCCCAGCTCCTCCAGGATGGCAGAAGCCACGCGCAAGGTCGGCCAGTCGGACTGGCTGCCCATGATGATGCCGACAAGAGGAGAGGCCATTGCTTCCTGCCCGATTCGAGGAACCCGCAAAGAAGCGGCCCATTATAGGTCCCCCGCAGGGCTGCGAAAGGTGGCATAATCGTCAGCGTTAACCCTTTGGGAACCATCCTCAACGGAAGGTTAAGGGGTTGAGTCCGGAGTAACGGGTGAAGATCGAGCGTACCACCCCCAGTAGAGGTTCCCGCGCCGTCGGCGCGGCCGCTTATGCGCGCCGCAGCGAAGCCGTTGCCAAGCTGGAACCGACCGAGATCGTAGCCACCGCCAGTGTTCATGGAATTCCCGAGGCCGAATTCACCCCCAGCGTGCGCGACGCGATCATGGCGCTGATGGGGGAGGTAGAGTCGCTGCGTCGCGAATTGGAGCAAACCAAGTCCCGACTGGAAGAGGTCGAAAAGACGGCCGACCAGGATCATCTGTTGCCGCTTTTGAACCGTCGCGCTTTTGTGCGCGAACTCACACGTTACATTGCCTATTCGGATCGCTACGGAACGCCTGCAAGTCTGATCTATTTCGATCTCGACGGCTTCAAGGCGATCAACGACACACATGGTCACGCCGGTGGCGACGCTGTGCTTGCCCATTTCGCCGAGACGTTGCGTACCAACGTACGCGACACCGACCTTGTGGGACGTTTGGGCGGCGACGAATTCGGAGTGATTCTCAGCCATGCCACGCAAGAGCAAGCTTACAAAAAAGCGGATTCGCTTGCCGATAAATTGAAAGCCTCACCGACCGAATGGCGAAGCCAATCCATTCCAATGACCTTCTCTTATGGCGCGTTCGAATTGAAATCCGGAGAAAGCGCGGAAACCGCAATGGCGCGCGCCGACGAAGCGATGTACGCCCACAAGCGCACCCGGTGATTCTCAGGCGATGATGTCGGGCAGCAGCGCGTCTTCGATTCGCTGCATCTGATCCTTGAGCATCAGCTTGCGCTTCTTGAGACGGGTGAGTTGTATCTGGTCACCGGTCCCGGTCTGGATGAGGGCGGCAATAGCGGCGTCAAGCGCGCGATGCTCCTGAACAAGCTCGTTGAGCCTGATGCGCAGCGCCTGTTCCTCCGCCTCCGTCATGTGCCGGAAATCTCTCGCTATTTGGCCGGCATTCGGCAACGAAAACCACAGGTCCGGGCCTTCATACTGCCAGCTTTTCCCCACTTAATCTTCGTTAATTCTCTGGAAGGCAAGCGGCCCGAAAACGGATGACAGACAGGCCCGTTGGTGTTCTAATCCCCCGTGCCTTAACAGAGTGAGGTGCGGCTTATGGCACTAGCAGGGCATATCCAGGAACTCTCCGAAAAGCACAGAAAACTCGAACAGCGCATTGAAGCCGAAATGGCTCACCCCGATTGGGATGAGACAGCCATTGCAGCGCTGAAAAAAGAAAAGCTCCGGCTTAAAGACGAAATAGAACGGCTGCGAACCAGCCTTCACTGATCAAACAGGCAAGCAAGGTCTGATTACGCGGCAGTAGGCCGCGAACGGTGCGCTGTGGCCAACAACAGCGCCGCCAGGAGCGTGAAGATCGCTGCCGCAAAGAACGCCGCGCCCGGAAAATAGAGGGGCGCGGCCTCGCTTGTGAAATAGCCGAATAGATTGGAAAGAATCGGCGGCGCAGCGACCGAAGTCAGGCCGCCCAAACTTGCGAGCGCGCCTTGCAATTCGCCCTGTTCCGATGGACCCACTTCCTTCGACATGATCGCGTTGAGCGAGGGCGTCACGAGGCCCATCAACACCCAGACCGCCATCCAGCCATAAAGCATCCAGCCTTCTGTCGCGAAGGCGTAGCCGAAGAAGCCGATCGCACCGCAAGTAAGTCCCAGATAGGCGGACCGCAATTCACCCAGGTGCGGAATGACGACGCGTGTCAGGACGCTGAACACGAACGTCAGCATCGCGCCCACCGCCATCAGCGAATAGCCGACCTCAGCGGAGGTCCAATGGAATTTGAGCATGGTGTAGTAGGTCCACACCACCGGGTTGGCGTCGTGTCCCAAACGCATCAACACCACCACGCCGAACATGCCGATCAGCATCGGAAAGCGTTTGAGAGCGATGAGCGCGCCGAGCGGATTGGCGCGCCACAGTTCGAATGCACGGCGCCGCTCGGGCGGCAAGGATTCTCTGAGTACGATCAGGCCATAGAGCGCGTTGGTGAAGGCGAAACCGGCCGAAACGTAAAATGGAACGCGCGCTCCATATTGTCCCAGCAACCCGCCGATGGCAGGCCCGATGACGAACCCGATCCCGAAGGCTGCACTCACCACCCCAAAGTTGGCCGCGCGTTTCTCCGGCGGACTGACATCGGCAATATAGGCGTTGGCGGTCGTATAAGCGGCGCCGGCGATGCCGGAAAGAAGCCGCCCCACGAACAGCCATGCAATGGTCGGCGCAAGCCCTGTGATAAGATAATCGATGCCGAGCATCGCGAGCGATACGATCAAGACGGGTCTGCGCCCGAAACGGTCGCTCAGATTGCCGATCAGCGGCGCAAACAGGAATTGCATCAGCGCATAGACGAAGAACAGCCAGCCGCCCCAGCGCGCAGCCTCGCTCATGCCCTGATGGGTGAGTTCGGAAATGAGTTGCGGCGTGACGGGCAGGACGATGCCAAGCCCGACCGAGTCCACGAGCATGGTGATGAAAATAAAGATCAGCGCGTGACGGCTCGCCTCCCGCTCCATCACACGCCTTTGGCCATCTCGCGCAGCTTGAATTTCTGGATCTTGCCGGTGGAGGTTTTGGGCAGTTCCGTGAATACGACGTGTTTCGGAATTTTGTAGCGCGCGAGATTGTCCCGGCAGTATGCGATGATTTCGTCCTCCGTCACGTTCTCGTGGCCGCGCTTGCGCTCGATGAAGGCGCAAGGCGTCTCGCCCCACTTCTCGTCGGGGCGCGCGACCACGGCGGCGAACATCACCGCCGGATGCTTGATCAGCGTGTCCTCGACTTCGATAGACGATATGTTCTCGCCGCCCGATATGATGATGTCTTTCGATCGATCCTTGAGCTGGATGTAGCCGTCGGGGTGCATCACGCCCAGATCGCCGGAATGAAACCAACCGCCCGCGAATGCTTCCTTCGTGGCATTTGGATTCTTGAGATAGCCTTTCATCACGATATTGCCGCGGAACATCACTTCGCCCAGCGTTTCGCCGTCGGCGGCGACCGGCTCCATCGTTTCCGGATCCATCACCGTGAGAGCTTCCAGCGCGTGATAACGTACGCCCTGCCGCGCTTTTTTCTTTGCCTTCTCGGCCGTATCAAGCGAATCCCAGACCGGTTTCCAGTCGTTGACCACTGCCGGTCCATAGGTCTCGGTCAGGCCATAGACATGCGTGACATTGAAACCCGCGCTATCCATCGCAGCGAGCACTGCTTCCGGCGGAGGTGCCGCGGCGGTGACGAATTCCACACGATGATCGAATGTTTTCTTCTCGTCGTCGGGCGCGTTCAACAATGTCGACATCACAATGGGCGCGCCGCACATATGCGTCACACCATGTTCGGCAATTGCCTCGTACATCGCCTTGGCGCGCACCCAGCGCAGGCAGACATGCGTGCCTGCCACGACCGACAGCGACCACGGAAAGCACCAGCCATTGCAATGAAACATCGGCAGCGTCCACAGATAAATCGGACGTTTGCCGATGTTGGCTGAGACGATGTTGCCGTATCCCATCAACGCAGCGCCGCGATGGTGGAACACGACGCCCTTGGGATTGCCGGTGGTGCCTGAGGTGTAGTTGAGGGCAATCGCGTCCCACTCGTCCGAAGGCCCGGCCCAAACGAAATCGGGATCGCCTTCATTCAGGAACGCTTCATATTCCATCGAGCCCAGCATTTCGCCGCGTTGCGGAAATTCGGGATCGTCATAATCGATCACGAGCGGCTTCGACTTGGCGAGCCTTAAAACTTCTTTCGCCGTGCCGGCGAATTCGCGGTCGGTGATCAGCACCTTCGCTTCGCCATGATCGAGCATGAAGGCAAGCGTCGGGGCATCGAGACGGGTGTTGAGTGCGTTCAGCACAGCGCCTGCCATCGGCACGCCATAATGTGCTTCCAGCATCGGCGGCGTGTTGGCGAGCATCACCGCCACAGTGTCGTTCTTCTTCACGCCCCGTTTGCGCAATGCCGATGCCAGCCGCCTGGAGCGCGCGTAGTAATCGGCATAGGTCGTGCGCGCCTTGCCGTGAACGATGGCGACGACGTCCGGGGAAACGGCAGCCGCGCGTTCCAGAAAGGAAAGCGGTGTCAGCGGCTGGTAGTTTGCGGCATTGCGGTCGAGATCGCGGTCGTAAGCGCTGCCCCCCACGCGCAGTTTGACCTGCGGCACCGTGCGTAACGCATCGCTCACGCGTCGAATCAGCGATTTGCGCGGGCGAGCGGGAATGCGCTTTCCCGTGGCTTTGGCGGGCCCCGCTGCAACGTGGGGTTTCGCGGAAGCCGGTTTCTTTGCGCGGGCGGGCTTCCCTGCTTTCGCGATCTTGCGTGTCTTACGCGGTTTTACGTTTTTGCGCGTTTTTGTAGGTTTACGCTTCGCCATGGTCCATTCGCCGGGAAAGCGCGGAACGCTAAAGAACTCGGATTGACCGGGCAAGCGCCTCGGATGGACGAACGCGAGCTTGGTTGTTAGAAGGCCCGGCTTTATCGACCGGACCTTGGATGTCGGGCCACACTGAAACCGTTTCGCGCGGCGCTTTGCGCGGTCTTTATTTCTGGCTGATGCGCCACGCCGAGGGCCGCCATGCCTGGATGGTGCTGGCCGCGGTTTCCTTCGCGGAAGCCTCGTTCTTCCCGATTCCCCCAGATGTCATGCTCATTCCGATGGCGCTGGCCGACCGCAAGCGCGCGCTGCTTCTGGCAGGCTGGTGCATGTTGTGGTCGGTGCTGGGCGGCCTGCTCGGTTATGCCATCGGATCGCTGCTTTACGACTCCGTCGGCCAGTGGCTCATTTCCGTCTATGGCTATGGTGAGGATCTTCAAAAATTCCGCGCCCTGTATGCCGAATACGGAGCCTGGATCATCCTCATCAAGGGCGCGACCCCCATCCCCTACAAGCTGGTGACCATCGCCTCGGGTTTCGCGGGCTACAACCTTTTCTTGTTCGTCGTTCTGTCGGCCATCACGCGAGGCGTGCGATTCGGGATTGTGGCGGGTCTGCTTGCTTATTTCGGAGACCCCATCCGAAATTTCATCGAAAAACGCCTCGAATATGTCATGCTCGGCTTCCTGGCCGTCATTATCTTGGGATTTGTGATAGCCCGCTACATCGTCTGATCCCGGCGTTCTCATGGGAAAACATCTTTATGCCGTCGCTGCGATCCTTCTGGCGACGCTCATCTTCCTCACCGGGAACGGCCTGCTCGGCACGGTCACACCCGTTCGCGCTCATCTTGAAGGTTTCAGCGATCTTGCCATCGGCTTCATGGGGTCGGCTTACTATGCCGGCTTCTTCGTCGGCTGTTTCGCAGGGCCGCGATTGTTGTTGCGGGTCGGCCATAGCCGCACCTTCGCAGTCGCTGCGGGGCTCGCAGCAGCAACCGCAATCGCGCAGCCCTTGATCGTCAACGAAGTGGTGTGGACGCTGATCCGTGCAGGCATCGGCTTCTCGGCCGCCAATCTCTACATGGTGATTGAAAGCTGGCTCAACGATCGCGCGACGAACGAAACCCGTGGACGCATCTTCGCGTCCTATCTCACCGTCAACTACACCGGACTCATCATCGGGCAGGGGTTATTGATCGCGGGCGGCGCAAGAAGTTTCTCGTTGTTCAACCTGTCTGCCATTTTCTACGCGCTGTGCCTGATTCCGATGGGCTTGACGCGCTTGCCGCAACCGAAGCCTGCGCCCATCCCGCAATTGCGGCCGATACGTTTGTTTGCCGTGGCGCCCGTGGGTGTTATGGGCTGCATCATCGTCGGTTTGGCCAATGGCGCGGTCTGGACATTGGCGCCCGTTTACGCGCAGGCGCACAGCCTTCATCAGGGATTGCTGGCGGCCTTCATGTGCGCCTTTGCGCTTGGCGGAGCCATCGTGCAGGTGCCGGTCGGCCGCCTCTCCGACCGCATGGATCGTCGCATCGTTATTGTTGTTGTAACGCTGCTTGCTGCCGCCGCGGGCGTTTCGCTTGGCTATTTTGGCGGCACGCATGTCTGGCGCACGCTGATCCTTGTGACCTTATTCGGTATGACGGCGCTTCCCTGTTACGGTCTCGCCGTCGCCCACACCAACGACCGTCTGCCGCGCGAAGCGTTTGTCGAAGCTTCGGCGACCCTGCTTTTGGTCAATTCGCTGGCGTCCGTCGCGGGGCCAATCCTTGCCGCACTCGTCACCGCGCGCGCCGGCACCCAGGCGTTGTTCTATTATACCGCAGTAATCCATACAGGCTTTGCGCTCTATACGCTGTATCGCATCCGCCGGATGGAACCAGCCCCGGAACAGTATCGCGATGCATTCGAGCCGATGCCGCAACAGGCTTCGCCCGCTGCACTCGAACTCGATCCGCGCAGTCCGGAGGCCGAAGAGGCTGTATGACTACTCTTCGTCGCCGGCGTGCTCTTCTTCGACATGGCCGGAAGCCAGCGTGTCGTCGATAGGCTTCAGAGTGCCGCCGAGCTTAGCTGCTTTCTTCGCCTGGCGTTCGCGACGCTGATTGACACGGGTCACCGCCAGGTCGAGTTCCAACTGCGAGCACAATCCCAACGTCACCGGATCGACGGCCTTGATGTTCTGCGCATTCCAGTGCGAACGCTCGCGGATCTTTTGGATCGTCGCCTTGGTGGTGCCGACCAGCTTGATGATGTCTGCATCGCCGAATTCGGGATGGTTGCGGAGAATCCAATACACCGCATCCGGCTTGTCCTGCCGCTTCGACACCGGCGTATAGCGCGGCGCCTTTTTGATCTTCACCGGCGGGATCTTGTATTTCGGCGGCGCCATCTTGAGGCGCAGCTTGGGGTTCTTTTCGGCCGCCTCAATCTGCTCGCGGGTGAGCTGGCCCGACGCCACGGGGTCCTGCCCCTTGATGCCTTTCGCCACGTCCTCGTCGGCGATGCCTTTCACTTCCAGCGGGTGCAACCCGCAGAATTCGGCGATCTGCTCGAAGGACAGCGAGGTGTTATCAACCAGCCAGACGGCGGTCGCCTTGGGCATAAGTGGTTTGTCGGCCATAAGTTTTTCCTTTCCCGGGCGAGGCTTTCCGCCCCGTCCCTTCGCTCGAACGTCCAATTGTCGAGGAAGGCGGCCCTTTTAGCGGCTACCCCTCACGGTTTCAACAGAAGCTTGCCAATGTGCTGGCTTTTCGCGATCCGGGCATGCGCTGCCCCCGCTTCCGAGAGGGGAAACACCCGATCTACCACCGGCTTGATCCGGCCTGCCTCGATCAGCGGCCAGACCTCGCGGCGGACGGCATCGCGGATTGCACCCTTTTCCTCGTTGGAGCGTGCGCGCAGCGTTGTCGCCATCAAGCTCAACCGCTTCATCAGCATCGAGGCGAAATTCACTTCGGCCACCATGCCCTTCTGGAACGCGATGTTGACGATACGCCCCCAGATCGCGGCTGCGCGCAAATTCTTCTCGATGTAGTCGCCGCCGACCATATCGAGGATCACGTCGACGCCCTTTCCATTCGTTGCGGCTTTGACCGCCTCGACGAAATCTTCCTCGCGATAGTTGATTGCGCGCGTGGCGCCGAGTTTCTCGCAAGCCTCGCATTTCTCTTTGGTGCCGGCCGTCGTGAACACCGTATGTCCGCGCGCGGCGCAGAGTTGAATCGCAGCCGTTCCGATGCCGCTCGATCCGCCGTGTATCAGAACGCTTTCACCTTTTTTCAACCGTGCAGCATCCATCAGATTGGTCCACACGGTGAAATACACTTCCGGAAGAGCTGCCGCGTCGATCAGCGAAACGCCTTTTGGAACCGGTAACAGGCAAAGCTGCGAAACGGCCACGAACTGCGCATAACCTCCGCCGCCGAGCAGCGCGCAAACCTGATCGCCAACGTGCCATTCCGAAACGCTCGTCCCCACTTCGACAATCACACCGGAGACTTCCAGCCCCAACGTGTCGGGTGCGCCTGGCGGCGGCGGATAGCCGCCGCGTGCCTGGATCAGATCGGCATGGTTCACGCCGGCGGCGGCGACTTCGATCAGCACCTCGCCGTCCCGTAGAGAGGGCTTTTCAACATCTCCCAAGACCAGATCTATGTTGTCGCCGTCGCGTCGAACCTGAATGGCTTTCATATTGCCTGCTTTCACGAATTGACCTGTCCCGCACTGTAACAGAGAGTTACACCGCCTCCAGAGGGCGTCACCATGGCTATAGACCCCGAAGAATTGCTGCCGAAGAAGAAGTTCCCCGATATCGTCCTGGGACAAGATCTTTCCGCATTTTCCGAACATGAGTTGGAGGCGCGAATCGGCGCATTGGAGGCGGAGATCGTGCGCAGCCGCGAAGCCATCGCCGCGCGAAAGCACACAAAGTCCGCCGCAGACGCATTCTTCAAAAAGTAAAGGCGCTTACGCCTCGCAAATCATCGTTAAGATGTGCGAAGCTGAACATTATCCATTACCGAAGAAGATGTGCGCTTTTGCGGGGTCGTGCATCATTTGCGCTTCTCTGTTAGGATTTGGGTTGGTAGTTTCCGCTCGCATTGATCGCCCGGGGACAAATGCCGATGACGACGGCCGAGATGGAAAACAGCATCGCGAACGCGCTTGATCTGCGCGAATTCGCCGGCTCCGCGATGTTCGATCGCACATTCAACGAGGGCATGGCTCTGGTCGAAGAAACCGCGCGTTATCTTGACGGCCGCGGCCGCCAGGAATCGCGCGATCTGCCGCGCAAGGCCGCGATGCTTTATGCGGGCGAGAGTATGCGCGTCACCACGCGCCTGATGCAGGCCGCAAGCTGGCTGCTCGTGCAGCGCGCCGTGCACGAAGGCGAGATGAGTCCCGAAGATGCGAAGGGCGATCGCTATCGTCTGGGGTCCAAGGAAATCTGCTTCGGCGGACGCGAGGAAGGCATCGAATTGCTGCCCGCCACCTTGCGCGATCTTCTCGAACGCAGCGACAACCTCTATCGCCGCATCGCGCGTCTTGACGACGAATTGTTCGGCGCGCTTGAGCCCAAGCCGGGCGTGCAGGCGCACTTCAACATGCTGGAACAGGCATTCGGCGAAAGCGTCGCCTAATGTCATGGCCGGGTTTGACCCGGCCACCCATCCATCGCGCCTCGGCGCGATGAAAAAAACTTCAATCGAAAGCTTCTTACTTCACGAAGTCCGCAAAGCGCTTGTTGAAGCGCGTCAGGCGGCCGCCACGGTCGAGCAGTTGCTGCTGGCCGCCGGTCCAGGCCGGGTGCGTCGTCGGGTCGATGTCGAGCGTCAGCTTTTGGCCGGCCTCGCCCCAGGTCGTGCGGGTGCGATAGGTGGTCCCGTCGTTCAGCGCGACGTCCACGAAATGATAGTCGGGATGAATGCCCTTTTTCATGGCTTTAGGCCCTTTGGCTCGGAAGGTCGCGGCTTATAGGGGATGGGCGCCGGGCTGGCAACCCGCCCGCGCGGCGATGGGTCCGGTTCGCGGCAACCCCCCGTTTCCGCTATAGAAAGCCTCGCCATGGCTCAATCCAGCGAAGAGTACGCCGCACAGGTCGCCCACACCGCGGCAGGCCGCGAAAAGTCCCGCTCGCTGGAACCCTTGTGGCGTCTGGTTCCTTTCCTGAGGCCTTATCGCGGCCGGATTACGCTCGCGATCATCGCGCTCCTTTGCTCCTCGACCGCCAGCCTTGTGATCCCCGTGGCCGTCCGCCGCATGATGGATCACGGCTTCGACGAGCGTTATGCCGCCAAGATCGGCCAGTACTTCCTGGCGCTGATCGCGGTCGCCGCGGTCTTGGGTATTGCCACGGCCACCCGCTTCTATTTCGTGACCTGGCTCGGCGAGCGCGTGATCGCCGACATCCGCAAGGCCGTGTTCAATCACGTCCTGTCGCTCACACCCGCCTTCTTCGAGATCACGCGCACCGGTGAAGTGCTGTCGCGTCTCACCGCCGACACCACGCTCATTCAAACAGTGATCGGCTCGTCGGCCTCCGTCGCGATGCGCAACATCGTCATGCTGACGGGAGGGTTGATCCTTCTTTTCCTGACCAGCCTGAAATTGTCCGGCCTCGTGCTCGCCGCCGTGTTTCTCATCATGCTGCCGTTGATCGGCTTCGGTCGCTGGGTGCGCTCTCTGTCGCGCAAAAGTCAGGATCGCGTGGCCGACACCAGCGCGCGCGCCAGCGAAACCCTCAATGCAGTGCAGACGGTGCAGGCCTTCACCCATGAAGACGAAGACCGCAAGCTCTTCGGCGCCAATGTCGAGAACTCCTTTGACGTCGCCATCACGCGCACACGCGCGCGCGCGGCCATGACCGCGGTGACGATCTTCGCGATGGCGGCTTGCGTGGTGGGAGTGCTGTGGGTGGGAGCGCGCGACGTCATTGCGCATACGATGACCGCCGGCGAACTCATGCAGTTCATTCTGTTCGCCATTTTGGTGGCAAGCGGCTTTGGCGCGCTCAGCGAAACCTGGGGCGATTTGCAACGCGCGGCAGGCGCGACCGAGCGGCTGATGGAATTGCTGCATGTCGAACCCGATGTGAAGGCGCCGGCCAAACCGCTGTGCCTGCCGCAGCCTTCAAGAGGCGCCGTTGCGTTCGAGAACGTCACCTTCCACTATCCCACCCGTCCCGATTATGCCGCGCTGGATCGTTTCTCGCTCAAGATCGAGCCCGGCGAAGCCGTTGCCCTGGTTGGCCCCTCGGGCGCAGGCAAATCAACCGTTTTCCAACTGCTGTTGCGGTATTTCGCGGCGCAGGACGGGCGCATCCTGTTCGACGGCATCGACGTGGCCGATCTCGATCCCACCGACCTGCGCAAGCACATCGCTTTGGTGGCGCAGGATCCCGCAATCTTCTCCGGTACCATCGCCGACAACATCCGCTATGGACGCATCGACGCAAGCGACGAGGAGGTCAAGCGCGCCGCCGAAGCCGCCGCTGCGAGCGAATTCATTGTAGCCCTGCCGCAAGGCTATGAAACGCTTGTTGGCGAACGTGGTATCACCTTATCGGGCGGCCAGCGCCAGCGTCTGGCCATTGCTCGCGCGATCCTGCGCGATGCGCCGTTGCTGCTGCTCGACGAGGCCACCAGCGCCCTCGATTCCGAAAACGAACGCCTCGTCCAGCAAGGCCTCGCCAATCTGATGGCAGGCCGCACCACCATCGTCATCGCGCACCGTCTGGCGACCATCCAGAAACTCAAGCGCATCGTGGTGATGGACAAGGGCCGCATCGTCGGCGAAGGCAGCCACGCCGAACTCGTGGCCCGCGGCGGCCTTTATGCGCGTCTGGCCGATTTGCAATTTGCAAGCGCGATGGCGCTGGCGGGTTAAGCGAGCACGCGCCCGGTCATACGTTCCAGCACCTTGATCGGTGCGCGTGCCGGTTCCGCCAAGACGTCAATGTCCAGATGGAACGTCTGTTCCAGCACGAACTGTCCGGCAAGCGCTGCATGCATCACCTGATCGGTGAAACATAGCCACGTCGAACCCGCCGGAAACGCGATTTCGTTGTGCACCGTGTTGCGCTGATAGTTTTCGTCGAGCTTGGCGGTGTCGTGCAGGCCCAGCATCAGATTGTCATACGACGAACGCACGCCGCGCGTGGCGCCCACCGCTGCCAACAACAACGGCGTCAGCGCGATGGGCTCGCGCACCTTCGGCAATATCTTCGACGCCATGTCCTCGAACGGTTCGCCCACATGCCAAAGCCGCGGCTTGCCGTCCGGATTGATGTTGGTGAACAGCCGCAGGATCCGCCGTCCGCGCATCGGGCGTGTCGGAAACGCATCGACATGCAGTCGCGTATCGTCCTTCACGGCTGAGTATTTGCGCCCCGCAATCTCGGCTGGACGGTAGGATGTGCGTGCGCGTTCCAGTTTCGCTGCGTAACCGGGGATGAGGTTGCTCACCAGCGTCACCGAATTCCGCGCGAACCGTTCCATCATGGCCTGCAGCAAGCGATGCTGTCCCGGCGTCACATCGATATGTTTCAGCTTACCGCTCGGATCGAGGCTGATGTTCTTTGCCCGGCCGTTGGAAAGTGACGGCGAAAGAAGCACCTTCTCTTCTTCGCGCAACACAAATGAAAGCTGCGGGAAAAAAAGAACTTGTCCGTTTTCCAATGCGCCAATCGCCTGTTGCCGCTCGGGGGGCGAGGGCGCTTGAGCCCATTCGGTCAACGGCAGCGAAGTGAGCGGTTCCATGGCCGCTCCATATCACCAAGTTCCGGGCAAGGGGAGGTCAGTTCAGTTGCCAGACCGCAACGTTGAGGGCAGAAGCGAATGAAACCCAGGCGAGATAGGGCAAGAGCAGAGCGGCGGCCACGCGGTCCACGCGCCAGAACATCGCGATATTCCAGACGATCACGAGCCACAGCAGCAACACGTTGACAACCGCGAGCCCAACCAGATGCGCGCCGAAGAAGATGAACGACCACGCGAAATTGAGCGCGAGCTGTAGCCCATAAATTGCCATAGGCCGGTCGGGCGAAAAGCCGATCTTGCGCCACACCATCCACCCGGAAATCGCGATCAGGATGTAAAGCAGTGTCCAGACCGGCCCGATAATGGCGTTGGGCGGTGTGAAGGAAGGCTTCGCCAAACCCGCATACCAGGTCGGGATATTCGCAACCGTGACGAGCCCGGCCACCGCGGCGATGCCAAGGCAGATCGCCAGAAAGACGATCAGCGAAATGAGGTTCTTCATGTTCATGCCGGATTAAACCGGATGGCATACGCCTCGGTTCCCGGCATAGGCCAGCGCGCGAAATGGCAAGCCCTTACGGAGCCTTAAGCTGCCTGTTCGGCTTCCGGATCGCGCAGCACATAGCCGCGGCCCCAGACGGTCTCGATGTAATTGTCGCCGCTGGTCGCCGCTGCGAGCTTCTTGCGCAGCTTGCAGATGAAGACGTCGATGATCTTCAGTTCCGGTTCGTCCATGCCGCCATAGAGATGGTTCAGGAACATCTCCTTGGTCAGCGTGGTGCCTTTGCGGAGCGAGAGCAGCTCCAACATCTGATATTCCTTGCCGGTCAGATGCACGCGGCTGCCGTCGACTTCGACCGTCTTGGCGTCGAGATTGACCGTCAGCTTGCCGGTCGTGATGACCGACTGCGAATGACCCTTCGAACGGCGGACCACGGCCTGGATGCGGGCGATCAGCTCGTCCTTGTGGAACGGCTTGGTCATATAATCGTCGGCGCCGAAGCCGAGCGCCCGGACCTTCGCCTCGACGATGGCGTTGCCCGAAAGGATCATCACCGGCGTCTGGACCTTCGCCAAACGCAGGGATTTCAGCACTTCGAAGCCGCTCATGTCGGGAAGCTGGAGATCCAGCACGACGATGTCGTAGTCGTAGAGCTTGCCGAGGTCGATGCCTTCCTCGCCGAGATCGGTGGTGTAGACGTTGAAGCCCTCGCTCCTCAGCATCAGTTCGATGCTGCGCGCCATGGCGCTATCGTCTTCGATCAAAAGCACACGCATAGTCACTGACCCCTTAAACTGGCACGGCCCCTCGGGCGTGGTTAACCGATGAGCAAACCGTAACCGGAAATGGTTAACATCAGCTTTCCAGCGGGGAAAGGGGTGCAGGAGTCGCGAACGGGGCTTAACGCGAATTATTCTTTCGTGCCCATCCCCTTGATTCCCTTTGTTAAGTTTACCGGCACTTAAATTCTTCCCCTCAAGATGGGCCTGTCCGGGCCTGCAAAAGGCGGCCCTTGGGGTAGGTGGAATGCTCGCTCTTTTAAAGGAAATCGAGGCCATACCGCCGCTGCGCCGGTTTGGCCGGGTGGCGCGCATCGAGGGGCTGTCCGTGGAAATTACGGGAGCCGCCGGTGCCATCAGTTTGGGCGGCCAGGTTCGCATTTCCATCCCGCGCGGACGTCATATTCCTTGTGAGGTCGTCGGCTTTCGTGATGGCCGCGCCGTCGTGATGCCGCTTGGCAGTCTCGATGGCGTTACGCTCGGCGCGCACGCCGAATTCGAGGACAAGCCCGCTTCGATCTATCCGACCAAAGCGTGGCTTGGCCGGGTCATCGACGCGTTCGCGCGTCCGACCGACGGCAAAGGTCCGCTGCCGCAAGGAGCCGTTCCCTATCCTGTGAAAAATGCGCCGCCGCACGCTTCGATGCGTGCGCGCGTCGGCGGCAAACTCGATCTCGGCGTTCGCGCGATGAACGCGTTCACGACCTGTTGCAAAGGTCAGCGCATGGGAATCTTCGCGGGCTCCGGCGTCGGCAAATCGACCCTGCTCGCCATGCTCGCACGCAACACCGATGCGGATGCGATCGTCATCGCACTCGTCGGGGAACGCGGACGCGAGCTGAAGGAATTCATTGAAGACGATCTCGGCGAAGAAGGCCTGAAGCGCAGCGTGGTGATCGCTGCGACATCGGATCAGCCCGCACTCGTGCGCCGCCAATCTGCCTATGTCGCAATGGCGGTTGCCGAACAGTTGCGCGATCAGGGTTTGCATGTGCTGTTGCTGATGGACAGCGTCACCCGTTTCGCAATGGCACAGCGCGAAATTGGCTTGTCTGCGGGCGAACCCCCTGCTTCAAAAGGCTATACGCCAACGGTTTTTGCGGAACTTCCGAAATTGCTGGAACGCGCAGGCCCCGGCCTTAATGGCGCGTCAGGATCGATTACCGGCTTATTCACAGTTTTGGTCGAAGGCGATGATCATAACGAGCCGGTTGCCGATGCGGTGCGTGGTATTCTCGACGGACACATCGTTCTGGAACGTGCCATTGCGGAACGCGGGCGCTTTCCGGCAATCAACGTGTTGAAATCCGTGTCGCGCACAATGCCTGCTTGCAACAGCGAAACCGAACATAACATCGTCATGAAAGCGCGCGCCCCGCTTGCCGTTTACGAGGATATGGCCGAATTGATCCGTCTTGGCGCATACAAGCCTGGCACGAATGTTGAAGTGGATGCAGCTACCAAGGTGTATCCCAAGCTCGAAGCGTTCCTAACGCAAAAGAAAGAGGAACGCGCGACACTGGCCGAAGGATACGCCGAACTTCAGGCCATCATGGCCGAGCTCGGGAGTGGGAGCTAAAACATGAAACGCGCCGATACGCTGCTGCGCGTCAAGCGCTTCAAGGTCGACGAACTCAAGCGTCGCATGGCGACGCTCGATGCGATGAAAGCCGATCTCGATAGGAAGTTGGCCGATCTTGAAGAATCGATCGCGCGCGAACGTCAGCGCGCCAACGATTCCGATATCGGACGTCTCGCCTTTCCCTCGTTCCTGCGTTCCATTGAAAGCCGCCGCGAGAACCTGCGCGAGACGCTCAAGGAAATCGAACGCGAGCGCGCCGTCGCCCAGAACGATCTCGCCTCTGCCTATCAGGATTTGAAGGCCTTCGAACTCGCCACCGAGCAGCAGGCTCGCCGCCTGGAAGAGGCGGAAGCCCGCCGTGCCCAGACCCAGCTCGACGAGATGGCGTTGGTCCGTCACTTGCGCAAACACGCCCTCCGGCAGGCCTGACCCGTCGCGCAGCTTTACAGCCGCGGCATGATGTCCCTTTTGTTAACTTTATAAGTCTTTGCAAGAAAAGAATATTCCGTTCTGGGTTCCGTTGTGACATAGTTCTTGCATGCAGTGGTGATTCGCGGAGAACACGCGAATGGCGATGACAACGCCGCACGGCATTGCGACGACTGAAATACCTGACCAATTTGGCCGGTACGCGATCATTTTGCTTGCGTTGGCCGGTATAGCGGGGGTGTTCCACGCTTACGTCGTGGCCCAACTTGTCTTCTCGATGCTGTTCGTGGGCGGGGTGGCGCTGGTGCTTTTCAGCATCGTTGCCCGGCCGCTGGGTTCGCCGCAGCGCGAGACCTGGGTGGCGGCGTTGCTCGCTTGCGGGCTGCTCGTCCTTGTTCTGGGCGCCTTCGGTTGGCCGAACCCTTTCTAGGATTGCTCCATGTCTTTTTCGGAAGTCATCGCGCCGCTCCTCGGGCGGATCGCCATCGGCTGGTATCTCATCACCCAGACTTGGGCTTACATGCAGGATTGGGCGGGCACGATGGACCTGCTCAAAGCTCACAATATCGCCGCCCCGCCGGTCCTGTTCGGCTTGTTCCTGGCTGTGGTGGCGCTGGCTTCGGTTGCCCTCGTTATCGGCTACCAGACGCGTTATTTCGCGATGGCGTTGTTCGCCGCAATCCTGGCGCTGGCGATCCTTCTTCACAATTACTGGGACATGCATGGCGATGCCCGTACCGAAGCCTTCGACCTGTTCTCCCGCGATATGCTGCTGATGGGGGCGTTGCTGCTTCTGGTCGGTATGGGCGCAGGCCGTTTCGCGGCGGACAATTCGGGCAAGAAAAAAGGCGGGCACTAAACCCGCCGTCGCGCATTCTGCATCCGGGAAGATGCGATCTGAAAATGAATGAGGCGGCCGGCGCATTCGCGCCGTAGCCGCCTCATACTGCCCCCTTTTAAGCGGACTTGTCGCAGGTCTTGCTCCCCCAAGCCGAACCGGCGACAGACGTACCCTCGGGCATGACCGGCCCGTGACGCAACGGATAGTTTGCCGCCCGGCGGATTTTAACAATCGTTGTGGATTCGAAGTCACAATAGAGTCAGTAGCGCCGCAACGATGTTGCGCCTTCGGGATCAGCCGCCCCGGAAATGCTTGGATAGTTTCAGCCCCTGACGCTGATAGTTCGATCCGATTCCCTGTCCATAGGTTTCCGGCGGCGGATCGGTGAGACGCTCGAACACCAACCGGCCGATGATCTGTCCGTGTTCCAGGATGAAAGGCACCTCGCGCGAGCGCACTTCCAGAACGCCGCGCGCACAAGGCGGCTTGCCCGGCTCGTAGCCGAAACCCGGATCGAAGAAGCCTGCGTAATGTACGCGGAACTCGCCGACCAGCGGATTGAACGGCACCATTTCGGCCGCGTAATCGTAAGGGATCGCGACTGCTTCCCGGCTGACGAGAATGTAGAATTCGTCGGGATCGAGAATCATGTGTCCTTCGGGGTGCGCCTCGATGGGGTCCCAGAAATCGGCTGGCAACAATGCATCGCGCTTGTCGACATCGATGATTCCGGTGTGCCGCTTGGCCCGCCAGCCGATGCGCGAGTTGCCATCGCCTTTCAGATCGATGGAAAGCGCCAGACCATTGTCGATATCGGCCTCGCCCGAAACGAGCGGGATTTCCGCGTGAAGCCTGCGCAATTGCGTATCGGTGAATTGCGGCGAACCGTGACGGATCCGCAGTTGGTTGAGCTTCGAACCCTTGCGCACCAGAATTGGGAAGGTACGCGGTGAAATCTCCGCATAGAGCGGCCCGCGATAGCCCGCCTCTATGCGGTCGAAAGCCTGACCGCGATCGGTGATCAGCCGCGTGAACACGTCGATGCGCCCCGTCGAGCTTTTGGGATTGGCCGTACCTGAGACGCGGGCGGAGAAATCCGCATATTCGAGCAGCGGCACGATATAGACGCAGCCCGTCTCAAGCACGGCGCCGTTCGTCAGATCGATCTCGTGCATGAAGACCGATTTGAGCTTGTCCTCGACGGAGGCATTCGGGCCGGGAAGAAAACTCGCCCTTACGCGATAGGCCACCGGCCCCAGCCGCAAGTCGATACTTGCGGGCTGGATCTGAGTGTCTTCGATGTCTTCGGCCGCGCGGATTTCGCGCCGCGCTCGGATCAGCCGCTTGAGCACATGGCTAGGCAGGATACCGGTCGAGTGGCGCCCAAAATGATCGGTGCCCTCGGCGGTTTCGGTAACAAACAGCGCGTCGTCGGTGGTCATCGTAAAATCCAACCTGTCATCCCGGACGCGCCCTTCGCGCGATCCGGGACCTATCGAGAAGCGGCCCGATGGGTCCCGGCTCGGCGCGGCTAAAGCCGCGTGGCCGGGATGACAAGTTTAGGGAGAGGTCTCACCGACGTCACTTGTTCTCCCCAAGAAACCCACGGATTTCGGCAAGCGCCTCGGCCAGGCCGCAGCGGCGAACCGGCGCATCCGGCGGGAAGGCCGACAGAAGCCGCGACGGCGTGGCCGGTTCCAGGATCACGAAACAGCCCTTGTCGGTTGCCGTGCGGATCAGCCGCCCGAAGGCTTGCTTGAGACGAAGCCTCGTCAGCAGGTCGTCATAGCCTTTGCCGAATCGTGCGCGCCGGGCCTTGTGGAGGATCGTGGGTTTGGGCCACGGCACCTTGTCGAACACGGCCAGCCGCAACGATCGTCCCGGCACATCCACGCCGTCGCGTAGCGCATCGGTGCCCAGAAGGCAGGCGTTCTCCTCCGCCCGGAACAGATCGACGAGCGCGCCGGTGTCGAGCCGGTCGACATGCTGTGCGTAGAGCGTGATGCCCGCCTCGGCGAGCGGGCCCGCGATTCGACTCTCTACCGCACGCAACGCCCGTACGGCCGTGAACAACCCCAGCCCGCCGCCACCGGACGCCAGGAACAATTCGCGATAGGCCGCCGCCACCTGTTCGATATCGCGGCGATTTACGTCGCGCACGATGAACACGCGCGACTGCTCGGCATAATCGAACGGCGAGCCGAAGCTCGCGCGCCGCGGCGGTTCGGGAAGATGATGGGCGCCGGTGCGCACCTCTGCACTCGCCCAATCGTCTGTACCCTCCGCAATATCGCGCAAGGTCGCCGACGTGATGAGCGCGCCATGTGCTGGCGCCAGAACTTCGGTTGCCAAGGGCACGGTCGGATCGACCCAATGGCGGTGCAATCCCACGTCGAGATCGCGCCCATCGTCCCGTGCAATCTCGAACCAGTCGACGAATTCTTCCGACGGCGTTTCGTCTTCCAGCGCGTCGAGCATCGAAATCCATGCGGGCAGGACGATCCGCGCACGTCGCGCCAATCCGCGCGCGGCAGCTTCGATGCGCGCGCGCTGAAAGGTTTCGAGATCGGATGCCTTCTCGTCCAACTGTTTCCGCAATGCATGCGAAAGCCTGAGCAGCGGCACGGCGATGCGCTTCAACGCACGCGAAAGCTCACGCGCCGCTTCCAGCAATTCGCCATCGAGCGGCGCCACATCGGCTTCCAGCGAATAAAACGCCTCGCCATCTTCGCTGCGCGCCCGGACGTGATTGTAGGCAAGCGCAAGAAAGGTCTCCCCCGGCCCGCGCGCGCCACCATTGACGATTCGCCCATGCCAGCCTTCGCCCGCAAGCGATCCCGCCGCCAGCACCGCATCGTCCAGCACCGAACGCGCTACATCGTCGTCCGCGATGATGTCTTTCAATCTTTCCTCAAGCCCGCGCATCCGGCTGCGCGATCGCGCTTCCGGCCCGCGTATCCAGCGCCGCAAATCCGCCATTTCGACGCCAGAAAGAAGCGCCGAAAATCCCGAATCCGCCGCATCGAACAGATGATGACCTTCGTCGAACACATAGCGCACGCGCCGTTCGGGCGGCGCATCGTTGGTTTCGTCCAGAGACAGCGCATCGCCCGCTGCCTGTGCAATCACCAGCGCATGATTGGCGACAACAATGGGCGCGTGACGCGCACGCCTGATCGCGCGCTCGATGAAACATGTGCGATAATGCGAGCACGCGGCGTAGATGCATTCCCCGCGCCGGTCGGTGATCTCGGAAAGCGGAAAACTCGCGGCAAGAAACGCGGGAAAATTCTGCCCCGAAAGATCGCCGTCGGATGTCGCAGCCACCCAACGTGACACGAGCCCCAGCGCAATCGCACGCTGCCCGGGAGCCAGCGCCGTGCGCCGCGCCGCTTCTTCGAAGTTGAGCAGGCAGAGATAGTTCTCGCGGCCCTTTCGCACCACCGCCTTGTCTTCGCGTTCGGCGGGATCGGGATAAAGCCGCGCGATCTCCTGCACGATCTGCCGTTGCAGATTGCGGGTGTATGTCGAGAGCCAGAGCCCCGGCCCATTCTTCTCCGCCCACACGCTGGCGGGCGCAAGATATCCGAGCGTTTTTCCGATTCCCGTTCCGGCTTCTATCAGCGCGATCTTCGGCATACCCGCTTGGTCGCGGGCGGAAAATGCGTGGCTTGCGGCTTGCGCATAATCGCCTTGCTCCGGGCGATGCTCATGCGAGAGCCCGACCAGTTGCGCAAGCCGCCTGCGCGCCTCGCCATCGCTCACCGGAAGCGAACCCGGTTTGTCCGGCGCCATGTCGTCTTCCCATTCGGACAGCGCCCGCCATGTGTCATAACCTGCAAGCGGCCCCAATTGTTTTTCGGGTTCGCCGATGACCGAAAGCACCAGCGGTCCCCATTTCCAACCCGCCTTGGACAGAGAGGATGCAATCGGTCTCAGCCGGTCATTGCGCTCCATCTCACGCAATTGCTGCAACAGCGCTTCCGCCGCAGCGCCCAATGTCAACGCCTGTTCGCCCGCCGTGTCGGGAAGCGGCAATCCCAAGGCGCGCGCCAGGCCAAGCGGCGACGGAATGCAAGGCTGCGCAGGCCGAACGAAGGCAAAAAGTTCCAGTACGTCGTAGAGAAGCGCGGAAACCTGCGTCTTCAAGCGCCCAGCCACGAACGCGGCATGTGCGACCAGCACATCGCCCGAACGGAACAGCCGTCGTGAATCTTCCAGGCTCAGCCGTATCGTTTCGCCATGTTGCGCAGCCATGCCGCCGCCCGGCGCGGGCACCAATGCGGGCAGGTCGGCCAGAAGGGAAGGGACGGGCGTCATGGCCCGATCATGCGTATTGCGCCGCGAGACGGAAGGAAAGTGCTAAGCGGCGAGATCGGGATAAAGATGGGAAAGCGCCACGCACACCCGCAAATGTTCGCCCACCACAAGCTGGGCATCGTTGCGCAGCGCGTGGCCGTCGTCGGTTTCGCGCGTCTTGGCTGCGAAGTTGCGCGCCGCCGCCGTCATCGCGGCAAGACCCAGGCCGCCTGCCGCGCCGGCTATGTCCTGCGCCACGCGCGCAGCCGCCTGCCAGTCGGATTCGGCGCTCGCCTTGCTCAACGCTTCGCAAAGTTCTTCGGCGGTCTTCACATAGGATTGCAGGATTTCGAGCAGGGTCGGCAGCCCCAGCGATTTTTCCAGCGCCGCGAAAGCATTCGCGTCGATCGGAGGCGTTTCGCTCTTTGGCTTTTCGATGATCTGCGATTTCTGTGCCTCTTCGCTCAATCCGTGCAGCACGCCATAGAATTCTCGCGGTCTCGCGGGCCAGTGAAGGGCCTGATCGCCGCTGGCGGGCGGGCGTTCGCCGGGGAACATGAGCGCCAGCAACGGTGCCTTGCGTCCCGGAACAGCGGCAAGCATCTCCACATCGCGCGCTTCGGCGATGATTGCGTCGAACTGATCGCGGCTCGCCTTGTGCGCCGCATCTGCCGCATCGTGCGCGACGACGATGTGATTGCCGAATGGCTCCAGAAGTTTGGCGATTTCTTCCCGCGCCCGCGGATTGCGCAAATAGACCAGCAGCAGAAGATCGGCGGGCGCGGGCATGTCCCCCGAAATATCGACAAAGGGCTGCTTCGAAAGATTGCGCGCGGCGACGCTGGGCAATGTGAACCAGAATGTCGATCCGCTGCCCGGCTCGCTTTCGAAACCGATCGTTCCGCCCAATTGTTCGATCACGCGCTTGGCGACGGCAAGTCCCAGCCCCGCGCCCTGATGCTTGCGCGTGTATGACGTGTCGCCAGGCATGAACGGTTCGAACAAATGTTTCGCCACTTCCTCCGGGATGCCGTGGCCGGTGTCGTTTACCGCAAATCTCAGATGCGTCCTGCCGTCGCCGTCCTGAATGGCTTCGACAAGGATTTCCACCGCGCCCCGCTCGGTGAATTTGAGCGCGTTTTCCGCAAGCTTGAGCAACACCTGACGCACGCGGCGGGGGTCGGCGGCAACGCGCGGCAAATCCGAAGGTGCGGAAATGTTCAGCCGCACCTGCTTTTCCCACGCGCGGGGTTGCAAGAGTTGCGCAACGGCGCGCGCCGCCAGCCCCGCATCGCATTCTTCGGTTTCGTGTCGCTCGGAATCGTCGCGCGCGAGTGTGATGACGTCGTCCAGCAGGGTCCGCAGGCCGCGCCCGGCTTCCAGCATCACCCTGACGTAATCGCGATGCGGTTTTTCCAGCCCCGCCCGCTCCAGCAATTGCGACATCCCCAGCAGCGCGTTGAGCGGGGTGCGGATCTCGTGGCTGATATTGGCGATGAACACCGACTTCGCGCGTGCGCTCACCTCCGCCGCATCGCGTGCTTTCTCCGCGGCGAGTTTTTCTTCCGAAAGTTTCGCAAGCAACACTGCGTTGTCGTCGCGCAAGGAGCGGGCTTCATCGAGGATGCGTGCCGAACTGACGCGGTGATAAAAGACCGCAACCACGAAAAACACGACCGGTACGCTTACAGCCACCGTCAGGCTGCCGCGCAAAAGCAGCAGCAGGGGAAGTGCCGCCAACCCACAGAAGATCAAACCGATCAGGGGAAGACGTTTGGGCAGGGATGCGAGCATATCGCCGCCGCGGCCATGGCCGTGCGGGCGCTCGGTCGGTAATTTGCCGGCAACGGACATTGACGCCATCCCCTGCCAAAGCCTAGCTTTCGCGCCCTTTCCAATCGTTTAAGCCAAGATTTGCCATGACCTCGGATGCATCCGGCGGCAACGTCCGCGACCTCGCTCTCAACGCCCATGCCTGGCCCTTTGAGGAAGCACGAAAAGTGCTCGCCCGCATCGAGAAACGCGCGAAAGCGGGCAAACCTCTTAACAAAGTCTTGTTCGAGACGGGCTACGGCCCGTCGGGCCTGCCGCATATCGGCACCTTCGGCGAAGTCGCGCGCACAAGCTGGGTGCGTCACGCCTTCGAAACGATGAGCGATGTGCCGACGCATCTGATTTCGTTCTCCGACGATATGGATGGCCTGCGCAAAGTGCCGGGCAACGTGCCCAACCAGGACATGCTCGCCGCCAATCTGGGAAAGCCGCTGACATCGGTGCCCGATCCGTTCGGCACGCATGAAAGCTATGGTGCACACAACAATGCGCGCCTGCGTGCGTTTCTGGATCGCTTCGGCTTCCGCTACGAGTTCATGAGTTCGACGGAATGCTACAAATCCGGCAAGTTCGACGAAGCGCTGCTCACGATCCTGCGCAATTACGAAAAAGTGCGCGACACCGTGTTGCCGACGCTCGGCGACGAACGCAGGGCCACCTATTCGCCGTTCCTGCCGATTTGCCCGACCACGGGCCGCGTGCTGCAAGTGCCCGTCGTCGAATGGCATCCCGAACGCGGCACCATCGTCTATGACGAAGATGGCAAGAAGACCGAAGTTCCCGTCACCGGCGGCCATGTCAAATGCCAATGGAAAGCCGATTGGGCAATGCGTTGGCTCGCGCTCGGCGTCGACTACGAAATGTCCGGCAAAGACCTCATCTCGTCCGTCGAATTGTCGTCGAAGATCCTGCGCGCCATCGGAGGCGAACCGCCGGAAGGATTCAATTACGAACTGTTTCTGGACGAACAGGGTCAGCGCATTTCGAAGTCGAAAGGCAACGGCCTGTCGGTCGATGAATGGCTGACCTATGGCCCGGAAGAATCCATTGCGCTGTTCATGTATCAAAAGCCGCGCGTGGCGAAGAAACTTTACTTCGACGTCATCCCCAAAGCGGTCGACGATTACATCGCGTTCCTCGAAGCGTTTCCGAAAGAGGAACAGGCCCGGCAGCTCGAAAATCCCGTCTGGCACCTGCATGCCGGCAAGCCGCCGCGCGAGACCTATCCGGTCACCTTCGCGCTGTTGCTCAATCTCGTCAGCGCGTCGAACGCACATAACCGTGATGTGCTCTGGGGATTCATCAAGGCCTATGCCCCCGATGCGTCGCCAACCGCCAATCCGGGTATTGACAAACTTGTAAGTTACGCAATCAAATACTACGAAGACTTTGTACGGCCAGCGAAGAAATATCGCGCGCCGTCCGAAAAGGAACACAAAGCGCTGGAAGATCTGGCGCGGACATTGGAGGGCTTGAGCCAGGAGCGCGATGGTGCGGTGGTGCAGAATGCGGTCTACGAGATCGGCAAGGCCCACGGCTTCGAGCCCCTGCGCGACTGGTTCAAGGCGCTTTACGAAGTTTTGTTCGGGCAGACGCAAGGGCCGCGCTTCGGTTCGTTCGCGGCGCTCTACGGCTGCAAGGAAACGGCAGATTTGATCCGCCACGCACTCGCGGGCGGCCTTATGGAGGAAAGCAGATGAAGCTTGGTGTCGCAGCATTCGCGTTACTGGTGACCGCGTTCTCGACACAAGCTTTTGCAGATCCCGCCTACGATCTCTGGACACAGGGCAAATACGAAGAGGCCATCAAGACAGGCCTTGCCGAAAAGACGCCGGAAGGACTTGCGGTTGCTGCGCGCGCCGCAGCGTCCGACATGACCATGCACACCACGCCGTGCATGGATTGCGTCAAGCGCACCGAAGATCTCGCACGCAAGGCGCTTGCGGCCGATCCCAAGGGCGTGATGCCAACCATCTATCTCGCTGCCGCACTCGGCTACAAAGGCCGCATCATCGGCATGATGGCCTCGCAGAGCCAAAAACTTGGCGAGCAGTCCAAGAAAGCATTGGAAGAGGCCATCGCCGCCCATCCCAACGATGCCCAGCTTCTGGCCACCATGGGCGGCTGGCATTTTGAGGTGGTGCGCGTTGGCGGCTCGATGCTCGCGCGCTGGACCTATGGCGCAAGCGTCGACAAGGGCCTCGAATTCTACAACCAGGCTTTCAAGCTCGCGCCCAACGATCTTATCGTCAACTATCAATACGGCCTGGCGCTCGCCGCCTATGACGCGGACGAATACCGCGACAAGATCGAGGCGGCGTGGAAACGCGCCATCGCCGCCTCCGCCCCGGATGTCTACAGCGAAGCGCAGAAAAAGCGCGCCGCCGAACTTCTTGCGCTACTCAACGGCAAGGACAAGAAAG
The DNA here is from genome assembly GCA_035545475.1 of Rhizomicrobium sp. Classification (GTDB taxonomy): domain Bacteria; phylum Pseudomonadota; class Alphaproteobacteria; order Micropepsales; family Micropepsaceae; genus Rhizomicrobium. Next base: position 64,582 of record DASZYI010000020.1, read on the forward strand.
CGTTCGAAGCCAAGCTCGACAGTTATATGGGTATTCCCCAGTAATTACTGGCTCGCCCACACGATCCTGTGCATGAACGCGATGTCGGTGAGATCGAAGCCGCGCGTCTCGTAGGCCGGATTGAACGATTGCAGTTCGATCCGTTGTGCCGTGGCGCGCGCGAGTTGCTTCGCCATCACTTCGCCCGCATTGGTCTTCACCAGAACGCGGTCGCCGCGCCGCACGTTGGACGAGGGCGAAACCACGATGCGGTCGCCGTCGCGATAGATCGGCAGCATGGAATCGCCGGTGATCTCCAACGCATAGGCATGTTCGTCGTCGAAGCCGGGAAATGCGATCTGTTCCCAGCCTTGGCCGGCGGGAAATCCGGAATCGTCGAAGTAACCTTTGTCGCCGGCTTGCGCGAGACCGATCAGCGGAACATAACGCACCGCTCCGCGCGCGCCTTCGCGCATCACGAGGCCGACAAAGCCTTCGAGAGTTTCGCCGGTTGCCGATAGAATTTTCGAAATGCTTTCCGTCGAAGGCCAGCGTTCCTTGCCGTTGGCGGCAATGCGTTTGCTTTTGTTGAATGTTGTTGGATCGAGCCCTGCAAGTTTTGCGAGGCCCGAAGCCGACAAATCGTGTCGGTCCGCCAATCCGTCGATGGCGCTCCAGATCTGCTTGTGAGTCAGCATATAAGTGTCCGTTCGCACGTCAGTATGTCTCCTGCACTAATTCCTAAAATAGGGTATAGCTAGGAAATTACAACCCTTCGCGAGAAAAAATCTAGGGATGTTCACGAATATCGCCACTGCCGCCCTTCGAAGCCTTCCGGCCGAGGCCGCTCACCGCGCCACGATTGCGCTTCTGAAGGCAGGCGGAAACCTCCTTCCCGCCGCCCCTCCGGATGACGCAATGCTCGCTATCCCATTGTTTAGACGCCTTTTTCCCAATCCCTTGGGGCTGGCTGCCGGGTTCGACAAGAATGCCGAAGTCCCGGACGTCATGCTCAAGCTGGGCTTCGGTTTCGTCGAATGCGGCACCGTCACGCCGCGCCCGCAACCGGGAAATCCGCAGCCCCGCATGTTCCGGCTGAGGCAGGACCGGGCGGTCATCAACCGACTCGGCTTCAACAACCAGGGCATGGAGGCCGCCGCCGAACGGCTGTCGGCGCGCCCCCGCCAGGGCATCGTCGGCATCAATATCGGCGCCAACAAGGATTCGCCCGATCGTATTTCCGACTATCGCGAAACCTTCGCGCGGCTTTCGCCGCTCGCCGATTATGTGACCGTCAATATCTCTTCGCCCAACACGCCGGGCTTGCGCGGACTTCAGAACAAGGATGAGCTGGAGAAGCTGCTCGCGCTCCTCACCGAAGAACGCGCACGCGCCAACAGCACCGTGCCGCTGCTCCTCAAGATCGCGCCCGATCTCGACGAACACGCGCTCGACGATATCGCCGCGACGGTGCTCGCATCGGGCATCGAAGGCATGATCGTGTCCAATACGACACTTGCCCGTCCCGCAAGTTTGAAAAGTGTCAACGCAAAAGAATCCGGCGGCCTTTCCGGCGCACCGTTGTTCGCGCCCTCGACGGCAATCCTGAAAGCCGTGCGTCAGCGCGTCGGAGACCGGATGGCGCTCATCGGCGTGGGTGGTGTTTCGTCGGGCGCCGATGCCTACGCAAAAATCCGCGCCGGTGCGAGCCTCGTACAGCTCTACACCGCAATGGCTTATGAAGGACCCGGCATCGTCCCGCGCATCAAACGCGAATTGTCGACGCTTCTGGCACGCGATGGTTTTGCAAGAGTTTCTGACGCGATTGGAACTGATGCCGATTCCAAACCCTCCCCTTGAGGGAGGGTCGGTTTTATTCCGCCACGATCAAAAAATGCCCGTGCAGCACGGCAACGGGCTTGGTCTCGTCATCCTGCCACATCTCGGCATGCACGTTCATCACGCGCCGCCCCAGCTTGACGATGCGCGCCGCGGCATAACTCGTCACGGGCCGCCCGGTGCGGAAATAATCGATGGTAATGTCCACCGGCTTGGGCGTTGCCTTGGCGCGCGTTTCCCAGATCACCTGTGAAATCGCAGCCGTTTCCAGAAACGATCCGATCACGCCGCCATGGATTGCGGGAACCATCGGATTGCCGATCAAATGATCGCTGAACGGCATCTCCAGCACCAGCCGCCCGTCCTTCACAGACAGCTTCACGCCCAGATGCGCACAATAAGGAACGCTGTCGGCCAAAGCGTTTGGATCGAGCGCGGCATTGGTCAGGTCGATCTTCATGTGCCCGATCCTTGCGGCCGGGAGAACATGAAGGTGCCGGTCGAGCGCGCGATGAAATCGTCGCGATTGTCCTGAAAGGCGAGCCCGCGCGCGAAAATGATTTCGTGCGTGATCTTGAGGCACTCCGCCTCGAACAGAATATCGGCCTGGGGCCGCGCGGGTTTCATGTAATCGATTCGCAGGTCGAGCGTGACATAAGGCGCCGGTCCCCTCAGCGCGCTGCCGATGGCGAGCCCGCAGGAATGATCGAGCATCGCGGTGATGACGCCGCCATGCACCACGCCCGTATCGGGATCGCCGACCAGTTTCTCGGAATAGGGTAGGCGCATCAGCACGCGGCCCTGGCCCACCTCGTCGATCACCCCGCCGAGGCTGACGATGAACGGGGTCTTCCCCATGGCCGCCGCCATGATGCCCCGCCAGTTTTCTTGGAATTCCGCCATATCCGATGCTTTGGCGCGGGGCCTTGGCCCTGTCAACGCGACGACGAAAGTTGACGGCCCGTCACGAACCTTTACACTTACGGCCATGACCACAGAACTCACCCGGCCGCAGGCACCGCCCACAGCGCTGCGGGCCGGCAAACGCGAAAAGACCAAGGTCCAGAATCGGCAACTCATCCTGGAAGCCGCCCAACGCGTCTTCGCCGAGCTGGGTTATGGCGCGACCACGGTGCGCGACATCATCCGCGCCACGCCGCTCGCTTCGGGCACCTTCTACAACTACTTCAAGTCGAAGGAGGAAGTGTTCCAGGCGATCCAGGACGACAGCGCATTGCGCATCCGCCCGCGCCTGCGCGCCGAACGCATCCGCGCAGCGACCATAGAGGAATTCATCTCCGGCACCTTCCGCACCTTTTTCCAATATGTCGCCGACGATCAGGGCACGTTCCACGCCATCCGCCGCAACCGCTCCGATGCAATGCGCGTGCGCATGGATACCCCGGAAATCATCGCGGGCTTCGAGGAACTGCGCGAGGACATCGAGACCGCGATCTCCAAGGGACTGTTCCCGCCGGTCGATTCCGATTTCCTGATGGCGTCCATCGTGGGCGTGGCGTTTGAAATCGCCGAACGGATGCTGACCCGCGAAGACATCGATCCTCCGGCGGCCGCCGATTTCGCGACTGCTCTATTCCTGGGCGGCGTGCGCGCCATCCCGCATGTCGGCATACCGCGCGAAAAGACGGCCGAACACACCGGCATCCAGAACACGGCGGGCGCGTGAAAGCGATTCTCTGCCGCGCCCTTTCCGACGACATCACGACCGTCAAACTGGAAGAGGTGACGTTGCCGCCGGTCGGGCCTCGCGAGGCGCGCGTGCACATCCGCGCGGCAGCGGTGAACTTTCCGGACATCCTGACGATCCAGGGCAAATACCAGCACAAGCCGGAACTTCCCTTCACGCCGGGCACGGAAGCCGCGGGCGACGTGATCGCTGTGGGCAGCGACGTGACGAATGTGAAGGTGGGCGACCGCGTGATCGTCGGCGGCATCGGCTGTTACGCCGAGGAAGTCCAGCGCGACGCCTCCACGCTGCGTCACATGCCCGAAGGGGTGGGCTATGCCGAAGCCGCCAGTTTCACCGTCGGCTATCTCACCGCTTATGTAGCACTCGTCCGCCGTGCCGAATTGCGGCGTGGCGAATGGCTGCTCGTGCATGGCGCGGCAGGCGGAATGGGATTGGCCGCCGTCGATCTTGGCAAAACGCTCGGCGCGCGCGTCATCGCCACCGCTTCGACGGACGAAAAACGCGCCTTTCTCAGATCCTATGGCGCTGATCACGTTCTGCCGTCATCCGGTTTCCGCGAACAGGTGAAAGAGATCACGAACGGCGGTGCCGACGTGATCTACGATCCGGTGGGCGGCGACGTGTTCGACGAATCCACGCGATGCATCGCCTTCAACGGCCGCATCCTCATCATCGGCTTCACGTCAGGGCGCATCCCCTCCATCAACGTGAACATGCCCCTGATCAAAGGCTATTCCATCGTCGGCGTCCGCGCTGGCGAATACGGCCGCAAATTTCCCGAAAAAGGCCGCGAGAACATGGCGGCCATCGACAAGCTATTGGCGGAAGGAAAAATCCATCCCCATATCAGCGCGCGCTATCCGCTCACGAAAGCGGTGGAAGCGATGCAATCGCTGCAGACGCGCAAGGCGATTGGAAAAGTCGTTATAGAACCCTGATTGTCATCCCCGGCCGAGCGACAGCGAGGGAAAGGGGACCCAGGTGGTTGGACAATAGGGAATCTATCTGATTCAGAGCAAAGGTGAACTATGAAGTCTAGAATCACAATCAGCGTGGCAGCGGATGGCGGTTTGGAGATTTGGCTCAATGAAGAGGGGCGCGATTCGTTGGTTCGCGAACTTCAGAATTTGAGTCCACAGAACGATCATTTCCATCTGGGTCCGGTCGATCTCGGGGAGGTCGAATTGTCTTCGCGCCCCTATAGAACCAACGACAAGCTTATTGAGTTTGGAAAAGTCCTGTTCCGGACAGACGAGTGGGATAGGCAGTACTATCCCCACGTCCTGAGCGATGCAAATTGAAGCTCCTTAGCACAACTCGCGTTGATGTCAGGTGCTCAGCTTATCCAGCGCCTTCAAAATCGCATCCGCCATTTCGCGCGTACCGGCCTTTTTCATGCCAGGCTGCATGATGTCGCCGGTGCGCCAGCCTTCGCTGAGAACCTGATCGACGGCGCGATCCAGCAGCGAAGCATCGTCCACCCGCCCGAACGAATAGCGCAAACACATCGCCAGCGACAGAATACAGGCAATCGGATTGGCCAGACCTTTGCCCGCGATATCCGGCGCGGAGCCATGCACAGGCTCATAAAGTCCCGGCTGGTTGCCCGCTGCGTTCTTCGCCCCCAGCGAGGCGCTTGGCAGCATGCCGATGGAGCCGGTCAATTGCGCGGCTTCATCGGAAAGAACGTCGCCGAACAGATTGTCGGTCACCACCACGTCGAACTGCTTGGGATTGCGCACCAACTGCATCGCGCAATTGTCGGCCAGGATATGGCTCAGTTCGACGTCGGGGAATTCCGCTTTGTGGATGCGCGTCACGACTTCGCGCCACAGCACGCCCGTCACCATGACGTTGGATTTCTCGGCAGACGCCACGCGCTTTCCCCGCAGCCGCGCCAGCTCAAACGCCACCCGCGCGATGCGTTCGATTTCGTGCGTCGTGTAAAGCTGCGTGTCGACCGCGCGCTTCTCGCCATTCGGCAGATCGGTGATCTCTTTCGGCTCGCCGAAATAAACCCCGCCCGTCAATTCGCGCACGATAAGGATGTCGAGCCCCGAAACGATCTCCGGCTTCAGGCTCGACGCATCTTTCAGCGCATCGAAGCAAAGGGCAGGGCGCAAGTTGGCGAACAGCTCAAGATCCTTGCGCAACCGCAGAAGCCCGCGTTCCGGGCGATGCTCGAACGCCAGCGTGTCCCATTTGGGTCCGCCCACCGCGCCGAACAACACGGCATCCGCCGCTTTCGCCTTTGCCATCATTGCATCGGTCGCGGGCGAGCCGTGCGTGTCATACGCAATGCCGCCGACCAAATCTTCATCGACCGTATAGGCAAACCCGCGGTTCTTGCCGAACCATTCGAGCACACGCCGCGTCTCGGCCATCACTTCGGGCCCGATGCCGTCACCGGGCAACAACAGGATTTTGTAGGTCATCTTTATTTCCGCATGCGCGCGAGGCGTTCGGCCGTTTCCGGTCCTCTGCCTTCGCTTCGGTGGACTTCATGGGCAAGGCCCGCTTTCAACGGCAGGCCATCGGTATCGTCGATCAGTTTCTTGATCGCGCGACTCGAACGCCAGGAATTGGCGAGAACGTCTTTCGCGAAAGCAGCAACAGTTGCGTCGAGTTCGGCGTCGGGCACGCAGATATTCGCCAGGCCCATCGTCTCCGCATCGCGCCCACTATAGAAACGTGCCGAGAACGACATCTCCAACGCTTTTGCGCGGCCCACGCGGCGCGGCAGGCGCTGGCTCAATCCCCACACCGGCACGAGATCCCATTTGCCGTGCGTGTCGCCGAACTTCGCGCTTTCGCCCGCGATGATGATGTCCGCGGCGAGCGCCAGTTCCAATCCGCCCGTCAGGCAATGGCCATGCACCTGCGCCACCACCGGCATCGGCAGACCGCCAATCCGCTCAACCGTATCGCTGCGGAAGCGAGAAGAGTCGCCGCCCTCGAAAACCTCCGTCAGCCCGCCCAGATCGTTGCCCGCGCAGAACGCCCGTCCCGCGCCCTTGATCAGCACGCAACCGATTTCGGAAACATGAGAGATGATGTAATCGCAAGCGTCCGCCAACCCTTTGAAGCTGTCGGCGCCCAGCGCGTTCAGCTTGTCCGGTTTGTTGAGCGTGATCGTGCACAGCCCATCCTTCACCTCGCGCAAAACGGCGTCGGTCATGGGCGGCTCCAGGAGCGTTTTTCGCCGAAGTGGCCGCCGGTTCGGCGCCGGAAAGAGCGACCACAAAAGACTCTAGAGCGCGTTTCCATAAGCAAGGCTCGCGCTCTAGAGCCAGGGGCTTTGCGTTTTGGCGCGCGCCTCGTAATCGGAAATCTTGTTTTCGTTGCGAAGCGTAAGGCCGATATCGTCCCAGCCATTCAGCAGGCATTGTTTGCGGAAGGGATCGATTTCGAATTTGATCGTGCCGCCGTCCGGCCCTTTGATCTCCTGGTTCACCAGATCGACCGTGATCACGGCATTGGCGCCGCGTTCCGCATCGTCCATCAGCTTGTCGATATCGGATTGCGGCAGCGCGATCGGCAGAATGCCGTTCTTGAAGCAGTTGTTGTAGAAGATGTCGGCGAAGGATGGCGCCAGCACCACCTTGATGCCGAAATCGAGCAAGGCCCAGGGCGCGTGCTCGCGGCTGGACCCGCAGCCGAAATTGGCGCCGGTCACCAGGATCTCGGCGTGCCGGTAGGCTGGCTTGTTCAGCACGAAATCCGGGTTCTCGCTGCCATCGGCATTGGTGCGCATCTCGAAGAACAGGGCCTTGCCCAGTCCGGTGCGCTTGATGGTTTTGAGGAAGTTCTTGGGGATGATCATGTCGGTATCGACGTTGATCATCGGCAGGGGGGCGGCAACGCCCGTCAGCGTTTTGAAGGGTTCCATGGCGGGCCGGACCCTAGCGGCTCGCCCCCTCCCCCTCAAGGGCGCCATCTGTCTCAAGTCCTACGGCTTTCAAGTCCAAGGGCGAGGTCTCGTGTATGCGGCCGAGGTCGACGATGCGCCGCCCGCTGGGATGCATGGTGAGGATGTCCACGAAGCGCCGGTCCCAGTGGATGTCCTCCGGCACATAGGAATGGCGCGCATAGATGCGGTCCGACAACGTCTCATCCGTGCCGCCCAGAAGGATCACGATTTCCATGTGGCCTTCCCGAAAATCGTCGAGCGCCAGCCCATAAAGAGGGCTCGTTTCATTGATCGTGTGCATGATGGTCCACGACAGCGCGAACAGGGACGTGCGCCGCCGCACCGGCTCCAGATCCTGAAAGCGGCGCATCACCAGTCCTTCGCGCGTGGTCGCGGTGCGCGCGAGCGTCATGGTGATTTCGGCTTCCAGAATCTGGTTGCCGCGCTGGTTGGCGGCGCGAAACATGAGTGTCGGCACGCCATCGAACGGCGCGATGATCGCGACATTGGAAAACACCACCCGCGCCGTCGGCCGCGAGAAGCGCGCGAACATGATCGACATCATCATGCCGAGATACACAAACCCGATGAACGATTCGAAGATGACCAGGCCGTTCGCATAAGGGGTGTGCGGCGCCATCACGGAATAGTTGATGGAGCCGATGGTCTGCGCGCTGAAGATGAACGCATCCCAGAAATTGCCCGACCGCGCATGAAGAATGCTGTTTGGTTGGGCGATATAGGCGAGCGCGAACAGCGCATTGATCGCGCCGAACACCAAGGCCAGCATCGCAATGAACACCGACCACGGCCAGGTCAGCACCAGATGGTAGATATCGGTGAAGCGCGATCTGTCCTGCCCGCGGATCACCGCCACACGCCGAGGCGGCCGCTTTCCTTGCGGCGCGAGGAAGCGCGCATATTGCTGTTCGTTGGGCCGCGGATTGTTCGCCATCGGATGTGTCCGGTTCGCTCCTTCTTTTACCATCATTGTCATGGCCCGCGAATGCGGGCCATCCAGTTTGGTTCTGTACAATGGAAATTTGCGCGCGGAGGCGCGGAGAACGCGCAGTGGAGCTTTCCTCCGCGTTCTCCGCGCCTCCGCGTGCAATAACAACGAGGTAGGATTATCGCTGCAAACCCTGAATGCGTAGCGCCCTCAGATATTCATCCCATTTCTTGTTCCGATCGCGCCCCAATTCGTGCAGGTAATCCCACGAAAACAGCCCGCTGTCGTGGCCATCGTCGAAGCAGATGCGCACCGCATAATTGCCCACCGGCTCCAGCCGCTCGATCTTCACATGGCGTTTGCCGCCGACGGTCACCTTGTGATCGCCGCCATGGCCCTGCACCTCGGCGCTGGGCGATTCCACGCGCAGATATTCCGCCGGCAGCGCAAAGCTGTCGCCATTGTCGAAGGTTACATTGAGCGTGGTCTTGGTCCCATCGAGACGAAGCTCGGTCGGCCAGGCGTCGATTTCAGCCATCGCGTTCGGCGTCGGTAAGTTCGCGCGCTTCGTCCGGCAGCATGATCGGGATGCCGTTTCTGATCGGATAGGCAAGGCCCGCTTGCTTGCTCACCAGCTCTTTCCGCTCGCGATCGTAATGTAGTGTCGCCTTGGTGAGCGGGCAGACGAGGATTTCCAGAAGCTTGGGATCGGGTTCCATCAATTCAGACTCTTTGCATCGGGCAATTCTGCGCCGGACATTTCCAGAAGCGCGATCAAGGTCTCCACGCGCTGGCCGAAATCGCGCGCTTCCAGCAGCGCCTGTTTCTCGGCGGGCTCGAACGGGCACAGCATCGCCAGCGCATTGACCAGCGTTTCCGGCGGCGCGTTGGTGACCGAACTCCAGTCGGCCTTCAACTGCCGCCGCTTCACATAATGTTTGAGTGCGGTTGTCACCCGCTCGCGGGGAATATCGTGATCGACCGATTTCAGGTCGTCCGCGAATTCCGAGTAATCGGCCTGTATCTGCCGATAGGGCGTCATAACGTCCAGCTCGTTCGCAATGCGGAAGCGGCAGATGCCTGTCAGTGTGAGCAGATAACGCCCGTCATCGGTTTCGCCGAAAGCGGTGATGCGGCCCACACATCCCACCGCCGAAAGCGGCGGCTTTGCCGAAGTGTTTTCATGCTCCGTCGGCTGAATCATCCCGATCAGTCGCGGCCCCGCCAACGCCGTATCGAACATCGCCAGATAACGCGGCTCGAAGATGTTGAGCGGCAATTGTCCGCGCGGCAGAAGCAGCACGCCCGTCAGCGGAAACACCGGCAAGGTCCGCGGCAGTTCTTCGATCGAATGATAATGGCGCGGCATCACGAAAACAGGATGGAGGAAAGCTTGCGCCGCGCCGCCAGCGTCAGCGGGTCGGCAGGCCCCAGCGCCTCGAACAACGTCACCAGATGTTTGCGTGCCGCATCGTCGTTCCATTTGCGGTCGCGCTTCACGATGTCGAGCAATTCGTTCATCGCGCCTTCGCGGTCGCCTTTTGCATCGAGCGCCAGCGCCAGATCGTAACGGGCCTGATGGTCGTTCGGATCGGCTTCGAGCTTCTTCTTGAACGCGTCCAGATCGCCCGTATCGGCTGCCTGTTCGCGCAGTTTCAATTCGGCTTCCACCGCACGAATGGCTTCGTCGGTCGCGCCGTCCGGCCGCACAAGCTGCAAGGTGTTCTTCGCGCGTTCCACATCGCCTGTCTTCAGATAGCAGCGCGCGAGCCCTGCTACCGCCTTGGGATGTCCCGGCTCGTCCTGCAACACATGGGCATAGGCCTGCGCGGCCATGTTCACGTCGCCCGCGGCGACGGCTTCTTCCGCCGCCGCCAGAACTTCCTCGGCGTGATCGTGACCGGCATGTCCGCCCGTCAATTGCTGGATGAAGGCGCGCAGTTGGGATTCCGGCACCGCGCCCATGAATCCGTCGACCGGCTGACCGTTCTTGAAGGCATATACGGTCGGGATCGACTGGATGCGCAATTGGCGGGCGATCTCCTGGTTCTCGTCGATGTTCACCTTGACCAGGCGCACAGCGCCCTTGGCCTCGTTGACCAGCCTTTCGAGCATCGGCCCAAGCTGCTTGCACGGGCCGCACCACGGCGCCCAGAAATCCACGATCACCGGCACCTCGCGCGACGCGTCGATCACGTCGGCGGCGAAGGTTTCGATGCTGCTGTCCTTGATGTAGGCGGAAGGCGCAGCCGAGCCGGGTGCGGCCGCAGCCGCGCCTCCGCTGCTCGTCGCAGTGCTGGTTACGGGCCGCCCGCTGGGACCGATCAATGCCATGAAAACCTAACTCCTTGGGCCCGCTGGCCGATCCGGCAGCGCGCGAATTCCGTCACAAAGGTCATTTTTATACGCCGTCTCCCCAAATGCGGCCACAAAAGACCTCTAGGCTCGTCCCAAGTCCCGCCACACCGAGCCGGACCAGGGGAGGACACCATGACCATCACACGCCGAAACGCCCTTTTGACGGGAGCGGCCGCCGCCGCGACCTTGCCGCTGATGACGCGTGCGGCCTTCGCCGCCAGCGACGTCGACATCGCCATCGTGGGCGGGGGCCTTTCCGGTGTCTATGCGGCGCTGCGGCTCGCCACCTCAAAACCCAACCAGTCGCTGCGCCTGTTCGAGATGAGCGATCGGATTGGCGGACGCCTGCGCTCCATCGCCTTCCCGCAGGCGCCCGGCCTGATTGGTGACGCGGGGGCCTCGCGCTTCCTCAATTCTCACCGTCATGTGGCGGGGCTCGCCCGGGCGCTCGATCTGGTGATCCGCCCCACACCGCTCAACCTGCCGCAGGATCGGCTCAACCTCAAAGGGCGGAACATTCCCATTGCACATGCCGGAGCGGGCGTCGACGCGCTGCCCTACGAGATGGCCGCCGAGCATCAGAATCTCTCCACCTGGTCCTTGCGCAAGGCACTCGCCGCCATCGTGCCGGAAACAGCCGGCCTCACGCCTGCGCAGTGGCGCGCCAAACGGTTGTCGCTGAGCGTGAAGGGCAAGCCGCTCTCCGCGTGGACTGCCGGTGCGCTGCTCGCCGATGCCCTGTCGCCGGGCGAACGCGATTACCTGCGCGATACCGCACGCCTCGATGACGCCACGCTCGAAGGCAACGCGCTCGCGCTGTTCGATTCCGTCCTGCGCGATGCCGATTCCGAAGGCCCGTTCTTCACCATCGCGGGCGGCTTCGAATCTCTGCCGCGTGCCATCGCCGAAAAGCTCACGCCATTCGGCGACATCATTTCGCGTGGCGAACGCCTCGTCAGCCTCACCGTGCCCGAAGGCAAGGGCGGCACGTTCAAGCTCGCCTTCGAAGGTGCAAGCGGCAATCGCTCGCAGCTCGCCGCCAAGACGGTGATCCTGGCGATGCCGCGCCGCGCCATCGAGGCCATTCCCGATTTCCGCGCGCGCGGCTCCAAACCCTTCGCGCAAGCGCTCGGCAGCGTGTCACCGGTCGCGTCGTGCAAGGCGTTCCTGCTCTACAGCGCGCCATGGTGGAAGGATCTCGGCATCCATGGCGGCCGTTCGCTCACTGACACATCCGCGCGCCAATTCGTGGCGCTGGGGGCGGAGGAACAGCGTCTGGCAAGCGAAGCCACCGCGGGCTTCGGCCTTCTCGAAACCATGAGCGAGAGCAAGGATGCGGCGGCGCTTCGTGCGCTCGCAGGCCCCGCCAAGCCCGGCGCGTCCGGTCTGTCCTGGCTCGACGCGAACAGCGCGCTGGCTCAGGAACTCCACAAGCAGGCAAGCGCCACCTTCGCGGTGCCAGCGCCGGCGCCCGTCGCCGCGGCATTCCAGGATTGGACTATCGATCCTTACGGCGGGGGTCTCGCAGCGTGGAATACGGGCGCCGATCCGCTGGCGGCATCGGATGCCATGCTCCAGCCGCTCAAGGGCCGTTCGCTCTATGTCGTGGGCGACACCTGGTCGGCGCGTCAGAACTGGGCCGAAGGCGCGCTCGAACAGACCGAAGCGATGCTGCAGAAACATTTCGGCCTCAACGTGCCGAACTGGGTTGCGAGCTAACCTCGTAAGGGAAGTTTCGCGATCACCGGCTCGTTGGCGACCGCGCGCACGAATTTCAGAAGATCGGCGGATGACACCGCCGTCGTGCGGTCGTTGCGCAATGGATGGAAGTTGAGCGGCTCTATCGCCAGCATTCCTTCGTCGAGCACCGGCGTGACGACGCGGCTCAAATCGTTCATCAGCGCGAACGGCGTCACCGAACCCGGCGCGATGCCGAGCGTTGCGATCAGCAGTTCCGCCGAGCCAAATGAAAAGCGCGGCGCGCCCAACTGCTTCGACAACGCGTTGAGATCGATGGCGAGATCGTCGCGCGCCACGACAAGCCAGAGCCCGCCTTTCTTGTCTTTCAGGAACAGGTTTTTGGTGTGCCCGCCCGGCTGCTGCGCATAAAGAGCGGCGGCTTCTTCAACCGTGAAAACGGGCGCGTGTTCATAGGTCTTCCACGCAATCCCCAACTCGCGAAACCGCGCATAGAGTGCGGCCTCGCGCGCATCGGCCGAAGGAAGTCCCGCTTCGCTCAAATTAACCTCGTTTGCGACTGCGTTCTTCCCTTTCGACGTATTGCCGCAACGCTCGGTTGATATTGGTCTGATAGCCCTCGCTCTTGGAGGTGTGACCCTTGAACCAGGCCACGACATCCGCATCGATGCGTAGAGTCAGTTGCTGTTTGACAGGCCGATAGAGTACCCCGCGCTTGGCTTTCGACCAGTTCTGGACTTCCGGCATATCGCTGGTGTCGATTTGCGCATCGGTCCGTTTCGAAAGCGCCTTGAGTTCGGCTCTTTGCCTTTCGTCAGGTGAACTACGGCCCTTCTTCATAAGCTTTCCTTTCATGTGAAGTCGCTTTGCGCGCGCTGATGATGCGGCCAATCTCTTCGCCTGTCGCGTCTGTCTGCGGCCAGGTGTGCACCACAAACACCACAACGCCGCCAATCATGCCAATTGTCTGCCAGCGTTCTTCGTCGGGATGTTGGTCAGGCTGGGTCGCCGCCAGCGGATCGTCGAAGACGTGCATTGCGGTCTCGAAACTCAGACCGTGGACACGCTTGTTGCGCTGGTTCTTTCCGGCATCCCATATCCAGCGCAAGCACGGCCCCGAGGCGTAACTACAGAATTGTAGTTACACAAGCGGGTGAAGGCAAGGGCTTACGGGACCAGCCGCTTGATCCATTCCGGCAGCGCAAACGCCGCGGCGTGGATGGTGGGGTTGTAGTAGTCGGTCTTGAGCTTGGCGCGCTTGAACGCGGCAGTGGCCTTCTTGATGCCGGCCGGAGTACCGAGCTTCGCCTTGCCGTTGCACGCCCAGGAGAGCGCCATGAAGCCGCCGATATAAGTCGGAACCACCGTCAGATAGAGGCCCGATGACGGGAAGAAACCTTTGAGCTCCTCCAGCGCCTCCGTGATCTCCCAGGGCTGGTAGAACGGCACGCCTGTCTGGAAGGTGGCGAAGCCGCCGGGCTTCAGCGCGGCTTTCACGCGGTCGTAGAAGGTTTCGCCGAACAGCGCCTTGCCGGGGCCTACGGGATCGGGCCGGTCGGCGACGATCAGGTCGAAGCGGCCCTTGCTCGACTTCCTACCGAGATATTCGAAGGCGTCGGCGATCTCGATGGTGAGTCGCTTGTCCTTGAAGGCGCGCGCGTTGATCTCGGAGAAGTGTTTCCGGCAGAGTTCCACCACGTCGCCATCGATATCCACAAGAACGACTTCCCGTACGCCCTTATGCTTGAGCGCCTCGTCGGCGATGGAGAGGTCGCCGCCGCCGACGATCATCACCCGCGCTGCGCGGCCGTGCTCCAGCAGCGGCAGATGCGTCAGCATCTCGGCGTAAGCGCTCTCGTCGCGCGTGGTGATCTGGACGATGTCGTCGAGCGTCATCACCCGTCCGTTCGCCACCGTGTCGAAGATTTTAATGCGCTGATACTGGCTTTTTTGATCGACCAGCGGCTTGCCCGCGAGCTCCATGACCTGGGCGTAACCCTTGTGAAGACGCTCTTTGTGGCTGGTCGTCATCGCAAAACCTTTCAGATTGTGACAGCACGGCAGAGCCGCCGGAGCGGCGAAACGGAGGCGCTTTTACGGCGCGCGAGCGCTCGCGTCCATGCCTCGCGGCAGCGGAGCGAATCGAGAAAGCGCAGGGCGCATGCGACAGAAAAAATTTACCCCCGGGGTCTAAAAATTCTTGCATGGGGGACAAGCGGCCCTATATTCCGCTTCGTTCCCTCGGGGACAAAGCGGCGGCAGCGAAAGTGACCCTTTCGCCCGCCGCTTTCTTCTTAGCGGTGTTATGTGCCCAGGGCGACGTTCGTCCAAAGGCGGCAGGCATCAGGTGTCAACGCTTTGAGAGGGTAGGTGCCCGAATGGCTCGACTCGAACTCGTAGCGGCGATCAAAGAACCAAAGGCGCCTCGCGCCCGCGTTTCTGCGAGGACCGTTCCGGTTCCTATTCCCCCCAGGGATGAGGACCGCAAGGACCACTTCATCACACGCAACGGACTGACCTTTGCGGGAAGTCACCTGATCATAGATCTTTGGGAAGCCGAGGGACTCGACGACCGGGATCGGATCGAACAAGCGCTGATCGATGCGGTGAATGCAGCAGGGGCGACCCTTCTGCACATTCATCTGCACACGTTTTCGGATGGCGGCGGCATCTCCGGTGTTGCCGTTCTCGCCGAAAGCCATATCAGCGTGCACACCTGGCCCGAAAAAGGCTACGCGGCATTCGACGTCTTCATGTGCGGAGACGCCGAGCCCCGGAAAGCCCTTTCGGTTTTCAAGGCCGCCTTCAATCCCGGCCGGATCGTCATCGGCGAACACAAGCGCGGCGTCCTCTAAGCCAAGCAAAATCGCCAACGAATTAAGGGCGGAAGCAGCAATGCTTCCGCCCTTCTTGTTTTTTGAACGAGAGAGAGTTGTTCGCCAACTCTTACCTCCCCCTTGTGGGGAGGTCGGAGAGCGAAGCGATCCGGGTGGGGGACGGTGCTGCCGTCGGTCCCCCACCCGAAAAATCTTCGCTGCGCTCAGATTTGTTCGACCTCCCCACAAGGGGGAGGTGAGTTCACAACCCCGCCTTTATCTCCGTCCACGCGGCAACGATCTTCTCCTTGTCCTTCAACCGCTGCTGGAAGATGCCGCTCTTGAGGAAGGTGTCGACGTCGCGCGTCAGCCCCAGATTCTCGAATGTTGCGTTCGGCACTTTCGCAAGCGCGGTCTCGTTCGCCGGTTCGTCGCCGATGTGCTGGATCGTGTACATCGCCGCCTGATCGCTCAGCGAGGAATCGATCAATGCCAGCGCCTTGGCTTCGTTCGACGGGTTCTTGTGCATCACAAGCCCGCAGACATAGGTGAACATGCCGCCCGGCGGTTTCATGTAGGCAACAGGCTTGTGTTCTTTCTTTAGCGTCGAATAGGTCACCCGCCACGTCATCGCCGCCACGATCTCGCCCGACGCCAGACCTTGCGCCAGTGCCGTGTCGTCGCTCGATACAAAGCGTGCCTGCTTGATCGCTTCGCGCAATCTCGCCTGCACCTTTTTCCACTGCTCAGGCGTCATGTTGTAGGCGTTGATGCCGATGGTCGCCGCGATCAGCGGAACCGTGTCGTCCACGCCGTCCATGATCGCGATGCGTCCCTTGTATTTGGGGTCGAACAGGATGTTCCAGCTCGGCTTCTTCACATATTCGGGCGCGAGATCGGTGCGGAAGGTGACCGAGGTGTTGCCCCAGTAGTGCGGCACGAACCACACCTTCGATCCGCCTGCGCCGATGCCCGGCAGTTTGCGCAACGTGGCCGAGATCTTGTTCCAATTTTTGAGTTTTGCCGTATCGATCGGCTGGAGCAGCCCAGCTTCTTTCCAGCGCGGATATTCGTAAAGGCACGGCCCCATGACGTCGGGCTTATAGCCCGCGCGCATCTTCGCAAAGGCTTCGTCTTCGTCGGCGAAGATGGTGACGTTGGGGTCTTCCTTGAACTGCTTTTTGTAGTCGGCGAGGAAGGGAGGATCCATGTAATCCTCCCACTGAAACAGCGTCACCGCGCCGTTTCCGGCCACACTCGGCGTCAGCATCGTCAGGACGGCGCCCAACGCGGCCACGCCCAAAATCGCGAATTTCTTAATGGCCATGACCAACCCCCTGTTGCGCGCGCCCATTTCGTTCCCGGGCTGCCCTACGCAATTAACGGTAATAAGAGAATGGTGGGACCGCAATCTATAGCATATCGGCCGGTCACACTTTCTCTTATCGGGCGGGGCGGGCTATGATCGGATGCATTGAATTTGTGCAAGTGTCGTGAACAAGTTAGCAACACCCCCGGCTTTCGCGCATCCTGCTTTTGTGGAAGAGGCGCGGGCGGAGTTCGAGGCCTTCCTCACAGCACATCCCGACATCGAATATCTCGATGCGGTGGTGGTCGACCTGTGCGGAATCCTGCGCGGCAAGCGCATGGGCATCGCCGAAGCCGCCAAGATCTTCGAAAGCGGCATGCAGATTCCGGAGTCCGTCTATCTGATGGATGCGCGCGGCGAGATGACCGACGTGTTCGGTCACGGCTATGGCGACGGCGACCCGGATGGAACGGCCTGGCCCATTCCCGGCACGCTCAATCGCGTCTGGGGCGAGACGCCGGCACGCGCGCAAATCCTCACCACCTTGCGCGACGAAGAAGGCATCCCCTTCATCGGCGAACCGCGCGCCGCACTGGAGGCGGTGCTCGAACGCTTCGCCGAATTGAATCTCACACCCGTCACCGCGCTCGAACTCGAATTCTATCTGCTCGATACCGAGCGCGACGAACTCGGCCGGCCGCAGCCGCCGCGTTGCCCGCGCACCGGCATCCGCGAATGCGAACCATCGGTCTACGGTCTGGACGATCTCGACCGCTATCAGGATTTCCTGAAAGCGCTGGCGGAAGCAGCCCGCGTGCAGAATCTGCCGCTCACGGCGACCAGCAAGGAATATGCGCCCGGCCAGTTCGAAGCCAATCTCCGCCATCAGAGCGATGCGCGTCTGGCCGCCGATCATGCGATCTTCCTTAAGCAGATCGTCAAGGCGGCAGCCCGCGCCCACGGCTTCGAAGCCACCTTCATGGCCAAGCCCTATCCCAATCGTTCCGGCAGCGGCTTGCACGTTCATGTCAGCGTGCTCGATGCGCAAGGCAAGAACATCTTCGACAACGGCACGCGCGAAGGCTCCGAAGCGTTGCGCCATGCCATCGGGGGCCTGAAAGCATTGATGCCCGAGTCCATGGCGCTGTTCGCACCCAATGTGAATTCCTATCGCCGCTTCCAGCCCGATATGTTCGCGCCGTCCAACAGGCATTGGGGCGTGAACAACCGCTCAGCCGGGTTGCGCATTCCCATCGGCCCGGCCGAGGCCCGCCGCGTCGAACACCGCATCTCGGGTGCCGACGCCAATCCCTATCTGGTGCTCGCAGCAGTTCTGGCGGGCGTGCATCACGGCCTCGAAATGAAACTCGATCCAGGCCTGCCCGCGCACGGCAATGTCTCGCGCGAACCCGATCCCGCGATTGCGCTCACGCTCGACGACGCGCTGCACCGGCTCTATCAGGCAAAGACGCTCGCCAACTATCTGGGTGCCGAAACGCTGTCGCTCTATCGCGAAACCAAACGCGTCGAAGCGGTGCGTTTCCGCAAGATCATCAGCGCCGCCGAATACGATTGGTACCTTTGACGTCACTCACCTCCCCCTTGTGGGGAGGTGAACATCACATTTTCCGCAGCCGCAATTCCGCCGTCGTGCCAAGGTTCTGGTTCCTCACCAGAACCATCTCGCCGCCCATGCGCTCGGCAAGGGCGGTGGCGATTGCAAGCCCCAGTCCCAGTCCGGTGATCGAACCGGCGCGCTCGAAGGTTGCAAAGGCTTCGCCCGCCCGCACCGCCTCGTCTTCGGAGAAGCCGCGCCCGTTGTCGCGCACCCGCGCGATCACGGATGTTTCGTTTTCGACCACCTCCACGCGCACCTTGCCGCCATCCGGCGTGAAGTTGAGCGCATTGCACAGAAGATTGGAAAGCACCCGCTTCACCGCACGCATATCGGCCCTGGCCGGCACGCTGGTCATCTGAACGACATCCAGCTCGATCCTTCGCGAAAACGCACGCCCCGCCATCTCGTCCGCGCAAATCGAGGCGACGTTCGCCACATCCACGGGCGCCAATGCAATCGGATGCCGTCCCGCTTCCAGATTTGCAAATTCCAGGATGTCGCCGATCTTGCCGTGCAATTCGCGGCCCGCAAGGCTGATGTCGCGTGCATATTCGATATATTTCGGATGCCCCGGCTGGCCGAAGAAGCCGTGGCTGATGATTTCCGAAAATCCGATGATCGCGTTCAGCGGCGTGCGCAATTCGTGACTCATATGCGCCACGAATTCCGCCTTGGAGCGCACCGCCTCGCTTGCGCGCCGTTCGGCTTCGGCCAGACGTATCAGAAGCCGCGCGTCGCTCGACGAGGTATTGCGCAGTTTCGCCAACGCATCGCTCGCCCGCGCACGCCGCTCGAATTCGCGCACGAACACGACGGAAAGCCCAGCCCCCACCAGCGCCGGTCCCAGAATGACGAACAGATAGAGCGGCAGCGAGCCGTACCACGCGCTCACCGCGCCCTCGACGTCGAGCACTCCCGCCACGCGCAACGGCCATCCCGGGACGGTTGCGGCGGAAACCATCTGCGTGTCGCTGATCGAAGCTCCTTCGTTCTGCGGCAGATCGGACGGCAATGTCGGGGCCGTCCACGCCGGGCCGTGCGCCAGCACCGTGCCGTTCGAATCCGCAATCGCGCCGTGGCTCAACACCGCATCTGGAAACACCGAGGCGATATCGAGTTCGGCCACCGTCACGTTGCCGTTTTGCGGAAAGGCGAGCAGCAGCGACGATCCATAGATCGCAACCGCGCGGCCCGCGAAACCTTGCAGCACCAGCCCGGACGGCAGCGCGTTGAACCCTGGTGCTCTCAGTGTCGAAAGCACATGGCCCGTCTCATCCGCCACCATGGCGTTGCGCAGCGCGCCCGGCCGCGCCTGTAGGAACGCCCGCAAATCGCCCGCATCCAGTTTTCCGCCGGCAAATTCAGCGGCGATCATCGCGTTGCGGTCGAGCCGTCCGCCAATGCCGCTCGCGATCTCGCGCGCGCGTTCGATTTCGAGTGCGGCCGCCTGCTGCAACCCATGCTCGCGGCCGATGCGCATCTGCAACGCGCCCGCCGCCGCGAAGCTGCCGCAGATCAGGATGACGCAGAGTAGAACGGTGACGCGCACATGCCGCGCAGCGAACCGCGTCACGCTCGAAAGCGCGTGCTGTGCGGCCCCGGCAGGGCCGGCTGCAACGTCTGCTTGCGCCATGTCGGCGAACACCCCTGGACGTTTCGCGAATCGCCCTTTTGGCAATTATGCGAAAGCGGGAGTCGGTGTCACCGAAATACCTGTCATCCCCGGCGAACGAAGCGAAGCGGAGCGAGGGAAGGGGAGCCAGTTGTTCGACATTGAGACAGATTTCGACGCCTGGCTTCCCTTCCCCTCGCTGTCGCTCGGCCGGGGATGACAGTCGCGGTCACCCCAATATCTTCGACACAACCTCGAACAAATTCGGCGAAATGCCCTCTGTTTTCAGGGTCTTCTCCAACTCCGCGCGCATCAGCGCCTGCCGCTCGCCATCGTAGCGCCGCCAGTTTTCGAAGGCCGAGGCCATGCCCGCCGACATCTTGGGGTTCAAACCGTCGAGCGCACGCACGGTTTCGCCCACCAGCGCATAGCCGCGCCCGTCCTTCGCATGGAAGCGCAAGTGATTGCCCGAGAACGCGCCCACCAGCGAACGCACCCGGTTGGGATTCTTGAGATCGAAATGCCGGTGGGTCATCAGCGCGCGTACGGCCTCCACCGCGCCCGGCAGCGGCGATCCCGCCTGCAGCATCATCCACTTGTCGAGCACCAGCGCGTCGGAGCGGAAGCGGTCGTAGAAATGCGCAAACGCATCGTCGCGTTTTTGCGAATTCATCCGCGAAAGCGAGGCAAGCCCCGCAATCATATCGGTCATGTTGGTGGCCGAACGGTAATGCGCATCGGCAATGTCCGCCGCCGCGTCGTCGTCCGCCGCCGTCAAATAGCGCAACAGCGCGTTGCGCAGCGCGCGTTTGCCCGCTTGTGCCGCATCCGGAGAATAAGATCCGCGATCCGTCAGCGAGGCATAGAGTTCCTTGATCTTCGCACCATGTGCTTGCTGAACGCTGCGGATCAGCGCGGTGCGCGCCGCATGGATCGCATCCGGATCGGCAGGCGTCATCGCCAGCGCCAATTCGCTTTCCAGCGGCGGCGCCAGCATCTGCGCCGCAAACGCATGATCTTCGTTCGCGCGCGCCAACACGTCGCCGATGGCATCGAGATAGATGGGATCGGTCTTCGGTGTTGTGCCCGATTGCGCGGCCTTGGTCATCTCCAGCAGCAGATCGGTCGCCAGCGCCTGGCCCTGTTCCCAGCGGTTGAATTCGTCGGCATCGCGGCCCATCAGGATCGCGCGCGCCTTGCGGTCGAGATCGGTCTTGAAGTGAACGGGGGCCGAGAAATGCCGCCCGACGGAAAGAAGCGGGGCTTCCTCCACATCGACGAAAACGAATGTCTCCTGCGCATCGCGCAATTCGAGGACGCGCTCCTCCGGCCCCGTCGCATTCTCGCCTTCCAGCGTCAGCGGCAACGCGCGCCCAGATTGCGAAACCAGGCCCAGCCGGATCGGCATGTGCATCGGTTTCTTGTTCGGCTGTCCCGGCGTCGGCGGCACGGTCTGTTTCAATGTCAGCGTGTAGGTTTTCTTTGCGGCGTCATACGTGCCGCTTGCTTCCACCGTCGGCGTTCCGGCCTGGGCGTACCACAAACGGAATTGCTTCAGATCGCGCGCATTGGAATCCTCGAAACATTTCACCCAGTCCTCAACCGTCGCCGCCTGCCCATCGTGCCGGTCGAAATAAAGATCGGTCGCCTTGCGATAGCCCTCTGGCCCCACCAGCGTGTTCAGCATCCCGATGACTTCGGAGCCCTTTTCGTAAATCGTCGCGGTATAGAAATTGTCGATCGCGATATAACTCTGCGGCTGCACCGGATGGGCGAGCGGCCCGCCATCTTCGCGGAACTGCCGCATCCGCAGCATCTTCACATCGTCGATGCGCCGTCCCCTGGAACGCATCGCCTGCGAGAAGGTCTGGTCGCGATAGACGGTCAAACCTTCCTTCAGCGACAGTTGGAACCAGTCGCGGCAGGTGATGCGGTCGCCCGTCCAATTGTGGAAATACTCATGCGCCACCACGCTTTCGATGCGCGCATAGTCGTCGTCCGTCGCGGTATCGGGACTTGCGAGCAACAGCTTGTCGTTGAAGATGTTGAGGCCCTTGTTCTCCATCGCGCCGAAATTGAAGGCGGAAACCGCTACGATCATGAAAATATCGAGATCGTATTCGCGCCCATAGACCTCTTCGTCCCATTTCATCGCGCGCTTGAGCGAATCCATCGCATAAGCCGCTTTCGGCTCGTTGCCGTGCTCGACGAAGATGCGAAGATCCACCTTCCGCCCGCTCATCGTCGTGAAGGTGTCGCGGATGTGGCCCAGATCGCCTGCCACCAATGCGAACAGATAGCAAGGCTTGGGAAACGGATCGTTCCACACCGCGAAATGTTTGCCGCCTGGCAGATCGCCCTGTTCGATCAGATTGCCGTTGGAAAGCAGCGTCGGATATTTCGTTTTGTCCGCTTCGATGCGCGTCGTGTAGACCGCCAGAACGTCCGGCCGGTCCAGGAAATAGGTGATGCGGCGAAATCCTTCCGCTTCGCATTGCGTACAGAAGATGCCTTTGGAAACGTAAAGTCCTTCGAGCGCGGTGTTGTTGGCCGGCGAAATCTCGGTGACGATCTTCAGCGTGAATGTTTCGGGCAGGTCGGAAAGCGTCAGCGTTTCATCGCCGATCTCGTGGGGATGCGCCTTGCCGTCGACTTCCACCGACAGGAGTTTCAGTTGCTCGCCGTTCAGCACCAGCGGCCCTGCGCCCGTGCGTGTCACTTTGGAGATCGCGGTGACCCGCGTCGCCTCCGGCTCCAGGATGAAATCGAGCGCGATTTCCGAAATCCTGTAGTCGGGTGCGCGATAATCCTTCAGATGAATGGCGCGCGGTTCTTCTGTGCGCATTGAATATCCTTCGGTGGCGATACCGAATGGATATAGCCATTCCGCGGCTCAACTTGAAGGAGATTAAACCCTCATCGAGGGAGGGCTTATTTCAACTGTCGCCGCCCTCTGTATAAGCGATGACATTCGCCGCCTTCTTCAGCGGTTCGCGCATCGCCATCGGCAGTTCGGGCGATTTTTTCGCGATGTCCACCAGTTCCTTGAGCAGGGCGAGTGCCTGCGGCGTGCTCGCGATCATGCGGGCCTGCTGTTCCATGCGCATGGGGCTCAACGCATATTCCGATCCCGGAACGCGCCACCCGCCCCAATCGGCGTCTCCCGTCACGACCACGGGATAGGTGCCGGGGAAGGGATGGTTGGTTGTTTCCTGCGGCGCCTGCCAGCGATTGTGGGCGCGCACGATGCGCCATTTGTCGCTGCCTTTCACATCCTCTGTCTGGGCGTTGTCGAATTGCAGTTCTTCGGCGGCGAATTCGCGGCCCAGGCCCACGTCGTAGAAAACGCGCAGCGGCTCGTCGAGGCCTTTAGCCCAATGCGGCACCACGCGCTCGATCAGCGCCCAAGTGCCCACCGGCTTCACGTAAACACGTTGATTCTTATGGAAAGCTGCCTTCGCCATGTTTGGCTGAACCCCGGATTACCCGCCCCTGAATCTAGGGAACCGTGCTTAAACGCCCGTTAAGGGGCGTTGCATGAGCCAAAGGGCGCGCTATCGTGGCGATGACAGATAATCAGCCAGGGCAGGAGCACAAATGAACTTCGATTTTTCCGACGACCAGAAAATGCTCAAGGATCAGGCGCACAAATTCCTGAGCGAAAAATGCACGCCGAAAACGGTGCGCGGCGTCTACCAAAGCGGCAGCACGTTCGACCGCGCTTTGTGGAAACAGATTGCCGAATTGGGTTGGGCGGGAACGGCGATTCCCGAACAATATGGCGGACTTGGCCTTGGATATCTCGAATTGTGTGTAATTGCCGAGGAGTTGGGCCGCGCGCTTGCACCGGTGCCGTTCTCCTCCACCGTCTATCAGTTTGCCGAAGCCCTTTTGGTGTCAGGCAGCGAGGAACAAAAGCAGCGTCTGCTGCCCAAAGTGGCCGGTTGCGAGATCATCGGAACGCTCGCGCGGGCTGAAGGTCCGGGCGCAATTTTGCCGAAAAACATCCGCACCACGTTCAGGAACGGGAAACTCAACGGTAAAAAGACGGCGGTGGTCGACGGCATGGATGCCGATTACGCCGTCGTTCTGGCGCGCGGCTCCGACGATGCGGGCGAACGCGGGCTTCAGCTTGCGCTGGTCGATCTGAAGCAGGCCGGTGTGAAACGCCGCGCCCAGCAAAGCATCGACCCATCGCGCGCCCACGCCGAACTGACATTTGAAAACGCCAACGCCGAAGCGCTCGGCAAACAGGGCGAGGCGTGGAGCGATTTGAACCGCGTGCTCGATCGTGCCGCGATCCTGATGGCCTTCGAACAGGTGGGCGGTGCCGATGTCTGCCTGCAGATGGCCAAGGGTTATGCGATGGAGCGTTATGCCTTCGGCCGTCCCATCGCTTCGTTCCAGGCGATCAAGCACAAGCTCGCCGATATGTATGTGGGCAACGAACTTGCGCGCTCCAATGCCTATTACGGCGCCTGGGCGCTTTCGACCGGCGCACGCGAACTTCCGCTCGCCGCCGCTGCCGCGCGCGTCTCCGCCACGCAAGCCTTCGATTTCTCCGCCAAGGAAAACATCCAGACCCATGGCGGCGTCGGCTTCACCTGGGAATTCGATTGTCACTTCTATTACAAGCGCTCCCGCGAACTGGGATTGGCACTCGGCCCGCAGCGCGTCTGGAAGGACAAGCTCGTCACCCAACTCGAACTCAGCAACGCCGCATAAGGAAACGATCCCATGGATTTCGAAGACAGCCCCGAAGAAGCCCGGTTCCGTGCCGAAGCGCGCGCCTGGCTCGACGCCAATGCGAAACTGAAGACCGCGCGCGATGCGGGCGACCCGCTTGGCGAAGACGACAAGACCTCACTGAAGGCGGCCAAGGCCTGGCAGGCGAAGAAGGCCGAGAAGGGCTATGCCCGCATCACCTGGCCGAAGGAAGTCGGCGGCCTCGGCGGCACGCCGATGCAGCAGGTGATCTTCAATCAGGAGGAAGCCAAATACGACGTCGCCAACACCGGCGCTTTCGCCATCGGGCTCGGCATGTGCATTCCTACGCTCATGGCCTATGGCAGCAAGGAGGCCATCGCGCGCTATGTGAAACCCGCCCTGCGCGGCGATGAGATCTGGTGCCAGTTGTTCTCCGAACCGGCCGGCGGCTCGGACGTTGCGGCTCTGCGCACGCGCGCCGAAAAAGACGGCAACGATTGGGTGATCAACGGCTCCAAGGTGTGGACCACCGGCGCGCAATTCTCCGATTACGGTCTGTTGCTCGCCCGCACCGATCCGACCGTGCCCAAGCACAAGGGTCTCACAATGTTTTATCTCTCGATGAAACAGCCCGGGGTGGAAGTGCGCCCGATCAAACAGGCTTCCGGTGCCAGCGGGTTCAACGAGATTTTCTTCACCAATGTCCGCATCCCGGATTCGCAACGCCTGGGCGAAGTGGGGCAGGGCTGGCAGGCAGCGTTGACCACCTTGATGCACGAACGCCTGGCGGTCGGCGGCGGAACGGGCGGCGCGCTCGACGTGCCGCAACTCGTTCAACTCGCGCGCGAACTCGAACTGGAAGATGGGCCTGCGATCAAGAACGCAGCCGTGCGCGAGAAGATCGCCGACTGGTATGTGCGTTCGGCCGGTCTGAAATACACCACCTATCGCACCATGACCGCGCTCTCCCGCGGCCAGCAGCCCGGACCGGAAGCCTCGATCGCCAAGATCGTGGTGGCATCCAAGCTGCAAGACTTGAGCGCCTTCGCGATGGAACTCGAAGGCGAAGTCGGCGCGCTCACCGGCGAAGACGGCGTGGAGAACGGCGCCTTCCAGATGGGTTGGCTGGGTGCGCCCGGCCTTCGCATCGCGGGTGGCACCGACGAAATCCTGCGCAACATCATCGCCGAACGCGTGCTCGGCCTGCCGCAGGACATCCGCGTGGACAAGGACGTGCCCTTCAACAAGGCGCCGACAGGAAAGTGAGCGATACGCCTCTCCCGCGCGCGGGAGAGGCGTTCGTCTGCCCCCATGACGCTCGACGCACTCGAACATTTCACCATCACCTGCGCCGATCTGGAGCGCACGCGCGATTTCTATCGCGATGTGCTCGGATTGAAGGAAGGCTATCGCCCGAACTTCAATTTCGCCGGTTACTGGCTTTACTCGGGCGACGTGCCGGTCGTGCATCTGACGGATGAAAAAGGCGCC
Source organism: Rhizomicrobium sp. (assembly GCA_035545475.1). Taxonomy (GTDB): domain Bacteria; phylum Pseudomonadota; class Alphaproteobacteria; order Micropepsales; family Micropepsaceae; genus Rhizomicrobium. Next base: position 90,579 of record DASZYI010000020.1, read on the forward strand.
ATCGCCGAAAATCGCGGAGCCGCGCGCGGCGATGCCAACACAGGCCGCCTCGATCACATCGCATTCCGCGGGCGCGATCCGCAAACGACCATTGCGAATTTGAAGGCGCACAACATTGCTTACCGCGAAAACGAGATACCGGATGCGCGCCTGCATCAGGTTTTCGTGCGCGACCCCAACGGCATCATGATCGAAATGAATTTCCGCAGCTAACAGGAGACCAATATGCTCGGCTACGTCACTATCGGCGCCAACAATCTTGAAAAATCGACGGCCTTCTACGACACCGTGCTGGCCGAACTCGGCGGCAAGCGCGTGTTCAACAACGAACGCATACAGTTCTACCGTGGCGCCAATGGCGGAATGGTCGCCATCTGCAAACCCTATGACGGCAAGGAAGCAACCGTCGGCAACGGCATGATGGTGGCGCTCGCGGCACCCTCGCGCGAGTTGGTGGACAAGGCCTATGCCAAGGCCATCGCGGCCGGCGCGAAAGACGAAGGCGCGCCGGGCGTTCGCGTCGGCAATTTCTACGGCGGCTATTTCCGCGACCCCGACGGCAACAAGATCTGCGTCTTCAATATGTAATGGCGATCATCGAAACGCCTTGCCGCAAAATCTGCGTGATGGATCCCGCATCCGGTCTTTGCACCGGATGCGGCCGCACGCTCGATGAGATCGCACGTTGGGCCATCTACCCCCCGGAAGTGCGTCACCGCGTGATGGCCGAATTGCCGGAGCGGATGAAGCGTTTCCAGCGCAAAACGGAACTGCCCGAACCTTTGTAATACGCCGTCCTACACCCCCGCCGTTTGGCGCAAGCCCTGCCTGCGCCGTATAATGCGGCCATGACCTCCGACTTTGACGACGCCGTACACGAATTCGCGCTTGCCGAACCGCAATCGCGCTATTCGCGGATTGCCGACGAGATCGCGGCCAGATTGAAGCGGCTTTCGCCGGAAGCGGTGTCTGCGCTGACGCTCAGCATGGTCATCGCCATCGGCGCTGCCGATTATTTCGCCAGCACCGACATCTCGTTCTCGACGATTTATCTTTTCCCCATTGCGATTGCGGCCTGGTTGCTGGATGTGCGCTTTGCCTTTGCGCTTTCCCTCATCAGCGTCGTGCTGTGGCTTTGGGGAGACATCGCCGGCCATGTCTACGATTCGACGCTGATACCTGTCTGGAATGGCTTGCTTCGTCTCGTATTCTATACGGTGGTCGTCTGGCTATTGTCCGAATTGCGAAGCAGCCAGGAAAATCTCGAAGTGCGCGCCAACGATCGCGCGATAGCGCTTACCTACGAAATCGCGAACCGCAAGAATCTGGAGAACGAATTGCTGCGCATCAGCGAGCGCGAGCAGCGCCGTTTCGGGCAGGACATCCATGACAGTCTCTGCCAGCACCTCACCGCCACCGCCCTTGCGGGCCAGGTGTTGAGCGAAAGGCTCGAAAGCGGCAAGCATCCCGAAGCATCGCGCGCCGCGCGCGTGGTCGAATTGGTCGAGCAGGGCATCGAGCTGTCCCGCGATCTGGCAAAGGGGCTCAACCCCATCGAAATGCGCGCCTACGGCCTGATGGAAGGGCTGGAACAATTTGCCGAAACAACGTCCAAACTCTTCCCCGTTTCCTGCCGTTTCGAGTGCGACGATCCGGTCCCCTTCAACGATGCCGACACGGCGACGCATCTCTATCGCATCGCGCAGGAAGCGGTCAGCAATGCCATAAAGCACGGCAAGGCGAAGACCATCGTGATCAAGTTGGAAACTTCCGACCGGGGAAAGATCCTCAAGGTGATCGACGATGGCGCGGGTTTCCGTTTGCCGCACGACGATGCGAAAGGCATGGGGCTTCGCATCATGGAATATCGCGCGCGTTTGGTGAACGGCCACCTCGATATCGCGGCCGAAGAAGGTTGCGGCGCACGCATCACCTGTTTCGTGCCGGATACGAGACTGTCTCATGTCTGATCTGAAGCAGACGCGCATCCTGATCGTCGACGATCATCCGCTTGTGAGAGAATCGCTCACCACGCTCATCCAGCAACACCCGGAATTCGTGGTCTGCGGCGAAGCCGCTACGCAGGACGAGGCCATGGCCGCGATAGAGGTAACGTCGCCCGATCTGGCGATTGTCGATATTTCCTTAAGCCGCGGCTCCGGTCTCGATCTCGTCAAGAATGTAAAGACGCGTTATCCCGACCTCGCCATAATCGTGCTCTCCATGCACGATGAGTCGATCTATGCCGAACGCGTGGTCCGCGCCGGCGCGCGCGGCTATGTGATGAAGAAAGAATCGACACGCAAGGTAATCGATGCGATTCGTCATGTGATGAACGGCGAGTTCTATCTCAGTCCCGACATCATGAATTCGCTTGCCAAGAAGTTCATCTCCGGGCGTCCGCCGACCAGCGCGCTGTCGGTCGACGATCTCAGCGATCGAGAGCTCGAAGTCTTCCGCCTGTTGGGGCAAGGCTATGAAACGCGCGAGATCGCCTCTTCGCTCGACGTCAGCATCAAGACGATCCAGACCTATTGCGCCCGCATCAAGGAAAAGCTGCGAATTCGCACCGGAACGGAGCTGCTGCGCGAAGCCATCCAGTGGACCGAAAGCGGGGCGCGGTGAGGTTCAGCCGGCGACGGCTTTGAGAGCCGCATCCATTTCCGCTTTCAGTTGCGCTATCAGTTCCGCAGCGGGAAGGGAGCGCGCCAACGGGGCGGCCTGTCCCGCCCATTGTGCGCCGAATCCGCTCTCGCCTTTGGCTTTTGCCGCGGCGTTGAGCGCCTTTCCCGCATCATAGGCCATCGGATAGCCCGCAATCTCCTTGTCCAGAGCCGCCTCGCCGATCGCGGTGAATTTGTTGGCAAGCGAACGCGCGGGCCGTCCCGAGATCGCGCGCGTCATGGCGGTGTGTTCCGCGCCCGCACTCAGCAACAAGGCGCGATAAGCTGCATCCGCGCTTGATTCCGGACAGGCGATGAATGCCGTTCCCATCTGCGCCGCGCTCGCACCCAGAACGAGTGCGGCCGCGATCCCCGCGCCATCCATAATGCCGCCCGCCGAGATCACGGGGATTTCCAGCTCGCGCACAAGCAGCCGCGTCAGCGCCATCGTGCCCAGCTTCTCGTCGGGCGCATCCTCATCGAACATCCCGCGATGCCCGCCCGCTTCATAGCCTTGCGCCACCACCGCATCGATGCCGGCCGCCTCAATCGCGCGCGCATCTCCAAGATTGGTCGCCGACGCCAGCAGAACGATGCCCGCATCGCGCAGTGCCGAAATGCGATCCGCCGGCGGCAGGCCGAAATGAAAACTCACCACGGCAGGCCGTTCCGCAAGCAGCATCTCCAGCATCTCGTCGTTGTCGACAAAGCTTTTGTAGATCTCGCGCAGCCGGGATGGCGGCTCCGCGCCATATTGCGCGAACACCGGCCGCAACCGTTCGATCCAACCCGCTTCGCGCGCCGGATCGGCAACGGCAGGCTTGTGGCAGAACAGATTGACGTTGAACGACCGATTGGACGCCGCACGCGTCTTCGCGATCATCTCGCGCGCGCCAGCAGCGTCGGTGGCGCCGAGCCCCAGCGATCCCAACCCGCCCGCATTCGAAACCGCAGCCGCCATCGCGGGCGTGGAGGTGCCCGCCATCGGCGCCTGGATGATGGGAAGTGAGATACCGAGTCTTCGCAGCAGGGGGTTCATGGCTGTCTGCTCTGAAGTCGGCTTGCGGCAAGGCGGATAGGTTGCGGTGCTGACGGATCGATTTCGAGCGTGCGCCCATATTTTCGGCCAATCTGACGGGGCACGGCGCCCGAATTGTCGAACAACAGTGCAAGATCGGCATGAGCCAGAAACCATGGCAGTTGTTTGAAAGACCGTTCGTAACGCTCGCGTATTTTGCGTTCGGCGACCTTGTGACCGCCGGATGCGACGCGCAGCCGGACACGTTCGATGTTCATTTCCACCGATTGCAGCGCGACGTAGAGCAGCCGTATCTCGAACCCTCTGGCCTTGGCCCTGCGTACCAAAGATCGGTACTTGTCCGTTGACAGCACCGTTTCCACGCCGATGGTTTGATAGGCGCGAAGCGACGCTTCCAGCCATTCTCGAATCCGGTCCAGCGCCTCGCCATTGGCGCGCAACAACGGTTTGCGTTCGCCATGCTGAATGCGGGCGGCCAACACGTCCGGGTTGATGATCCAAACCGACGGGCCGAAACCTTCAATGTCTGTGGCACTGTAGAGTGTGCTTTTTCCCGAACCATTCGGTCCGGCAACGATCCAAAGACGAGGAGGCTCAGGCTTTGGCGGCACGGCGCAGTTTTTTGTTCTTGCGTCTCGCTGCGGCGACATTCTTTCTGAAAACGTAGGTCAGGTCGCTTTCGAAAGTCGGACTGTTCGCGTCGATGGCAAGAACCGTGGTGAGCTTACCGCTGGCGTCGCGAACTCTCTTTCTTTTTACCGACGCGCGGCCCTTCGGCTTGAGCGGTGCGAATACGACTTTGGTCATTTTCTGCCTAAGGTCTTCTCGATAACGGGATAATAAAGGGTGCTGCGACTTTGCGCCAGATGTGAATTAACCGGCTTTGTCGAGCTCGTTTTGCCCCAGCGGATCGGGACTGAGAAGCTTTCCGCTCATTGCACCCAGCCAGTCCAGGCCTTCGCGCAGCTTCACATTCTCGCCGATGGCGATGATCGCCGGTGCCGTGCTTTGCGCCGCTGCTTCGCCCAACTGCGAAAGCGTTGTGACCGTCACGGCCTGTTTGCCGAAGGTGGCATCGCTCACAATGGCGGCAGGCTCGTTCGCATCGCGTCCGTTCGCGATCAGCAGTTTCGCGATCTCACCGGCAAAGCCGCGGGCCATGTAGAACACGAGCGTCGGCGTTGCTTTCGCTACGCTTGCCCAATCGAGCTTGGGCAATTTGCCGTCCGCGCCATGGCCGGTGATGAAGGTGACCGAATGATTGGTATCGCGATGGGTCAGCGGAATGCCCGCATAAGCAAGCCCGCCAATTCCCGCCGTCACGCCCGGCACGATGCGGAACGGGATGCTCGCGCGCGCCAGCGTCAGCGCTTCTTCCGCGCCGCGCCCGAACACAAACGGATCGCCGCCTTTCAGCCGCAGCACGCGCTTGCCCTTGCGCGCCAGTGAAATCAGCGTGCGCGAAATATCGCTCTGCTTGCACGATTTCCTGCCGCCGCGCTTGCCCGCATAGATCAGTTCTGCGGAAGGACGCGCGAGTTTCAGCAACGCATCGTTCACCAGCGCGTCGTAGAGGATGACGTCGGCATGTTCGATGGCGTGCAGGCCAAGCACCGTGATAAGGCCCGGATCGCCCGGCCCCGCGCCCGCAAGCCAAACCCAGCCCGTCTCGAAGGGGGGCAGACCCAGAAGCGCGGTCCGGTTCGGCAGGGTAGGGAGCATTCTACAAATCCATAGCGGTATTTATAATATATCACGATACATTGCTGGAGAATAAGCGTGAAAAAAGACCTATACTTTCAGATGATAGTCCTATATAATACCAATGCAGCGTCTAAAGGAGCCAGTTCAGCCGCTTAATCCATCCCTTCATCGAAACATAAGAGCACACCGATACCCCCACCCACCCCCTCACATAAAAAAGTGAGGTTCAAATAGATGTGGTCCGGTCCCGGCAGCCCGCCAGATATGCCACTTCTTATATATGAGCCCTGAAATGAAGCCCCGCGCCGACCTCAAGCCCAACACCGCCGCCTTCGAGAACGAACCGCTCGTCACCCCCAACGGCTTTCGCGAATACGATGCACGCTGGCTTTTCGGCAAAGAGTTGAATCTTCTCGGCGTGCAGGCACTCGGTCTCGGCCTCGGCGCCTATCTGCACGAAATCGGCATCCGCCCCACCATCGTCACGGGTCACGATTTCCGTTCCTACTCCCTCTCCATCAAACAAGCGCTCACCATCGGCTTGATGCAGGCCGGATGCGAAGTGCTCGACATCGGTCTTGCGCTGTCGCCCGTCGCTTATTTCGCGCAATTCGATCTCGATGCGCCCGCCGTCGCCATGGTCACGGCGAGCCACAATGAAAACGGCTGGACCGGGGTGAAGATGGGGTCCAAACGTCCGCTCACTTTCGGCCCCGACGAGATGACGCGATTGAAACAGATCGTGCTGAGCGGCGCAGGCCGGGAACGCGCGGGCGGAAGCCTCAAGCGCGTGGCCGACATGCGCGAACGCTATCTTGCAGCCGTCACCAAGGGTCACAAACTTTCCCGCCCCATCAAAGTCGTGGCCGCGTGCGGCAACGGCACCGCCGGCGTTTTCGCGCCGGAAGCGCTCGAACGCATCGGCGCCGACGTGATCCCCATGGACACGGAGCTCGATTACACCTTCCCCAAATACAATCCGAACCCCGAAGATCTCACCATGCTGCACGCCATGGCCGATGCTGTGCACAAACATGGCGCCGACATCTGTCTCGGCTTCGATGGCGACGGCGATCGTTGCGGCGTGGTGGATGACCAGGGCCACGAATTGTTCGCCGACAAGGTGGGCGTTTTGCTTGCGCGCGATCTATCGAAAACCCACAAGAATCCGCAATTCGTGGTCGATGTGAAATCGACGGGTCTCTATCTCACCGACCCCGTGTTGAAAGCGCGCGGCGTCAAAACCGATTACTGGAAGACCGGCCATTCCTATATCAAGCGCCGCACATCCGAATTGGGCGCGCTCGCGGGTTTCGAAAAAAGCGGTCACTTCTTCTTCAATCCGCCCATCGGCAACGGCTATGACGACGGCATCGTGGCGGCAATAGCCGTTCTTGAAATGCTCGATCGCGCGGGCGGCAAGCGGCTGTCGGCGCTGGTGAACGATCTGCCGAAGACCTGGGGTTCGCCCACCATGAGCCCCTATTGCCCGGACGACAAGAAATACGCGGTGGTCGACGCGTTGACGAAGGAATATCAATCGCTCGCGGACAAGGGCGAAAAGATTCTTGGCCAGAACATCGTCAGCATCGTTACCGTCAACGGCGTGCGCGTAACGCTCGAAGACGGGACATGGTGCTTGGTCCGCGCCTCCTCCAACAAGCCGTCATTGGTCGTGGTGGTCGAAAGCCCGGCCTCCGAAGCCAACATGCGCGCCATCTTCGCCGATCTCGACGGGCGTCTGTCCAAACATCCAGAAGTCGGAGAATACGACCAGAAGATCTAGAACAAATGCAATCCCAGCGCGTCGTAAAGCATTCGCCCGGCTGTGACGGCAATGAAGGCCGCAAACACGATTCGCAATCTTTTCTTGTCGGTCGAATGCGCAAGCCATGCACCGACCGGCGCCATCAAAAACGATGCGGGTGCGATCAGAAAGAATCCCAGCAGATTCACATAGCCCAGCGAATAGGGCGGCAGCCCGCTCACATTCCATCCCGCGACGATCGATCCAATCGTGCCCGGAATCGAAATGATCGCGCCAAACGCCGATGCCGTCGCCACCGCGCGATGGATCGGCATGCCGAACAACGCCATCGCCGGCACGCCAACCGTTCCGCCGCCAATGCCCATCATGGTCGATACGCCGCCTATGCCTGCTGGCAACAGGAAACCGCCAAACCCGCGCGGCAATTGATGTCCGATACGCCGTTCCTCGCCGCCGAACGTCATATGTATCGCCACCGGCAATGCCACCAACGCGAACACCAGCGCCAGCGTGCGTCCGCTCGCGATACCCGCCAGCGTGCTTCCGATCGCAACACCCACGATCAGCGGCACAACCCATCGCCTGAGCAATTCCCAATCCACCGCGCCTTTTGCGCTGTGCGCCCTAAGCGACGAAATCGAAGTGGGAATGATGGTGGCAAGCGAGGTGCCGACCGCGACATGCATCCGCAACGTCTCGTCAACGCCCAACGCCGCCAGCACATGATAGAGCACCGGCACGACAACGATACCGCCGCCCACGCCCAGCATGCCCGCGACCAGTCCGCCGACAATGCCTGCGATCACCAGCCCCAGTGCCAGCGTTCCCAAATCCCCGCTCGCCAGAAACCCCATCACGCCATTTCCATATTGCGCAGACGCGGCAAGGACAGCCGCGAAATCCTCGCAAGGGCTTCCAACAACACTTCAAGGCCCGCACCGCGTTTGGTTGCGTTCTCGCTCAGATGGCGCCGGAACAATCGCCCGCCCGGCTGACCGTTGAAGAGCCCCAGCATGTGCTTGGTCATGGTGTTGAGCGGCACGCCGCGCGTCAATTGCTCCTCGATATATTGGATATAGTCTTCCAACGCGTCTTCCATCGTGCGCCGCTCGCCGCCGAAGAAGCGCGCGTCGACATCCAGTAGAAGCGCGGGATCGTGATACGCCGCGCGCCCCAGCATCACGCCATCGACATGCGCCAGATGCGCTTGCGCTTCATCCAGATTGGCGATACCGCCATTCACCACGACGGTCAGCTGCGGGTTCTCCTGCTTCACGCGATAGACAAGATCGTAATCAAGCGGCGGAACATCCCGGTTCTCCTTGGGCGAAAGACCCTTCAACCACGCCATCCGCGCATGCACGATGAACGTATCGACGCCTGTATCCGCACATGCCCGCACCGTTGCGCGCAACGCCCGTTCCGGCTCCTGATCGTCCACGCCCAACCGGCACTTCACCGTCACCGGAACGCCAACAGCGTCGCGCATCGCGCGTACACAGTCCGCCACCAGATCGGGCTCGCGCATCAGGCACGCACCAAACCGCCCCGATTGCACGCGATCCGAGGGACAACCGACATTAAGATTGATCTCGTCATAGCCAAATTCCGCCGCGATCCGCGCCGCTTCCGCCAGCTTGGCAGGCTCGCTTCCGCCAAGTTGTATCGCCACAGGATGCTCCGCCGGATCGAACCCGATCAGCGTCTCGCGATGCCCACGTATCACTGCATCCGCCGTCACCATTTCCGTATAAAGCCGCGCCTGCCCCGAAAGCTGGCGATGCAGAAACCGGCAATGCCGATCCGTCCAGGCCATCATGGGAGCGACACAAAATCTATGTGATTGAATTTTCACGGAAAATTCCATAGATAAAAGGAACTAAGGGCGAACGTGTGCACGCCCGTGTGCACTCATTTACACCCGTTTTCGACCCGTTTCGTTCTCTTACTGCACACGGAGCGCACACGTTGGCCACCATCCGAAAGCTTCCCTCTGGGAACTGGAGGGCCCAGGTCCGGCGGAAGGGTCAATATGTCAACGAGACCTTCCGGAGATTCAAGGACGCCGAGGAATGGGCGCTCGACACCGAGCGGCGCATCGACCGGGGCGAAACCCCCACCTCCCGATCCAAAAGCGACCCCACAACCTTCGCCTATCTGATCGAACTGCACATCGAGGACATGAAAGCCGTTGGAAGGGTCCAGAGGCGTTCGAAGGTCTTTTCGCTGGAAGCTCTTGAACGGCGGCTCGGAAAAGTGAAGCTCGCCGAACTAACGCGCGAACGCCTCATCAAATTCGGCCGGGATCGGGCAAAAGGCGGTGCCGGGCCCGTCACTCTCGGCGCGGACTTTGCCTATATCCGCGCTCTCATGCTTCACGGTGCTGCTGTTCATGGACTCAAAATCTCCATCGATCAGGTGAGCCTCGCGCGCACGGCCCTGAAACATCTCGGCCTGATAGGGAAAGGCAAATCCCGCGACCGCAGACCCACGGTCGAAGAAATTCAAAAGCTCGAAGAATATTTCGAGAGCAACCCGCGACAGCTTATTCCTATGAGCAGAATCGTGCGTTTCGCCATCGCCACAGCGATGCGCCAGGACGAAATCTGCCGGTTGCTTTGGAAAGACGTAGATGAAGCAAAGCGGATGGTAACCATCCGCGACCGCAAAGACCCTCGCCAGAAAGACGGAAACGACCAGAAGATTCCTCTTCTGGACGTGAATGGTTACGACGCCTGGGGGCTCATAGAGGAGCAAAGGCCTTTCTCCAAAAGAAGTGACCGTGTCTTCCCCTATGATGGACGTTCTATTGGGACCGCGTTTCGCCGCGCCTGTCGCGCGCTGAATATCGAAGATCTGCATTTCCATGATCTGCGCCATGAAGGTGCGAGCAGGCTGTTCGAGGCTGGCTTTCCGATAGAAAAGGTCGCGCTCGTCACCGGGCACAAGGATTGGAAGCAGCTTAAGCGTTACACCAACCTGCGGCCGGAAGACCTTCACAAGTTCGCAGCCGCCCAGAAGGCTTCCCGCGTGGCCTGATCGCCACCGCTTTCACCTACATTCGTCGGCGCGGTACTCCGCAACAAAATAAGCCCCTTCGGGATTGCACACGTTTGCGTTTAACCGCTTTGACCTGACGGGCCCTTTTTGTACCAGGCGGATTGTTAGAAACTGTCTTGGGAAAGGGGTTTTGTCATGCCGAAGAAGCGATTTAGCGCGGAGCAAATCGTGGCGCTGCTGCGTCAGATCGAGGTTGCCACAGCGCAGGGAAAGACGATTGGGGTTGCGTGCCGGGAAGCCGGAATATCGGACCAGAGCTACTTCCGTTGGCGTAAGGAGTACGGGGGCCTGGACATCGACCAGGCTCGCCGGATGAAGGATCTTGAGAAAGAGAATGCCCGGCTGAAACGGCTGGTGGCGGATCTGTCGATCGAGAAACAGGTGCTGAAAGACGTCGCCGAGGGAAACTTGTAAGCCCCGAGCGGCGCCGGCGGGCGGTGGAAGATGTTCGGACGAAGTATCGGCTGTCCGAACGCCAGGCCTGCCGGATCGTCGGCCAGCCACGCGGCACGCAGCGTTACAGCGTGATCGTGCGGGCCGACGAAGATGCGTTGACGCGAGCGATCCTGGCCCTTGCTGCACAGTACGGGCGTTATGGCTATCGACGGATCACCGCTCTGCTGCGGGAAGCAGGATGGTGCGTCGGTGTTGATCGCGTGCAGCGCATCTGGCGCCGCGAGGGGCTGAAAGTCCCGAAGAAACAAAGGCCACGAGGAAGGCTGTGGCTGGGCGATGGGTCATGCATCCGGCTGAGACCGGAGCGGCGCAATCACGTCTGGTCCTATGACTTCGTGGAAGCCCAGACCCATGATGGCCGGAAGGTCCGGCTGATGACGCTAATCGACGAGTTCACGCGGGAATGCCTGGCGATCCGTGTTGCGCGGCGGATCAACGGCATGGGCGTCATTGAAGCCATGGCCGACGCCATGATCGTGCATGGTGTTCCAGAACACATCCGCTCCGACAATGGCCCGGAGATGACGGCCAGGATCGTACGGAAGTGGCTGGCGAGCGTCGGCGCCAAAACTCTCTACATCGAGCCAGGAAGCCCGTGGGAGAACGGCTACTGCGAAAGCTTCAACGGCAAGCTGCGCGACGAACTGCTCAACGGCGAAATCTTCTACAGCCTCAAGGAAGCAAAGATCGTCATCGCGCAGTGGCGCAAGCACTACAACACGATCAGGCCACACTCGTCGCTAGGCTATCGGCCACCGGCACCGCAGGCGTCGAACCCGTTCCTCACACCTCTGGAACAGGCCGCACCGATGCAATAAACTCTCTATCCCGCTGGTTCAAAATATCCGTCAGGTCAGT
>DASZYI010000021.1:0-23382 GCA_035545475.1 Rhizomicrobium sp.
CGCACCGTGACGAGCCTCAAAGGTTCGTGGCAGTGCGGGCAGCTATTCTTTATTTCGAATCTGGGTACCGGTTTTGTCATGGCGTGTCCCTCCCCCGGGCTCACCGGTATCTGTATCGCGTCACGATGGTTCCGACGACCAGTTGGTCGCGTAATCCTTAATTTCCAGAGGCTTATCCAACCAGGAAGCGAGTGCGCTCCGGGTTGACAACCTGCCGTTCCAGCCGTCAAAGCCCCGCGCGGACATCGACGCAACACCGTTGCGTCCAAAGCACGCCCCATTCGGCTAGTATTGGGGTAATAAGGCTGCCGGAGGTCAGGACAGCGTGACAGGTTTTGGCGCAGAAAGGCTGTTGGGCGGCGGGTTTCGGCCTGCTTGCACAAGCTCGTCTGCACGGAGCTGGCTCGCCACCCGAAGCCCGCGCTGCGGGCGCAGGGTGGTACAGTCGGGTGGGTTCGAACCACCGACCTCCGGATCCACAATCCGGCGCTCTAACCAGCTGAGCTACGACTGCACATCTTCCAAAGAGGGGCGGAAACTATGAGTCCGACTCCTCAAAAGCAAGGCGGCGGTGCCGCGGGATACATAGTAATGCGCCCCGCCAACGATGTCCGCCCCCGTATGAGCCGCCCCTTGCGTTTCGGTCTGATTGCCGCGGGCGTTCTGGTGCTGCTTCTGGTGCTTCTGCCCTTCCTGATTCCCCTCTCGGTCTACAAGGACAGGGTGGAGCAGGAACTCTCCGCCGCCGTGGGCCGCCCGGTCCGCATCGAGGGCCCGATGAAGCTGACCGTCTTCCCCGATCTCGGCATCCGGGCCAAGCAAGTGGTGGTGGCCAATGTGCCGGGCGGGCAGGCGCCCTATCTGGCCCAGGCCGACGATATCCGGATAGCCGCCAGCTTCCGGGCGCTGTTCGGCGGACGCATCAAAATCTCGCAGGTGGTGGTCGACCACCCCGATTTTCGCTTCGAAGTCGACAGCCGGGGCCGCGCCAACTGGAACATCGCGCCCGCCGAAGGCCGTCAAAGCGGCTTGCTCGACCGCATGAAGACGTCGGTCGCCGAGGTGAAACTCGCCGGCGGGACCGCGCGCTACGAAGACGCCCGCACCAACACGCGCGAAGACGTGCAGGATCTCGATGCCACGCTCGATTGGTTCGGCAAGACGCTGGCGCTCGAAGGCGAACTGACCGATGGCGGCGAGCGCATCGCTTTCGTCGCCAAGGCATTCGACCCCACAGCCCTCGTCAATGCGCGCCCGTCGCATGTCGATCTGTCGCTCACCTCCGATCTCGTCCAGGCGAGTTTCAAGGGCGCTCTGACGTTGAACGGTCCCGCCGAGGGCGCGCTCAAATTCGACACGCCGTCCCTGCGGAAGCTCGCCGCGTGGCGCGGGCGCAGCCTTCCCAATGTCGGCGGGCTCGGCCCCCTATCGATTCAGGCGCAGCTTTATCGCGGCACCGCGAGCTATACCCTCGCCCACCTCAAACTTGCACTCGACAACACCGCGATCACCGGCGCGCTGACGGTCGACAATTCTCAGACCACCTCGCTCCTCACGGGTGCGCTCGCGCTCGACCGCCTCGACATCGATCCCTACATCCTGCGCCCCGGCACCAAGCCGTCTACGCGGCCCGACGCATGGGATGCCGCGCCTTTCGATCTGGCGCTGCTCACCTTGTTCGATGCCGATCTGACGCTCGACATCGGCAGCCTGAACATCCGCTCGGTCAATCTCCAGCACGCCAGGATTCCCGTCACGCTGAAAGCGGGCGTTCTCGACACGCGCTTCGAACAATTCGCCCTCTATGGCGGCACAGGCACGATGGATCTGCATGTCGATGCTTCCGGTCCCGTGCCCGCCTTCCGCACGCGGATGGCGCTGCATCGTTTTGCGGCGCGTCCCTTCCTCACCAATATGCTCGGTATCACCGGCATCGACGGCACGGGCGAACTCGCGCTGGATGCCACCGCGCGCGGACAAAGCGTGGCGGCGGTGATGCGCAATCTATGGGGCCGCGGCGATATCGCCATCAGCAACGGCGCGATCCGCGGTGCCGATCTCGAACTTGCGGGCCGTGCGGTGCATCTGGGCGCGCCGGCTGCGGCGTTTGCCGATGGTGCGGGTATGACGTTCGGCATCCTGCGCGGCAGTTTCGCGCTTGCGCATGGCGAACTGCGCAACGAGGATTTCGGCCTCTCCAATTCGATCGTCGAGATACTTGGCGGCGGAACGGTCGATATCGGCGCGCGGAAACTTTCTTTCGCCTTCCGTCCGCGCGCTCGTCTGGAGCACGACGATCGTCCGATGAACACGATCAGCGATTTCAGCGCGCCGTTCCGTCTCACCGGCAGCTGGAACCAACTCCAATATTTGGCGGGCGCAGCACCGGTAACACCGTAAACGCCGGTTATCCCGGCGGAATCCCGGATTGGGATGGGTTTTGTACGCACCGGCGAAAATTTTCCACAAATTCATCCTCCGGCATGCACCAAGCCGGTTGACATGCAACTCTCCGGCGCGCCTCATTCGCCCGCGCGAAATTCGATTTTGAAGGCCGGGTATGTCCAAATTTCGAGGCCTCAAGGCGAGCATTCCTTTCGTCGTCGGTGCGGCAATCATGGCAGTGCCGCCGGTGATGCATCAGGCGCTTGCAGATGCGGCGTCCGAAGTGGTGAACGCACAGACGCATGCCGGTCTCGCCGCCGCAGCCACCAAGATCGAAGGCGTGCATACCCATCTCCACCACGCGCTGAATTGCCTTGTCGGTCCCGCCGGCCAAGGCTTCGACGCGAAGCAGATGAATCCGTGCGCGCAAGCCGGCAGCGGCGCGATTCCCGATACCACCGACGCCGCCAAGAAAAAGAAACTCGAAGCCGCCGCCGCCAAGGCGCGCGAAGGCATCGCCGCCACCGATTTTGCGGCGGCACAGAAGGCCGCCAGCGAAACCGCGAGCATGCTGACGGCCGACGAGTAAGTCTTTCAGACGATCGGCTCGTCAACGAAGGCGCGGCCTTCGCGATCCTCGATTTCCACGATCCAGATGTCGGGATCGAATTTCTTCTGCTTGTCGAAATAGACGCGCGCGGCTTCCTCGCTTGCGTCCGACAGTGCCTTCATCCAGACAAGGTCGCCCTCGCCGCGGCGGGCCTGCATCAGCACGTCGGAGGTGCCGTCGAGCCGCGCGACTTTCAGGAACACCGCGCCCGCTTCCTCCGAGCCCTTCTTCACGACATAGGCCGAGGCGCCTGCCACCTCCGCGCGCCGAATCAGCGCGCGCACGAATATGCCGGCTTTCAGCCGCGGAACGATCAAACCGGCAGGCCCAGATAGCGCCACAACTTCTCGACCTGCAGCATGTCGAGTTCGATCTCGTTTTCGAGTTGCCGGATCACACCCGGTTTCTCGCCGCGCTGCTTGCGTTCGTGGCCCGCTTTCAAAACGTCTTCCAGCGTGCCGGATGCACCTTCCGCATCCTTCCAGCCCGGAGTTTTCACCAGTCTCCGCAATTCTTCATCGGAGTATTTGTTCGCCATGTTGTGCCCTGCATGTTCGAGCCGGACATTAACATCTAACCGTCGACGCGACGAGTGTTACGCGGCGCCGCGCAGCTCGGGCGATTTGGCCGCTTCCATCGCGGCCGCGTCCGGCAGCACCGGTTCGGTGCGCTCCGGCATCTGCGGCGGGATCGCATGCGGCAAGCGCACGCGTACGATGGTGCCTTCGCCGAGCGTGGATTCGATGATGGCCTCGCCGCCATGCATGGAGGCAAGCGCGCGCACCAAGGCAAGCCCGAGCCCGGTGCCTTCCTGGCTGCGGACGTGTTCGTTTTCTACCTGCTCGAAGGGCTGGCCCAGGCGATCCACATCGGCCTGCGAAATGCCCACGCCGGTGTCCGCCACTGCGATCTCGATGCCGCCCTCGCGGCGCACGGCGGTGACGCGCACCTCGCCGCCCTTGGGCGTGAATTTGATGCCGTTGGAAAGCAGGTTGATGAGAATCTGTTTGATGGCGCGCCTGTCGGCGAACATCGTGGCAGCACTTTGCGCGATGGCGGCTTTCAGGATCACGCCCTTGCGCTCCGCCGGCATCTTTACGAAGCGCAGTGCCTCGCGCGCGATGGCCGAGAAATCGAAAGTCTCCTCGGCGATCTCGAACTTGCCCGCCTCGATCTTCGACATGTCGAGCACGCCGTTGATGAGTTCGAGCAGATGGCCGCCCGATTCATGGATCAGCCGCGCATATTCGACATAGCGCGGATGGCCCAGCTTGCCGAACATCTCATGCGTCATCACTTCCGAGAAGCCGATGATGGCGTTGAGCGGGGTGCGCAATTCGTGGCTCATATTGGCCAGGAACCGCGACTTCGAGCGGTTGGCGGCCTCGGCCATGTCGCGCGCCTCGATCAGCGCCAGATCGTTGGCCTTGCGTTCGGAGATGTCGCGCGTGATGGCGACCATGTTGTTCTTGCCGTCGGCACGCGTGGCGGGGCGGCAACGGATTTCCGTCCAGATATAAGTGCCGTTCCTGCGGCGCAGCCGGATTTCGGCCGAGGCTGCGCGGCCGAAATAGCTCGCGCGCACGAACACCGATTGCATCGATTTCAGATCGTCGGGATGCACCAGCGCGGTCGGCGCCTGACCCACAAGCGAGTCCGGCTCGACCCCCAGAAGCGCCATCGCCGCCGGGCTTGCGTAGCGGATGGTGCCGTCCGGCCCGTGGCGGGTGATGAGGTCCATCGCATTGTCCGCGAGGAAGCGATACATCTGCGCATTCTCGGCGAGCGCGCGATCGGATTCGCGCTGGCGATCCTGCGCCGCGGCGGCAACAAACGCCGCCTGAACCACGGCTGCGAGAATGGACGCCGCATAAAGCTGCCATGCCGGGAGAGGCAAACGGGAATCGGGAAGCGCACCCAGAGCCTGCATCGCCGTGACGAGAACGAGCGCCACGCCCGCCGCCATGCCGGCGCGCAACACGGCCGGGCGTCCGCCCGCAAGGGCTGCTTCCGCCGGTATGAGCACGAACCAGACCATCAGCGGCGAATTCAATCCGCCGGTGAGTGCCGCGAGATAGCCGATGAGGGCTGCGAAGATCGCAAGGGCGGCCCATTCCAATTCTTCGACCGCAATATCTGTAAAGGAGAGTGCCGCAAGAACGCCGGGTGCGAACAGGCCGATTACGGCCACGCCTTCCGCCGCATCGGGCCGTCCCACCAGCATAACGAACGCAAGCGCCAGCAACGCACCCAGACCGGCCTTCGCCATCTGGATGGAGAAGAATCGGCTGCGCTGCGCCCATTCCTCTTTCGAGAATCGGCTCTTCGCCGCGGCCCAGTTTCCGATGCCGATGAGGTTCTTCATCCTGCGTCTCGGTTTCGCACTTCCTAACGCATCCTCAAGGGTCATGCTTAACGAAGGTTGAATCCGGCGGAATTTCTTTCCGAAGTTTTCAACATGCCTTTCCGGCCGAATTTACGTCTTGGTAACCAAGATGAAATGCGTTGCGCTTTACCGTGTTTTGCAACGATTCCCTAAGGTTGCCGAGTGCAAATTGCGGTTGTGTAGGCGTACGGCCGGGGCCCGTGAAACTCGCACCAGTCATCTCTGTGCCCGAATCGGAGGCACCCGATCTGGATTTACTGCCGGAGGCGCTGGATGCGCTGCGCGTCGCGCTGACCGTGTTCGACGCGGATATGCGGCTCGTCTATGCCAACCGGCATTTCAACTATCTGTTCCGCTCCATGCCCGATCGCGAAACGCTGGTCGGCGAGAAATACGAGGATCTGATTCGCCGCGAAGTGCAGGGCGGCGAGATCGCGCCGGCGGCACTTCTTCCGGGACTTGCGACCTTTATCGCCCGGCGCCAAGCGCAGTTCCGCACCGGCGAATTCCGGCCGATGGATATTCCGCTTTCCGACGGGCGCATCGTCGAGATCAAGGCGCGCCAGACGAAGCGGGGCGGCTGGATCGCGCTGTGGACCGATGTCACGCACGCGCGCCACGACCTGATGCGTTTCGAGGATGTGACCGAACTTTCCTCCGATGCGGTCGCCTTTTACGAC
Organism: Rhizomicrobium sp.; assembly: GCA_035545475.1. GTDB lineage: Bacteria > Pseudomonadota > Alphaproteobacteria > Micropepsales > Micropepsaceae > Rhizomicrobium. Next base: position 6,062 of record DASZYI010000021.1, read on the forward strand.
AAGGCCGACAAACTCGTGATGTGCAACGACGGCTACGCCAGGATGATTGGCGCGGCTTCGCCCGATCAGTTGAAAGGCCTGTTTTTCGCCGACATCGTGCGGCGCGCGGTGGAAAGCGACCAGTTCCTGATCGATGCCGATATCGATTTCGTGGCCCAGCGCACCGCCATGCGCCGCGTACCCTCTGCCGCCTACACGCTGCAGACGAAATCGGGCGTGAGCTATCTGGTGCGCGACCGCGCCACCCGCGACGGCGGCCGGGCGGTGGTCTTCACCGACGTGACCGACAATCGCCGCACCGAAGCGGCGCTCGACGAACAGATCCAGTCGCTGAAACGCACGCAGGCTGCGCTCGCCAATCTGCGCGCGGAATCGATCCGTCAGGCAAGCTATCTCGAAGATCTGACGCGCCAGTTGGGTGCGGTGAAGGCCGAAGCGGGCACCGCCAAGACAGCCCTTCTGCGCACGATGAGCCACGAATTGAAGACGCCTCTCAACGCGATCATCGGTTTCGCCGATCTCTTGCGCACGCCCGGCGCCAACTGGACGCCGCTGCAGGTCGTGGAATATGCCGATTTGATCCACACCGGCGGGCTCAATCTGCTTCGTCTCCTCAACCAGATTCTCGATCTCACGCGCATCGCCGGCGGACGATACGATTTGCGGCGCGAACGGCTCGATGCGAAACTCTCGATGCTGGACGTGCAGGCGAATTTCGCCGAACGCGCCGAAGCCAAGAACATCGCGATCGATGTCAATGCTTGCGCTGCGGGCGTGATCGTCGACGCCGACGAGAATGCCTTGCGCGCCATGCTGGCCCAGTTGATCGACAACGCGATCAATTTCACGCAGTCCAGCGGCAAGATCGAACTGATGGTGAACCGGTCCGGACCGCGCGTGCGTTTTGTGGTGTCGGATAACGGCCCCGGAGTCGAGCCGGAGGATCTCGAACGCATCCTCGAACCGTTCGAACAGGTCGGCCGCGGCACCTCCGATCACCAGGGCGGCGCGGGCCTCGGCCTCACCCTCGCCAAGTCGCTGGCAGAACTCCACGGCGGTTCGCTGGCGGTTCAAAGCGTCCCCGGCCAGGGCTTCACCGCCATGCTGGAACTGCCGGGCGCTTAGAGCGGGCGGGCAGGTGAGATGCCCATGATTTATGGCCAGCGGAGGGGCCAAAAGGCCTCAATTCTCCGCGTCTCCGTTGGTTAGATTTTGCGTTTATTTACAGTTAGTTATTGAATATCTGCGACAAGGTAGATATTATAGTTGACAATAGAGTAGGCTATCCGATACAAACTTTTCATTAAGTGTGACAATTGGATTGCTAAAGGTGACAACCCGAAAGAGCCGCCAGAACCCGGCGATCCGGGACTTCATCTTGAGGAACGCACCGGACCATTCCGCCGATCTCGCAAATATCACCGGCGAGAGGTTCGGTATCTCGCGGGCGGCCGTGAACCGCTACATGCATCGGCTCGAAGCCGAAGGTCTGATCGAAGGCGAAGGCCACACCGTCGCGCGCCGCTACAGGCTCAAGCCGCTCGCCGACATCCAGCATCGCATAAAGATTGAGCCGAACCTTGCGGAGAACGAGGTCTGGACCGCGTACATGGAACGGTCCATCGGTGACATTGCGCAGAACGTGAAGGACATCTGCTATTACGGTTTCAGCGAGATGTTCAACAACGTCATCGACCATTCGCGAAGTCCGGACGCCGTGATCCGTTACGCCCGCAACTATGTGGCGTTGGAAATGCAGGTCGTCGACCACGGCGTCGGCATCTTTGAAAAGATACAAGAGGATTTCCGCCTCACCGATCAGCGCACCGCGCTTTTAGAGCTGGCTAAGGGAAAGCTGACATCCGATAGCGCGCGCCATTCGGGTGAAGGCATTTTCTTCACTTCGCGCATGTTCGATGAATTCTCGATCCGGTCCGGCAATCTCTTTTATAGCAAAAAGCGCCGTGACGATTGGGGGTGGTTCACCGAGACCGAAGACGTCGCCGAGCATCTTCAGGGCACGGCCGTCGCGATGAAAATCGCGACAGATGCAGACTGGACGATTCAGGACGTGTTCGAGAAATTCACGGCGAAGGACGACGAGATCTCGTTCATCAAGACTCACGTTCCGATTGCCCTTGGAAAGTATGGCGCCGAACAGCTCGTGTCGCGTTCGCAGGCCAAACGCGTGCTCGCGCGCTTCGACAAATTCAAGGAGATATTGCTCGATTTTCAGGGTGTGAAGACCATTGGTCAGCCCTTTGCGGACGAGATCTTTCGCGTTTTCCAGAACCAGCATCCGCACATTCGGATCGTCGCGACCAACACGACGCCAGAAATCGAGCGGATGATTGCGCACGTCACCTCTGCGGCCAACGCTCCTACCGGAAAACCACCTGCGTCCTGATCGACTCGCACAATTATATTGCGCTGCGATAAAAGTCCCAGGAGCAATAAAATAACGCTCGAAGTCCTAGTTTAAGTAGAGGACTTGAAAAATTTCTTATGCGTTGTTTTTCGTTTAATATCATATAGTTAACCATGTTCTACCGGTGCGCGAATCGGACTTTGAGGCACTTTTTTTCGGATTCGCTATCGAACACCTCAAAATCTGTAGGATAACTGTCCCACGCAGTTTGGAGGCTGCGGTTTGGCTCACACAGAGGACGACATGACAGACGTTGGGATACCAAGGAAAAAAGGGATTCGGGGAAAGAACATCTGGCTGGCGCACGCCGTGGTGGCCGCGAATTGCGGCCTGCCGATGACGGAGATGCGCAGCCGCACGCGAAGGCTTGAGGCGCAGAAGGCGCGCCAGCTTGCGACCTATCTGGCGCGCGTGGTGTTTGGCATCGGCTTGCGGGAATTGGCGGTCGAAACGGGGCGCAGCCCAGGCACGGTGCATCACGCCTGCCGCCAGGTGGAGCGTTGGCGCGACGATCCGCAATACGACCGTTCGGTAGAGCGGCTGGAATTCCAATTGCGCAAGGCGGCCGGGGTGTCGCCATGAGCGTGGGCGAGCAGGAAGTGTTGCGCGAAGCGCGCCGCGTGCTGCGCAAACTCGCAAGCGGCAAGCGACTGGTGGTGTATGACAGGGGCCGTTATGCGGTGACCGGCACCGGCGCGTTGCGCAATGCGGTGAAGGTGGAGCGTCGCACGGTGGAAGCCTTCGCCGCGCGCGATTGGCTCAAAGGCTCTGCCGAAAACGGCTTTGCGTTGAGCGACGCCGGTTTGGGCTGGCTCAAGCGGGCCGAGTGCGAAGATGCCTCGCCCTTTGCCGCACAGCATCGCATCACCACGCGGCGCAAAATCGTCGATTCCCAAGGTCTCGAACGCGAAGTCGAAATCAACGAAGCGGAATCGCCCATCGCCTGGCTTCGCCATCGCGGCATGATCGGTGCGACGCAATTCGAAGCGGGGGAACGGCTGCGCCGCGATTTCACCTTGGCGCGTCTCACCCCGCGTCTCGCCGTCGATCTCGATGCGCCGGTGGTGCTTTCAAGCTCCCGTTCGCCGGCGGAATTTTCCGACATGGTGTTGGCGGCGAAACAGCGTTTCACTCTCGCGATGAAAGCGGTGGGGCCCGGATTGTCGGACATTCTGTTCGGCGTTTGCTGCCATCTCATGCGCCTCGAAGGCATGGAGCAGGAGCTGGGCTGGCCGCAGCGTTCCGCCAAGGTCGTGTTGCAGATCGCACTCGATCGTCTGGCCGAACATTACGGCCTCATCATCACCGCGCCTGCCCGGACCTGCATGCGAAGCTGGACGTCGATGATGCCGGAGATGGCGGCGGCGAAATGAGATCAGAGACGCAGCAGATATTTGTGCACGCCATCGAGCACCAATTCGCGCTTCTGATTGTGCACCGTGGCGCGCATCACCACGATGCCGGTCGTGCGTTGCGGAACAAGCTCGGTGATCTCCAGTGCCGGATGCAGCGTGTCGCCCGGATAAACCGCCTTGAGGAATTTCGCATTGACCTCGATGAACCCGATCAGGCTTTCGCCGATGACATGCGGAAAGAGCCCGGCGCCTGCGGCCGTGAACGCCAGCACCTGCAGCCCATGCGCCAGCGGGGCAGGGTGGCCCAGCGCCTTGCAATATTCGACATCGTAATGGATCGGATGATTGTCGAGGCTCACCGTCTGGAATGCGGTGAAATTGCCATCGCCCAAGGTGCGCGAAGGATTGCGGAAGATCTCGCCCACCTTCAGTTCGCGGAACGCGCGCAAGGGGACGACGCGGTGATCTTTGGGATCGAAAGATTCTGTCATGGCCCGCGCATTGAGAGCGGCGGGAACTTTCCTGTCAAATCCTGTCGAGCAGGCTTCCGCCGCGCTTGGCCTGGCTTTCGGCGATGTCCGAGCGGACTTGCGCGATGTCGTCGAGGAGCGCCGATTGCAACGCCGTCAGCACGCCCGAAGCCGGTGCGGCTTCGCCCGCCTTTCCCGGCTGGTCCGGTATCAGCAGCAAAACGACTGCAAAAACGATGGCCGCCTTGAGAATCACTTCCACCTCGCTCTAGTGGACCTTAAGCGCCCCCGCTTTGCCGCGATCTGAAATGATCGATTAAATTTGTAGATATTAAGGCCGATCCACCCGGTTCCCACGCAGAAGGGAAATGCCGTTCTGTCGATTTGGTTCTGGATCGATTCAAATTTGATCGAATTGTCCGGAAAATCGCGGGAATCCGCCAAAAAAAGCTAATGCGCGGGCGTGTTCGGCCCCGGATAGGCGATTTTCTTCGGCTGCCGGGAGCGGCGATCGATATCGAAATATGTCTTGGATTGCCGCGTGCGCCGGTCCGGACCGAAGAAATCGGGTGCCGCAATGAATGGGCGGGGATGCGCCAGCGCCGTGCGCAGCTTGCGAACGATAACGGCCGCACTGACAGGTTGCGCCAGCACATCGGTGACGCCCTGGTCGCGCGCGCGCTCGACATCGGCGCGGCTCGGAAAAGAGGCCAGCGTGAAGATCGGTATCATGGGGTTGAGCATGCCCGGCAGACGGCGTGCCGCCAGCGCAAAGGGAACGCCGTCCACGTCGTCGATCCCGCTATCGCAGAAAACAGCGGTAAATGGGTGTCCGCGAAGCGCTTCCAGCGCAGACGCGGCCGTAGGCATCACCACAACCGTCTTGAGATTGAGCATTCCAAAAGTCGTGCGCAGCACCTGTACAGTGTGGGCGCGCCCACACACGAGCAACACGCGCGCTTTTTTGATGTCCACCCGGCCCGCCACGCAACACCCCCGTTCGGGTTTTCCCGATACGGGCCCAGTTTCGGGGAACCGCCATTAAACGCCGGTTAAGCTGTTGAGCGGGGAGATTGAAGCTTCTGTGTCAAAACGATAAAGCTCGCGCCATGAAACGCCTTTTCCTTCCGTCTCTCCTCGCCGCCGCGCTCGCCCTTTCCGGTTGCGGAATTTTCGTGTCCAGCAAGGACAGGGCCATGCAGAAGGACCCCAACTACCAGAGCGGCTATAGCGACGGTTGCGCCGCCGCCAACGCGCAGAACACCGACTATCGCCGGGGTGACGGGGATCGCGACGAGGCTTTGTTCAATAGCAGCAAGCCCTACAGAAGCGGCTGGCAGTCCGGCTTTTCCGCCTGCCGCAGCGGCTACACCCGTCAACCCGGCAGCCAGCAAAGTCCTTTGCCGTCGGCCGGGCCTATCCACTAGTGAGGTAATGCGCCGTTAACCTCGTGCGATAAAACCCGCACACGGAGGACGCTCGCAAAAGCGCAATATGACGGCGGCGGAGAGGCGAAGATCTCCGCCTCTGCCGCTGTGCCGCGTTTGGCAGGTCTTGGCGACTTCGTTCCGCCGCTTCTGACCTATTCGTAGCCGCGCTCTTTCCACCACGGGAAATAGGGCGGCATGTCTTTTGTGACGACCTGGGGAAAATTCGCCTTGCGCTTTTCGAGAAACGCAACGACGCCTTCGCGCACATCCGCCGAAGCGCCGCGCGAATAGATGCCGCGTGAATCGATTTTGTGCGCTTCCATCGGATGATCGGTGGCCGAAAGCCGCCACATCATCTGGCGGATCAGCGCCACCGAAACCGGCGCGGTGTTGTCGCGGATTTCGGCTGCGATCTCATAGGCGCGCGCGAACAGTTGGTCCGGCGGCACGATCTCCTTCACCAGCCGCCCGGCAAGCGCTTCCTTCGCATCGAACACCCGGCCGGAGAAGCACCATTCGAGCGCCTGGCTGATGCCGACGATCTTCGGCAGGAACCAGCTCGAACAGGCTTCCGGCACGATGCCGCGCCGCGAGAACACGAAACCGAAGCGCGCTGTCTCGCTCGCGATGCGAATGTCCATCGCAAGCTGCATGGTCACGCCGATGCCGACTGCAGGTCCGTTCACCGCCGCGATGACGGGCTTCAGACAATTGAAGATCGCAAGCGTCACGCGTCCGCCGCCATCGCGCACATACTCCGCGCTCCAGTCAATCTCCGATCCTTGCGGCCGCATGCGTTCCGGACGGTCGGTGCGCTTCTGGGAATCGAACGTATCCGCTCCCGCCGACAAATCGGCGCCCGCACAAAATGCGCGTCCCGCGCCGGTGACCACGATGGCGCGGATGTTGTCGTCCTTGTCCGCGCGCCCGAACGCATCCACCAACTCGTTCATCATCGTGCCGGTGAACGCGTTGAGTTTTTCCGGACGGTTCAACGTTATGGTGAGGATTTGATCTTTCACGTCATAAAGGATTTCTTTGTAAGACATGCCTTGGCTCCATGTTGGATAGCGTGCCGACACCCTACCCGAGCAACAGGGATTGAAAATGGGCTTCGATCGTGCTACATATGTAGCACTATGGAGATTGCCATGCGGCAAATGACGATGCGGGAAGCTAACCAGCAATTTTCGCAACTGGTGCGTGAAGTGCAGGAAACAGGCGAAAGCGTGCAGGTTCTGCGCAACGGCCAGCCCGCGGCGGAAATTCATCCCGCTTCCTCTCGGAGCGTCAAGCGTCAGCTTTCGCCGGAACGCCAGAAAGCCTTGAAACGGCTTCTGGACACCGCCCGGCACAGCACCGCCAAATCCGACGGCAAAGCCTGGAAGCGCGAAGAGCTTTACCGGCGTGACTAGAGTCACGCTCGATACCAATATTCTTTTTTATGCCTTCGATGCACGAGATCCGGCGAAGCAGCGGCAGGCGATTGAGATTATCGGCGCGGCTGCGGTCGCAGATTGCGTTCTGGCGCTGCAAGCCGTCGGTGAATTCTATGTCGCGCTCGTTCGCAAGCTGAAGGTGACGCCGTCTTTCGCCCGCGATCAGGTCAAATCTTTCTTGGGCACTTTCGACACGTTCGCGGCGAGCACAACCGCGCATAACATCGCCGCAGAAGAAGCCGCCGCCGGAAAATTTTTCTATTGGGATGCAGTGCTTCTGGCCTCCGCCGCCCAAAACGGCTGCACGGTTTTCATCAGTGAGGACATGGCGGACGGCGCCCGGTTTGGCACCATCACCATCTGCAACCCATTTACGGCCAGCGGGTTGAGCGACGCCGCTCGCGCAGCGCTCGGTCTCGCCTGAATCTCACAAACTCCGCGCGATCAGCAACTTCATGATCTCGTTCGTGCCGCCATAGATCTTCTGTACGCGGCTATCCGCATACATGCGCGCGATGGGATATTCGTTCATGTAGCCATAGCCGCCGTGAAGCTGCAGGCACTCGTCCACGATCTTGCATTGCGTGTCGGTGAGCCAGAGCTTCGCCATTGACGCCAATGTCGCATCGAGCTTGCCCTCAAGATGCATCGCAATGCAGTGATTGACGAACACCTTGGCGACGGTCGCTTCCGTCTTGCACTCGGCGAGCTTGAATTGCGTGTTCTGAAATTCGATGAGCTGCTTGCCGAAAGCCTTGCGCTCTTTCACGTAAGCACTCGTAATCTCCAGCGCGCGCTCGATCACGGCCAAACCCTGCGCCGCGATGATCAGCCGCTCTTGCGGAAGTTGCTGCATGAGTTGAATGAACCCCATGCCTTCGTCGACGCCGATCAGATTCGAGGTCGGCACGCGCACGTCATCGAAAAACAATTCGGCCGTGTCGTTCGCCTTCTGGCCAAGCTTTTCCAGCACGCGCCCCCGGCGGAATCCTTCCACCTCGTCGGTCTCGACCACAATCAGCGAGGTTCCCTTCGCGCCCTTGGAAGGATCGGTCTTGCTCACCACGATGATCAGGTTCGCCGTGCCCCCATTGGTGATGAAGGTCTTCGAACCGTTCAGCACATAATGATTGCCGTCGCGCTTGGCATTGGTCTTGATGCTTTGCAGGTCGGAACCGGTGCCCGGTTCGGTCATCGCAATCGCGCCGACAAGATCGCCGCTCGCAAGTCTCGGCAACCAGCGCTTCTTTTGCTCTTCGCTGCCGTAGTGAAGGATGTAAGGCGCCACGATGGCGTTGTGCAGCGTGATGCCCCAACCGTCGCCCGCCTTCTTGCCCAACTGGTCGATGATCACCGCTTCGTGCGCAAACGTGCCACCCGCGCCGCCATATTCTTCCGGCATCGAAGCACAAAGCAGCCCGTATTCGCCCGCCTTCTTCCACAGCGCGCGGTCCACGCCCTGCTGCTTCATATAGCGTTCCTGGTTGGGCGCGACCTCGCGCTCCATGAATTTCGCCACGCCGTCTTCGAAGATGCGGAGGTCTTCCGTCATCCATTCCGGGGCTTCGACCTGCAACGCGCTCATGCTTCTCTCCCGATGGCTGTCAGGGAGGACTCATAACATCGCGGGCCGGAAAGGAAATACCGGACCTATGGGCAGATTTTTGTGTCGCGGAGCTGCCGATAAGCCGGCTCCAGTCCGGTTGCGGAAGGGTCGGCAGCGCGTTCGCAATCTCCGGGCAGAAGAACGGCCTTGGCGTCGCCGATGCGGCCTTGCACCGACATGGTGACGGCCAGCATCAGGCGCAGCGAAATACGAAAATCGGGAAGATCGCGAAGGCCCGGCTGGTCGCTCTTTGCCATCGCAATCCGGATTTCGGATTGCGCATCGGTGAGTTGGCGCAGGCGGAGATAAGACATTGCGTGCAAAAGATGCCCGCGCGGATCGTCGGGATAGCGCCTCACCAGATCGGCGGAACGCGCGATCCCTTCTTCCGTGCTATGCGGCAACTCGGATTGCGGGATGAGTGCGCTCTGAATGTCCTGCCCAACCTTGGGTGTCGGGAACGCCGCGGTGAGCGCGAAAGCCAGTGCAGCCATCGCCAACCCCCCTGCGGAAATGTAGGTGGCGAATTGCGCGTGACCGGGCCGTTCCTCCGTTTCCGGCCAGACGATCTGGAGCAGGAATCCGAACAATCCTCCGGCGACCGCACCGCCCATATGCGCGCCGAGATCGACATGGCCACCGGCCGCCGGAATCAATGCGGATACGAACATCCAAATCGCATACCGGCGAAGCCGCTTGCCGCGCACCTGGTCTTCGAAGGGAATGCACCAGACCAGCACCGCCGCCAGCAGCGCCATGATCGCACCCGACGCGCCGATGGAAACGATGGCATCCGACGCAAGCAGCGATCCGATTGAACCCGCGACCGCCCCGACCGTGAAGATCGCAACGTACCACGCCCGCCCGATCAACGGTTCCAGCAGCCAGCCCGCCAGCAGCAGACCGAACGCGTTGGAAACAAGATGCGACACGCTTCCATGCATCAACGGCGCAGTGAAGATGCGCCACCATTGCTCGTGTTCGAACACCAGCGCGTGACCGATCCCGCCGAGGGAAATCAGGGTATCGAGCGAAGGCGTTCCGGGCGACTCCGGCGTCGCGTGGTTCATTTCCACCGCGAAAACGAAAGCGAGCAGCGCCAATATCGCAAGCGACGCGAAAGGGATGCGACTTTCAGAAATGGCGGATAGTTGAACCGGAATTGGCTTGGCGTCGATTGCATTGGGCCGCGCGGTCATGCGCGCGACTGTGCCCCGCTTGCCGAAACCCGCCGACCCCATCACGTCCCCACGGCCACTCTGCCGTGTGGGACTGTGATGGTTCGCGCTTTAGATTTCGTGAACGATTGTCAGGTGCGCGCGGTCTTCAGGTTGAAAACGACCTTCACCTGCGCATTCGAAGCGACCGCTTTTCCGTCGCGCGTGGCGGGATAGTAGCGCCAGTGACGCACCACCCAATCGCGCGCGGCATCGTCCAGCCGCTGGCTGCCGCTCGATTTCTCGATCACGGCACCCACCACCCGGCCGTCGACACCGATGGCGAGTTTCAGCTGCACGATGCCTTCCTCACCCAATCTGCGCGACAGGGGCGGATAGGGCGGAATGGTATGCGTGGCCGCGATGCTCTTGGCCGGTGTCGGCGCAGGGGCGGGTGCAGCGTTGGGCTGCGCCGGTGCCGTCGTGCGCGAAACCGCCGGCAGCGTTTCGACAGTTTTCTGTTCGACCGTGATCGCCTGCGAAGAGGCAGGCGCTGCGATGCGGATCTCCGGCGGCGGCACGAGGTCGATGCTCGGCTGCGCCAGGTCCGGCATGGGGGGCGGCGGCAATTCGACAGCCTGCGGTTCGACGCGGTCCAGAATGCGAACGTCGATGATGTTCGGCAGCGATTGCGTGATCCGCTCGGAAAGTCCGGTCAGCAATCCATAGAAGAACAGCACATGGATCAACCCCACGCCGATTGCGGCGGCGATGGAGCGGTTGCTCCATGTCTGCTGCGGAAGAGCATTGGGATGATGGGGGCGGCGCACGACATTTCTCCTTCCAGAAACCGCACTATTGCGGCATGTCCGGCAGGAGGATCCGACGGCACACCTGCCGGACATTATGGATATGGTGATGCCGCGGCCGTTTTTCCAGCGTCCTCAAACGTCGAGATAGCCAAGCGCGTTCTTGCGGTCCGACACTTTCAATACTGTCAGTGTCTTCCATTCCCCGGCGCGCGTGCGCCATTCGATGGACTGGCCTTCGGAAAGCCCGATCAACGCCGCGCCCACCGGCGTCAGAATGGAAATGCGGTCCGCCTCGACGTCGGCATCGGCCGGAAAGACAAGCTGGACGGTGCGCACGCGCCCCGAGTCATCGTCGCGGAATTCCACGAACGATCCCATCCGCACGCCCGGCGCGCAGTTTCCGGCGGTGCCGCACACGGTCGCGCGATCCAACTCTTCCTGAAGATATTCCGCCACGCGCGGCGCGCTTTTCTGCGCCGCGGCGGCGAGGTTCTGAAGCCTTTTGTGATCGTCCGCCGAAATCACGATGTCCGGAAGTTCCGTGGCGATGGCCATGTCAAAGTTCTCCCTGCGGGACCGATGACGGCCCCTTGCTGCGAGCTGAATGGAAGAGGAAGTGTCGTCCCGGACGCCGCAAAAGGCCGTCCGGGCTAATCGCCTGAGTGCAGGCGGCCCGCGCGATTCAGGAAACGCGAATGCGAAAATGTATTCATGGCTACACAATACATAGGGCGCGCCGCCGGGTATTCAAGCGGCGCGCCCTTGAGATTTATGCTGCAGCGCGAACGGGTTGATCTTCGCGGCGAAGATTTTCCGACGCGAAATCCCAGTTCAGAATCTTGCCCAACACCTCTTCCAGATATTTCGGCCGCGCGTTCTGGTAGTCGAGATAATAAGCATGTTCCCACACATCGACGGTCAGAAGGCAGTTCGTGCCTTTCGCCATGGGGCTCATCGCGTTGCCCGTCTTTTCAACCGACAGCTTGCCGCCCTTCGACACCAGCCACGCCCAGCCCGATCCGAACTGCGTCTTGCCCGCTTCGGCAAGCTGCTCGATCAGTTTCGCAGCGTCGCCGAAATCGCGCTCGATGGCTTTCGCCAGATCGCCGCTCGGCTTGCCGGGCTTCGGCGCCAGGCTTCGCCAGTAGAAATCATGGTTCCACACCTGGCCCGCATTGTTGAAGATCGTTTTCTCCTTGGTGCCGTCCTGCGCGTTGGCAGTGTCGCGCACAATCTCTTCCAGCTTCATGTCGGCATATTTGGTGTCGGCCACCAACTTGTTGAGAGTCTCCACATAGGCTTTGTGGTGTTTGCCGTAGTGAAAGCCGATGGTCCTGGCCGAAATCACCGGTTCGAGATCGTTTTCGTTCCAAGGCAGGGGGGCCAAGGTGAATGTGCTCATTGCGCGCTCCTGAAAAAGAAGATGAGAAATCGCGGCGCGCCAAACCAAGGCGCGAATCCGCCCTATCTAAATAAAGCGCAAGAGCAAAAACCGTTCCTATTTCACCCGCGTCAGAAGCGCGCGAATTTCACAGAGTCCAATGATGTTTCTGCTGGCTGTTATTTTAAGGAAAGGTTCTTCATATCGCGCGCGCCATGGACGATACGTTCCACGCGGATCGCTTTTGGACCGATGCGAAAAATAATCAGGTAGTTCTTGTAAATCTTCAGCCGCAAACCCGATCCGAGATCGGAGCGATCAGGGTGTGCCATGGGATTGGTCGATAATTCTGCACAAGCGTCATAAAGCTCGTCAGTAAAACTTATCGCGCGAGCATAATTGTCTTTTGCGATATAGTCTGCGATCTCATCGAGATCTCGCAGAGCGGCCGGCGACAGCCTTACGACCTCCATTACCTTCCCCCCACTTTTGCTTAAGCCGCGCGCGGACGCGGTCGAAAGCTTCATCGATATCTATCCCCGGCCCGCTATCGATCCCTTCCTGCACCATTTGCCGAAGGCGCTCTAAGCCATAAGCTTTCACAGCCTGTTGGTACAACCGGTCGCTTTCTGCTTGTTCGTACTCCCACCTGCGCAACGCCGTGCGCACGACCTCGCTCACGCTCGCATAGTTGCCGCTGTCGACGGCCCTGTTCACCGCTTTCACCATTTCGGCGGGAAGCGAGACGCTGATCTTTTCGATTTTGCCCATGGCGGAATCTCCTGCTGGCCGTATGGTAGCAGGATTTCCTACTTTTTCCTACCGGCTTATGCGGCCAGCAATCCCTGGCCCTTCGCCCAATCCAGACCCTTCGCCAGCGCGCGTTCGAAGCGGTCGAACAATTCGTCGATCTCCGCTTCGGTGATGACAAGCGGCGGGCAGAACGCGATGCGGTCGCCCAGAAGCGGGCGCACGATCAACCCTTCTTCTTCGCTGAACCGGACGATGGTTGCGGCCACGCCTTTCGCCGGGTCGAACGCCGTCTTCGCGTTTTTGCCGGCTACCAATTCGACCGCGCCGATCAATCCCACGCCGTTTGCCTCGCCCACCAGCGGATGATCGGCAAGTTTCTTCAACCGCCGCAGGAAGACGGGCGACACGTGGCGCACATGGCCCACGATGTCGCGTTCCTGATAGATCTCGATGGCCTTGAGCGCCACCGCGCACGACACCGGATGCCCGCCATAGGTAAAGCCGTGTCCGAACGTGCCGATCTTGCCGGATTCTTCCTCGATGATCTCGCTCATCTCCGGCGACAGCACCACCGCCGAAATCGGCAGATAGGACGACGACAACGCCTTGGCGATGGACATGCTCTCCGGCTCGAAACCATAGGTCGAACAACCGAACCATTCCCCGGTGCGCCCGAAGCCGGTGATGACTTCATCGTCGATCAGCGGAATATTGTGCTTGGAGAGAACCGGGCAGATCGCATCGAAATAGCCCTTGGGCGGCACGATCGCGCCGCCCGCCCCCATCACGGGCTCGGCGATCATCGCGGCAATCGTGTCCGCGCCTTCGCGTTCGATCAGTGCGTCGAGGTTCTGCGCCAGGCGTTTGGAGAACTGTTCTTCCGTCTCGCCCGGTTCCGCCGCGCGATAGTAGTGCGGACAATCGGCATGGATCGCGAAGTTGAACGGCAGGTCGAAACTTCTGTGATTGGCGGGCAAGCCGGTCAGGCTCGCCGACGCGAGCGTTACGCCGTGATAGGCGCGTTGCCGCGAAAGGATCTTCTTTTTCTTCGTCTGCCCGCGCGCATTGGCGGCATACCAGTAGAGCTTGATCTGCGTGTCGTTGGCCTCGGAACCGGACGCCGCGAAGAACACCTTGCCCACGGCGAACGGCATGATCTCCTTCAGCTTCTCGGCCAGCGCAATCGCCGGTTCGTGGCTCTTGCCCGAGAACAGGTGCCCGAAGGAGAGTTTGCGCATCTGCTCGGCGGCGGCATCGGCCAGCGCATTCTCGCCCCAGCCGAGCGCGGTGGACCAAAGCCCCGCCATCGCCTCGATATAGTCCTTGCCGGTGTCGTCATAGACCCGCACGCCCTTGCCGCGCTCGAACACGGTGGCGCCGGTTTCGCGCAACTTCACGAGGTTGGTGTAGGGATGCAGGACGGAATTGACGTCGCGCATCTGGGAATTGGTCAGGGGCATGGCGTTCCTTCGGTTTCGGCCAGGCCGGATTTAGCGCCCCCCGGTTCCTGTCCGTCAACGCCGCGTTGCCGCCCGCCCCAGCCGTTCCTATGATGGCGGCAGAACAATTGCTGGGGTGAAACACTTATGCTTGGACTGATGCAGGACTGGCCGTTGCTGGTCCACAAGATCATCGATCACGCGGCGCTGAACCATGGCGACCGGGAGGTCGTGACACGGCTGGTCGAGGGGCCGATCCACCGCACGAATTACCGCCAAATAGCCCGGCGCTCCCGGCAGGTGGCCGACGCGCTGGAACGCCGCGGCATCAAATTCGGCGACCGGGTGGCGACGCTGGCCTGGAACGGCCACCGCCACATGGAGACCTGGTACGGCATCACCGGCATCGGGGCGGTCTATCACACGCTGAACCCGCGCCTGTTCCCCGACCAGCTCGTCTACATCGCCAACCACGCCGAGGATCAGGCGCTGTTCTTCGACACCACCTTCACCGACCTGGTGGTGAAGATCGCCCCCCAGCTCAAGCATGTGAAATTCTACATCGCGCTGACGGACCGCGCGCACTTGCCCGATGTCGATCTGCCCGGCCTGATGGCTTATGAGGATTTCATCGCCGACGCCAATCCCGAATTCAAATGGAAGGAGTTCGACGAGAACACGGCCTGCGGTCTCTGCTACACGTCGGGCACGACGGGCAACCCGAAGGGCGTACTCTATAGCCACCGCTCCAACGTGCTGCACGCACTGATCGTGGCGCAGAAGGATGCGCACGGCCTGTCCAACACCGATTGCGTGCTGCCTGTCGTGCCGATGTTTCATGCCAATGCATGGGCCATCACCTTCGAAGCGCCGATGGTGGGCGCCAAGATCGTCTTCCCCGGCCCGAAGCTCGACGGCGCGTCGGTTTACGAATTGCTGGAAGGCGAGGGCGTCACCATGACCGCGGCGGTGCCGACGGTCTGGCTGATGCTGTTGCAATATCTCGAACAGAACAATCTCAAGCTCTCCACGCTCAAGATGGTGCTGATCGGCGGCTCGGCTTGCCCGCGCTCGATGATCGAGACCTTCGAGAAGAAATATGGCGTACAGGTGGTCCACGCCTGGGGCATGACCGAGATGAGTCCGCTCGGCACGCTCGGCACGATGAAACATGCCATCGCCGATCTGCCTTACGAAAAACAGCTCGACTACAAGTGCAAGCAGGGCCACGCGCCCTTCGGCGTCGAGATGAAGATCGTCGACGACAACAACAACGAACTGCCGCGCGACGGTAAGGCGTTCGGCCGCCTGAAAGTGCGCGGGCCAGCCATCGCCAAAGGCTATATGGGCGGGGAGGGCAAGGCCGCCTTCGATCACGATGGCTGGTTCGATACCGGCGATGTCGCCACGCTCTGTCCGCAGGGCTATATGACCATCACCGACCGCGCCAAGGACGTGATCAAATCCGGCGGCGAATGGATCTCCTCCATCGACATCGAGAATTTTGCGGTGGGCCATCCGGCAGTGGCGGAAGCCGCCGTCATCGGCGTCTACCATCCCAAATGGGACGAGCGGCCCTTGCTGATTGTGGTGTTGAAGCCCGGCCAGAAAGCAACGCGCGAAGAGTTGCTGGCCTATCTCAACGGCAAGATCGCCAAATGGTGGATGCCGGACGACGTGGTGTTTGTGGACGAGATTCCGCACACGGCCACCGGCAAGATTCAAAAGACGACGCTGCGCGAGAAGTTCGGGAAGTACCAACTGCCTACTGCTGCGGCGTAACAAGGGGATTGGATGCGCTTTTTGCCCGTCCTCGCGAAGCTGGCCTTCGCGGCGCTTGCGATTGCCTTGGCGATCGCAGGCGCGGCGGCGCTCGGCACGCGTTTGGGGCTTTGGGATGCCTATAACGGACTATGGCGCATTTTTCCCTGGGCGGTGCTCGCCGGTGCGCTGTCGTTCATTTTCTCGCTCGTTTGGGCGGTGTTGGCGCTGTTCCTCAATGTCGGACGCGCGGCGCGTTATGGCGCCCTTGCGCTGATCGGCTCCATCGCATTTCTCTACACGCCGGTGAACGACATCGTGATGCTGCGCACCATGCCGCCGATCCACGACATATCGAGCGACGTGATGAACCCCCCGCAGTTCAAGGCGCTGCTGCCCTTGCGCAAAAGCGCCGATACGCCCGCGAGCTACGAAGGCCCGCTGACGCTCGATTTCGAGGGCAAGCGCACCACGGTCTCAGCCTTGCAGAAGAAGTATTATGCCTGGGTCAAACCCATCGCGATCCTGACGAAAGTGCCGGTGCTTTACTGGCGCGCCTTCTTCGCGGTGAAGCGGATGGGCTGGCACCTCGTCGGCTTCGACCCCGAAGCGGGCACCATCGAATGCACCGACACCAGCTTCTGGTTCGGCTTCACCGACGACATCGTGATCCGCGTGGTGAAATCGGGCGAAGGCGCACGTCTCGACATCCGCTCCAAAAGCCGCCTCGCAGGCCCCGACATGGGCGTGAACGCCTATCGCATTCGCAGCTATGTGAAGGAACTGGCGCGGCGATAACCCAAAACTTCTCCCTCTCCCCCAGAGGGGGAGAGGGCCGGGGTGAGGGGGCGGATGCCGCTACATGCTCGATAGTGAAATCGTTGCACGATCACCCCCTCACCCTAACCCTCTCCCCCAAGGGGGAGAGGGAATGTTTTTTTGATTGCGTTGGATCACCTCGGCAGCAGCGGAATGATCATCGACACCCGCCTGCGATATTCGACATAGGTCGAACCGAACGCATCGACCAGATCGCGTTCTTCAAGCTGGATGGCGATCAGCATGTAGCCGGTCGTGGCAATCGCAAACAGCAAATGCCCCATTGTCATCGTGGGCGTCGCCCAGAACGCCAGCACGAAGCCCATGTAAAGCGGATGCCGCACGAACTTGTACAGAAACGGCGTATAAAACCTCTGCTCGGGCGCGTCCTGGCCGGTGAAATTGCGCCAGACCTGACGCAGACCGAACAGATCGAAATGGCTGATCAAGAAGGTGCTCAATAGCACCGTG
>DASZYI010000022.1:0-16725 GCA_035545475.1 Rhizomicrobium sp.
AGCGAGCGCAGCAGGTGCACGCCGGGCCGCCTGGTCCGCATCACATTGCCCACGCCCGCGGTGAAGGCGGCCAGCACGAACAGCGGAACCAGGGCGAAGAACGACCGAAAGAAAATCGCCTCGCCCAGCGGCACTTCGCCTGCCAGTTTCACCGCCGCATACATCAGCGAGAACGCCAACGTCGCGCCGAGCTTGAGCGAAATGCCGAGAGCAGGTCTGTTCAGAGCCAGCCTCTGCGCTTGAACCAGATATAGGGCAGCACGGCGGAAAGGATCATCACCGCGATGGCGATGGGATAGCCCAGAACCGAATGCAGTTCCGGCATGAAGGTGAAGTTCATACCCCAGATCGAAGCGAACAGGGTCGGCGGCAGGAACACCATCGCCGCCACCGACATGATCTTGATGATGTTGTTCTGCTCGTTGTTGATGAGGCCGAGCGTCGCGTCCTGCAAATAGCTGAGCTTGGTCGACAGGAACGAGGAATGGTCCTGCAGCGATTGCACGTCGCGGGTAATCGTCTTGATATGGGTGCGCACGTCCTTGCTGCCGCGGCCTTCGGTGGCCTGGGTGAGGAAGGTCAGCATACGACCGATGGTGAGCAACGACTCGCGCATCTTGCTGGTCAAATCGTGCTTGCGGCCCAGCCTGCGCAAAATGCCCTGGAAATCGCTGGTGCCCAGCTTGTGCTGCGGATCGATGTCGAAGATTTCGCGGCTGATGGTTTCGATGTCGGAGCCGGCGCGCTCCAGAATATCGGCCATGCGGTCCACGATCACGTCCAGCAGCGCCATGAACACGTTCTCGGCCTTGCTGGCGATAACCGTGGTCCGCTCGCAACGCGCCGCGAAGGTGCGGAAGGGCTGCGGATCGATATAGCGGATGGTGACCAGCCGCTCATGTGCCAGGACGAAGCTCACCACGTCGGCAATCGGCCGGTCGCCGTCGGTGTTTGCCAGCACCATGGCCGTCATGAAGATGCCGCCGTCCTCCTGATAGAGGCGGCTCGACACCTCGATCTCTTCCATGTCCGCGCGGGTGGGAAGATCCATCGCGGTCATGGTGTTGACCATGCGCCGTTCTTCGGCGGTGGGGGTGAGGAGGTCGATCCACAGCGCGTCCGGGGGAAGTATGCCCCCTTCCGGAACGACGGCGCCCTTGAGAGCGCCGTTCTGAAGTTGGTAGGCCTTCAGCACGCGTGTCCTCTGATTGATCGAAAGGGCGGGACCGGCGAGCGCCGGTCGGCCGGACCATAACCCCGTCCACAAGACCGGGCTAAGGGATTTTTGCGGCACCGTAAAGCCGGGACGCACGATCTTCGTTCGATGATATCCTTGGGCCACATGATCGCCCTTCCCACAGCGGACGATATCGAGATGGCGGCGGCGCGGATCGCCCCGTTCATCTTGCGCACGCCCCTGATCGAAAGCCCCGACCTCAACGCGCGAATGGGCGCGCGCATTTTCCTGAAGGCCGAGAACCTGCAACGGACAGGATCGTTCAAGATCCGCGGCGCGGCGAACCGCCTCTTGATGATACCCGCGGGCGACCGCCTCAAAGGTGTGGTCGCGTTCTCCTCGGGCAACCACGCGCAAGGTGTCGCGGCCGCCGCCTCCCTGCTCGGCATGAAAGCCACCATCGTCATGCCCGCCGACGCCCCGCACGCCAAACTCGAAGGCACGCGCGCGTTGGGCGCAGAGATCGTGACCTACGATCGCCACCGCGAAGATCGCGAGGCCATCGCACAAAAGATTTGCGACGAACGCGGCGCGACCCTCGTGCGCCCCTTCGACGATCCCTGGATTGTGGCGGGGCAGGGCACCGTCGGATTGGAGATCGCCCAAGACGCCCCCGCGCTCGACGCGGTGGCCGTGCCGTGCAGCGGCGGCGGATTGGTGAGCGGCATCGCGCTCGCAATGTCGAAACATCGCCCGAACACACGCACCTTCAGCGTCGAACCGCAGGGCTTCGATGGCATGCGCCTGTCGATGGAGAAAGGCGAACGCCGCAGGGCAGCGGCGAATGGCGTAAGCATCGCGGATTCGCTGATGGCGCCCACGCCCGGCAAGGTGCCGTTCGCCATCGCGCGCATTGTCGGATTGCACGGCCTCGCCGTCACCGACGCCGAACTCTCGCGCGCGGTGAGCTATGCGTTCCGCAAACTGAAACTGGTGGTCGAACCCGGCGGCAGCGCCGCATTGGCTGCGCTGCTCGCCGGAAAGATCGAAGGAAAGTCCATCGCCATCGTTTTATCGGGCGGCAACGCCGATCCGGAGACGATTGCGAAGTGCTGTAAGGAATGGCCAGAACCGTAAAACTCACCTCCCCCTTGTGGGGAGGTCGAACAAATCCGAAGCGCAGCGAAGGATTTTTCGGGTGGGGGACCGATGTCGAACTCGGTCCCCCACCCGGATCGCTTCGCTCTCCGACCTCCCCACAAGGGGGAGGTGAGAATTCAGACTACCTCGGCGCCAGCACCATCATCATCTGGCGGCCTTCCATTTTCGGATATTGCTCGATCTTGGCGATCGGCTCGACATCCTTCTGGATGCGGGTGAGCAGTTCCATGCCCAGATGCTGGTGGGCCATTTCACGGCCGCGGAAACGCAAGGTGACCTTCACCTTGTCGCCTTCGTCGAAGAAGCGGCGGACCGAACGCATCTTCACGTCATAATCGTGATCGTCGATGGTCGGGCGCATCTTGATCTCCTTGATCTCGATGACCTTCTGCTTCTTGCGCGCCTCGGCGGCTTTCTTCTGCTGTTCGTATTTGTATTTGCCGTAGTCCATCAGCTTGACCACGGGCGGCTTGTTGTCCGGCGAGACTTCGACGAGGTCGAAACCTTTTTCCTCCGCGATGGCGCGGGCTTCGTCGGTGCCGATTTCTCCGTATTTGTGGCCGTCGTCTCCGATCAGAAGGATGGAGCGGGCGAAAATTTCCTCATTGACGCGGGGGCCGTCCTTCGCAGCGGGGGCGGGGGCCTGCGTTTGAAAACGTCTGGGTACTATGACTCTCTCCTGTCACGAGCCTTGCGCAGACCATCCGCAGAGCTTTCGCCGGCCCTACGAATCGCTGTTCGGATTTGGCTCAGGCGGAGTCTCCTTGTCGTCGGCGCGCGGCAATGGTTGTCGCACGAACCTGTTGGGCTTGGCCGCCCCGGTTCTGGGCCAGAATAGAACGGCTTATCGGTTTGGCAAGCCTTAATCCGCTGTTTCCTTGCGGGTTTCGGCTTCCTTTTTGATCCGGGCGATGAAGGTTTCGAGCGGCATGGCTCCCAAATCCTTTCCGGAACGCAGACGAACCGCGACTTTTCCTTCCGCCGCCTCGCGTTCGCCGACGACCAGCATGTAGGGGATTTTCTGCAACTGTGCGTCGCGGATCTTCTTCTGCATCCGCTCGGCCGTGGTGTCGATGTCCACGCGAAGCCCCGCCGTGCCGTTGACCACCGGGGCGGCGAACAGGGTGTCGAGCACCTTCTGGGAATAGTCAGCCACCTTGTCGGAGATCGGGATGACGCGCGCCTGGATCGGCGCCAGCCAGGTCGGGAACGCGCCCGCATAGTGCTCGATCAGGAAGGCGGTGAAGCGTTCATGCGTGCCCAGCGGCGCGCGATGGATCACATAGACCGGCTGTTCGGTCCCATCCTCGCCGATATATTTCAGGTCGAAGGTCTGGGTCGCGAGGAAGTCGAGCTGGTTGGTCGAGATCGTGTATTCCGTGCCGATGGCCGATTTGATCATGAAGTCGATCTTCGGCCCGTAGAACGCAGCTTCGCCCTTGGCCTCCACGAACGGATAGCCGGATTCCGTCATCGCCGCGCGAATGATGGAAAGCGCATCGAGCCATTTCTCCGGCTGATCGACATATTTGTCGAGCTTGTCGAGATCGGGCAGCGACAGGCGCATGTAATAATCTTTGATGTCCATCAGGTCGTAATAACGCGCGTGCAGATGCATCACGCGGATGAACTCTTCCTTCGCCTGGTCGTAGCGGCAATAGATATGCGCGTCGTTCATGCAGAAGCCGCGCACGCGCATCAGCCCCGACAACCCGCCGGAGGCTTCGTAACGATAGTCCTGTCCGTATTCCGCGATGCGTAAGGGCAGTTCGCGATAGGAGTGCCGTGTTGCCCCATAAATGGTGTGATGGAACGGGCAGTTCATCGGGCGCAGATAGTAGTTCTCGCCATCGATATCGAGCGGCGAATACATGCTGTCGGCGTAATAGGGCAGGTGCCGCGAACGATAGAACAGCGACTCCTTGGTGATATGCGGCGTCGCCACCCGGCGATAGCCGTCCTTGCGTTCTTCCTGCAGCGCCAGGAATTCCAGCTCCTGCCGGATCACCATGCCGTTCGGCATCCACAGCGGAAGACCGGCGCCGATATCGGGCGAGAAGGTGAACAGCTCCAGCTCCTTGCCGAGCTTGCGATGATCGCGCTTCTCCGCTTCTTCGAGGCGATGCAGATAAGCAGCCAACTCTTTGTCGTCGCGCCACGCCGTTCCGTAGATGCGCTGCAGTTGCGGATTGTTGGAATCGCCGCGCCAGTAAGCGCCTGCGATTTTGGTCAGCTTGAACGCCTGCCCGATCTTTCCGGTCGAGGCAAAGTGCGGCCCGCGGCAGAGGTCGTGCCAGTCGCCGTGGAAATAGATCGAGACGTCTTCGCCCGCCGGAATCGCGCGAATGAGTTCGGCCTTGTAGAACTCGCCGAGCTTTTCGAAATGCTCCACCGCTTCATCGCGCGGCCACACTTCGCGCCGCGTCGGCACGTCTTCGGAAACGATCTCGTGCATGCGCGCTTCGATCTTCGCCAGATCGTCGGGGGTGAAGGGTGTGTCGCGCGCGAAGTCGTAGAAGAAACCGTCTTCGATATTGGGACCGATGGTGACCTGCGTGCCGGGATAAAGCTGTTGCACCGCCATCGCCAGAATATGCGCGGTGTCGTGGCGGATCAGGTCCAGCGCTTCCGGATCTTTGCGCGTGATGATGCGCACCTTGGAGTCGCCTTCGAGCGGCCGGAAGATGTCCCAGATCTTGCCGTTCACCTCGACGGCAAGGGCCGCTTTCGCCAGCCCCGGCCCGATGGCCGCGGCGACATCGCCGCCGGTTGCTCCTCGCGTGAGCGTCAGCGCCTTCCCGTCGGGAAGGGTGACAGTCAGTTCATTTGGAGCGGGCGCGGACACGGTTTATTTCCCTAAAAGCCTTTGGAACGAACCATCTGTGAGTGTGGCGGCCCAAAGTCAAGGCATGGCGGGTCTTCAGGCTGCGTTCAGAAAAGAAGTCTTAAGCACAAGGCCACGAACGGCCCGGAAACTCGTTTAATATGCGTGGGTATTCGTTCGCAGTGAGGATTCGATGGTCCGTTTGGGATTTGCCGGTTTGACTGCCGTCTTGCTGGCTTCGGCCGGCCCCGCCGCTGCGGCGCCGGGAGACGATACACCGGCGGAAGTGATGCGCGATTGCGGCGGTGACAGCCTGCCGCGCGACGAAGTCAGTTCCTGTCTGGAACGCGCCCGGGTGTTGGACCAGTCCAACCCCTCGGCCGAACTCCAATCGCTGGAAGCAAGGCTCGAACAGCGCATCAAGAGCGACACGGAAGATGCCGCCCCGCCGCCGTCGCGTTACGGTCAGGGTGCGGACGAGGATCAGCCGCCGCCTCCGGACGAGAATTACAATTCCGGCAACGGCCAGTCCGACGATGAGATGGGACCGGACGATCAAGCGCCGCCCGATGAAGATTACGGCCCGGACGACCAGGGTCCACCGGCTGCGGCCTCCCCCGATCAGTCTCCTCCGGATGCAGGCACATGGGACGATGACGAACCGCCGGTCGACGACGGGGAAGATGGCTACGACAACAGCCAGCCCGATCCGGGCTACGACGCCCCCGATCCGCCGGACGACGATCAGGGACCGCCGCCCGATGACGACGACGATGCATATGACAGCGGACAAGGATGAGAGAAATCAGCGACCGAGCCCGGCACCGACCGGACGGAAAGTGATGGCGAGGGGTGAGTTGCTTAAGGAGATGAAGATGAAATTGAAGATGATTTCGATAGCGGCGGCAGCGCTCGCATTGGCCGCGACCTCGGCAGCGGCACAGCCCGCGTCGGTTTCGAGTTCGGGCAATGTTTGTCTGAAGACGATTCAGATCGACCGTACCGAAACGCCCGACACGCACACGATCCTGTTCTTTATGAAGAACGGTTCGGCCTGGAAGAACACGCTCAGGAGCGATTGCATCGGCCTGCGCCAGAACGGCTTCATCTATGTGCCGACGCCACCCGACCAGATCTGCGGCAACTTCCAGGTGATCCGCGCCATCGAAACCAAGTCGGTCTGCACCTTGGGAGCGTTCACGCCATACGACAAAAAGGCCGAACGCGCCTCGCACGAGTAAGGCCCCACCCGCCATCGCGGACCGCGTCGACCTCCCCAGGTAGGGGGAGGTAAGTGAAATTTGTCATTCGTTTTTTTCTTACCTCCCCCTACGCGGGGAGGTCGACGCGGTCCGTAGCGTCAGCGTGCGGACGCGCGGCGGGTGGGCTGTCTACCTGCTCGCATACACCTGTATCGACGTATAATCCGCCCGCACCGCGCGGCACGCCAAAGCCAGCCGCAGGATGTTCTTGCTGCGCCAGCCCGGCAGTTCCACGGGATACAATCGTCCCTCGCGCATCACCTGTCCGCCGTTCACGGGCAGCGAAACCTTCTGGCCGTTGGTGAAGCGGATCACGACCGCGCGGCATTGCGCGTCGCCGCCGCGTGCGCGCAATCCCACCTGCTGGAAGTGACGGCCATTGGCACCCTCGACCGTGGTTTCGCCTTCATGCGAAGCGAAGCGCGCCGAGCCCAGCGCGATCCAGTCGTTCTCGTTCCAGCCCGGCTGTTGCACGGGTGGACGGTCCGGCCCGATTGGCGGACGCCATCCGCCTCCGCCCCATCCGCGCGTATCGGCGAAGATCTCGACGCGCGCGTGCCGCCCCGTGGCGCGGCAGGTGAAATCGAGGCGGCGCAGGTTTCGCGCATTGCCCGGCATGTCGATGGTCACCGGCCGGCCTTCGCGCAGCGTGCCGCGCCAGATATCGCGTTCGTTCCCGTTGCCGAACTGCGCGGTGATGGTGCGGCATGCCACATCGTTGCCCACCGCGCGCAACTGCACGCGCTCGACCGGTCCGCCGAAATTTCCATATTGTGTGTTCCGTTCGAGCTGGTAGTCGACGTCGATCGAACCGACGCGATCCCAGTCCGCAAAAGCGGGCGCCGCCAGCATTGCGGTGAGGCCGGTTGCCAGTAGGGCGATCCGATATGGTTTCATGTGGTGCTCCCCAAGCCGCAATTGCGGCGTAGGCGGGAGCTTAAGCGGTTCTTTGGCTCCCGTAAAAGGCGGGAACCGTCAGGGCATTTTACAGGATGAACGATCGGGCAAACGTTTTGCCCGCCTTTTCCTTGACCGGCACGCCAATTGCTTCGTCGCTTCGATATCTCTGACGATATGTCAGCCAGGTTTGCGATTGCGAGATTGACGGCGCAGGCAAGTTGTCAGGTTGGGGCGTGAAGCGCGGCGCAATGTTCTGCCGCGCCCACAAGCCGGGGGAAGGGCCGGGGCAAACAAATGCTCCGGCCTTTTTGTTCCAAATGCGGCGTGCGCATTCAAAATTTTTTCACATTGCTGTTGTGACGTAAGTATGCGTGGTCATCGCGTGCGATTGCGCTATAGTGCGCGCTCGCTGGAAAACGGTGCTGTCGATGCGTAATTTCGGGCAAGTGGCCTTGTTGGCCGCCAGTGCATTTTCGGTTCCCACTCTCATATTGCCCACTTTCGCGTTTGCAGAGGACGCCGCTTCGCAGTCTCTTGCCTGGCAACACGGTGCGGTAAACGCCGCCATCGCACCCACGGCCGCAGCAGACGGATCGCAGATCGGCGGAACTTCGAAGCTCGAACTCGACACGGCCGGATTGCAAGCTGCGGTGACGGGAACCATCACCACCAACACACATGAATCCGCATCCGATGCGCCGTTGGTCCAGGCGGTCGGCGATCCCGGCTCGTGGACGCGCGCGCAGATCGGCGTGACCGCAAGCGCCGACGGTCCCGCCGGATCGAAACTCACGGTGACCGGAAAGGATCAGATTTCACAAAGCGTTTCGCCTTACGCGCCGGGCGGCGTGCGCCAGACGCTGGAAACGCAGGCGCTTTCGGGAACGGTGGCCGCGACCGTGCCGGTCACCCCCAAGCTCGACGCCAAAATCGCCGCGTCTGCCGCACAATCCTCCACCCGCAGCGCGACTGTGGATAGCGGTGACGGCTCGCATCTGCAGACGGCGGATACCCAAGTCGGGGCTTCGCTTTCTTATCGCGCGATGAAAGGCGTGACGGTGGACGGCGGGATGAGCGTGGAACGCCAGGATGCCGATCTCGATGGCGACAAGGCAAATTCCGCAAGCTACGCCTATGTGAAGCCGGAAGCGCTGGCGACGGTGACGCCGTGGAACGGTGCAACCGTGAAGCTGGGCGCGGAACGCGCGGTCGAGCCGCTCAATGGCGCGAACTACATGGCGCTCGCCAATCTGTCGGACAAGCCGCAGGATTT
Source organism: Rhizomicrobium sp. (assembly GCA_035545475.1). Classification (GTDB taxonomy): domain Bacteria; phylum Pseudomonadota; class Alphaproteobacteria; order Micropepsales; family Micropepsaceae; genus Rhizomicrobium. The sequence continues at coordinate 8,598 of DASZYI010000022.1, forward strand.
GCGCATCGCGCCGGATCACGCCTGGCAATATCAGGCAAGCCTCGATCAGAAGATCGGCGCGGCCAGTTTGAGCGCGGGCATCACGCAATCGCAAAATGGCACCGCGACGGAACTTGCGCCTGTCGATGGCGGGCAAACGCCGGCAAGCGTTGCGTTGAAGAAAAGGCAGAAGGTTACGGTCGCCGTCTCGCTGCCGCTCGAAGCCTTCGGTTTGTCGGATACGCAACTCAATTCGCAGGCCACTTGGCGCAAGTCGCAGGTGCGCGATCCGGTGACAGGTGCCTGGCGGCGCGCCAGCGGCGAAGCCCCGCGCGAAGCATCGGTCAATCTCACCAAAGATCTGCCCGCCGCCGATGCGAAGATCGGCGTCAGCGGCAACCTCGGCACCGCCCGCGATTTCTACCAGGTGAAGCAGTCCACCGAGATCCGCACCGCGCCGCGTCTGGGCGCATTCCTATCCTACGCGCCCGGCCCGGTCTCGATGAATCTGACCGTCGACGGCCTGATGGGCGGCTCCCAGCAATTTACCGATACGTTTTACAACGGTTCGCGCAATGGTTCCGTGAGCGGGGTCAACGCCCACAAGGCGAACGATGCCCATATCTCGTTCAGCCTGAAACGAAAGATGTAAGCCACAGTTTCGCCATGCGCATCGAATAGGGTGGTTTCAGCGTTTCGTTCCATACGAAGCCCGAGGAGGGGCAACGGAAGGAATTTCGATGCGCAAACTTACGCTTTTGGCCGGCACCGCGGCGCTTTTGGCGCTTGCCGGTTGCACCACATACGACGACGGCTATTACAACGACGGTTACTACGGCGGATATTACGGCGGCTACGATTATTACGGCCCCGGCTATTACGATCCCTACTACACCGGCCCCGACTGGTACTTCGACGGAACCTATTATTTCGACTACGACCGTCATTCCCACCGCTGGCATCGTCGCGACCGGGGCGATCATGATCGCAACCGGCACGATAATCGCGGCGACCGCGACTGGAGCCGCAATCACGACTGGCACAGCGACCGCAACGCGCCGTGGAACAGACCAGGCGCGAACACAAGGCAACAACAGCCAGCGCCGCAGGATCGTCCGGACAGCCGTTTCCGCGGACGCGACCGCGATGGGAATCGCGGCGATTCCGACAGGCGCGATTTTCATCGCGGGCAGGTGAGCCAGCCGCGCACCCTCGCACCGCCCCCTCAGCAAGCGACTCAACCATCGTCTCCGCCGGACCGCGGCGACAGGGATCGCGACAGCGACCGTCCGGACTGGCGACATCGCAGTAACCAAGACCACTAGCAACATCTGCGGCGGCTCGGGCTTTTCCGGGCCGCCATGCAGGATGTATTCACCATGGAGACGAATTTTTATTTCAAGGTTTAGATAGATTGTGTCAGCTTTTTCGGCCGGGCGGAGATAGGTGACCAACCTTGAACGAACCTCCCATTCCCGACGTGCCGGCCGCAGTTTTGCGGATTCCCTATGATTTGCCCGATTTCCGGCAGGTGTTCGAGAAATCGCCCGAACTCCACCTGATCGTCGACGTGCGTTTCACCATTGTCGCGGTGACCGATGCCTATTGCCGGGCCACCATGACGAACCGCGCCGGCATCGTCGGCCGCGGCCTGTTCGAGGTCTTTCCCGACAACCCGGACGATGCGCGCGCCGACGGCGTTGCCAATCTGCGCGCTTCGATATTGAACGTCATCCGCTTTCGCGTCGCCGACCGCATGGCCGAACAGAAATACGACATTCGCCGTCCCGACGGCGTGTTCGAGGAACGCTATTGGCGTCCGCTCAATTCGCCCCTTCTCGGGTCCGACGGCTATGTGCGCTTCATCTTGCATTCGGTCGAAGACGTGACCGAGCTCGTGCGCATCCGCAAGGAAGAGGCTGCCGCGCGCAAACGCGTGCTCGAACAGGAACGCAACGCCGCCGACCTGCGCCATTCCAACAGCGAATTGGTGGAAAAAGTGGCGCTTCTCAAGGCGTCGCTTAAAAGGCTGTCGAGCGCATGAAACAGAACCTTTTTCAGACCATTCCCCCGCGCCAACGCACGCGGCCGAACACCTTCACCTTGGCTGCGTCCTCGCGCGAAAGGATTTGCACGCCGCCATCGGAGCTGCGCGTTTTCAGCGCCACACGCCCGTCGACATATATCTCGACGAGTTTGGTCAGAAGAAAACCGCCACGATCGAAAACATAGAATGCATCCTCCGTGATCGCATTCGCGCCGGTGTCCACCAGCATGGCATCGCCGTCGCCGATGTCGGGCGCGTTGGCGCCGCCGCGATTGAGCACCACCGTCAATCGCTCTTCCGGCACGCGGATGTGCTGCGCCAGCCAGGCGCGCGAGAAAGCCATCGGCTCGCGTTCTTCGTCATCGCGCGCATAAGATCCGGGGCCGGAGGACGCGTCGCTTTCGGATCGCGCGATCAGCGCAAACCCATCCGGTTCGCCGCCCGCCACGCGTTCGCCTTCTCCGGATGCCAGCCAGTCGAGCGACACGTTCTGAACGCGCGCCAGCCGTGCGATCAGTTCGAACGGAGGTTTGGCGCGGCCCGCGATGTAGGAGGCGAGGTGCTCCGGCGTCACGCCCGCCGTCTCGGCGGCAGCGGCGCGAGAGCCGAACCGGTCCAGCAGCCAGCGGATGCGTTCCCCCAATTCCATGCGAAAGACCGCCGGTCCTTCCGACAATACTCCGTCTTTTCTTATGTTTTGTTTAGGACTGCGTACAGTCACCGGCTTTTTCCACGGCTTTTGTCTTGACAATGAAAATAATTGTCTGGTATCCGGCTTTTTGTCGGTATTCTGCACTTGCCGACCGGACGAAACCTTAGGTCGCTCGTGGGAATCCTGTTGGAAACCATGGGTACCTGCCGTTCGATCCGAAGAATCCGCAGCAGTGGACCTTATCAGGGGCACATGCGGAGCGCGTCAAGACGCGCTCCGTCTGAAGAGGCGCATGTCTGACATTGCACCGCTGCTGCGGACCGGACCGCTTTCCGACAAGCCCTGGTGCGAGGCGCTGCACACCGCCCAATCCGCCGCCGCATCGGCCCATGCGCAGACCTTGTTCTGGACGCGCTTGCGGCAGGCCGCTTTCGCCCGCGACATCGAACTTCATCCCAAACTGATCGCGCTGCTCGCCTCGTGGTCGGGCAAATGCGCGGGCGAAAAGCTGCCGGCGCGCCGCCAGTTTCCCGTTGCCGAGTTGCGGCCGTGGCTCGGCCATCTCGCATTGCTCGAACGGTGCGGAGATGGCTTCCTGTTTCGGCTTTGCGGCACCGATCTCATCGCGCGTTTCGGCGGCGAGGCCACGGGACGGATGCTCCACACATGCGAAGCGCCGCACGCAAGTCTGCGCGCGGCGCTTGTCGAGTCGTGCGAAACAGCCGCGCCCGTCCCGTCGGTCACAGTGATGGAAATAAACGGCGACCCCGTCACCTGGTCGGAGATCGTGTTGCCGCTATCGGAAGACGGCGCGGCGGTGACGCGCCTCTTCCTCGGCTCCTATCCGTTTCAGGCGCCGCCCAGATAATCCATCTTGCCGATTTCGATGCCCTTGTGGCGCAAAAGCCCATAGGCCGTCGTCACATGAAAAAAGAAGTTCGGCAGCGCGAAGCCGGTGGCGAATTGCGCGCCCGTCATGTTGAAGGTCCGGTTGGGCGTCTTCAATTCCACCTGTCGGCTTTCCGCACCGGCAAATTTCGCCGCATCCAATCCTTTCAGATAGTCGATGGTCTTGGCGATGCGCGTCTGCAATTCGGGGAAGGTGGTTTCGGTGTCGGGAAAGCTCGGCGCCTCGCCGCCGGAAAGCCGCGCGCCCGCACCCTTTGCGGAATCGCTTGCGATCTGGATTTGCCGCGTGAACGGGTGCATGTCCGGCGCCAATCGCGCATCGAGCAGCGATTGCAGCGGAATGTCTTTCTGCTTGGCCTGCGCGACGGCCTTGTCGATGATCTTCGACAGGTTCTGCAGCATGCCGATCATGGTGGGGACAGTGGCGTCGTAAATGGTGAAGGACACGGGGCCTCTCCGTTGTTGGGGCGGCGAAGGGAACGCCTAACAAAACGCGGGATCAAGCCTTGAAATGTTCCTGCTGCCACTTAGGCGGCTACATATTCCCTTTCACGCGTCCAAAATGTGCGCCCAGAAACACACCCATCACCAATACCCCTGCCGCGATTGCGACTATGTCGAGGGCGCCGCGCGGGCTCGTCGCGTGCAGCATGACAAGCGCGTAACCGACGACGAAATTCGCAAATCCCCAAACGACATTGACCAGCGGCGACGAAAGCCCCTTGCCCGGCGGGTTGGCGAACGGACTTTGAAATTTCTCGCCCGACATGCCGTGAAGGAAATGCGGCAACCCGTTCGCAAACACGAGCCCTCCCGCGAAGTGGATGAGATAATAAGTCCAAGGCATTTCCCCGCCTCCTCTCCGCATCGATTTTGTAACTGAAGCTTACAGTGATTTGCCGGCTGGGTGCTTAAGCCTTTGTCGAATCTGATGCCCGACGCAGGGCATGGAAATTGCTTGATCTCAATTTGGACAGCCAATTGGGGGATGAAAAGTGCGCAGCAGGTTTCGCTTGGGTTTGGTAGCCGCGGTCGTGGCGTCGATGTTTTCGGCGCCTGCTCTGGCGACGACAATCTTTTCCACATTGGACGGAAGCGGCACATACAATTTGAGCTCTGGTTGGACGATCGGCTCGTCTCCCATTTCCTACAGCATTGCCAGTGGATTTGTGTCGCCGGGCAATTTCAGTCTGGAACAGATCGATTTGGGGCTTTCCAATGTTCTGGGTACCAACAGCGCAACCGTCAGCCTTTGGACTGACGCCGCCGGTGTACCGGGCACTCTGTTGGGTTCTTGGTCTGTGAGCAATCAACCGTCCTTTGGCTCAACCGACAGCGCGCTCACCACCATTAGTGGCATATCGGGTATCGATCTGTTGGCTGGCGCTGCGTATTTCCTGGTCGTTGTTCCCGGTGGGAGCGACACTTGGGACGCTTGGAACGAGTCGACCGTCTCGACAGGCGATGTTCTCTTTTCGATGGACGGCGGCGCGACGTGGGGTACCAACGGGGGCGCACAGGCGTTGGGTGCGTTCGATCTCCTCGGTTCCGCCGCCGGCGGTAACGTTCCCGAACCCATCACGATCACGCTGTTCGGTGCGGGCCTTGCGGGGGCAGCAGCAATGCGCCGCCGCCGGAAGTAATCGTTTTCGAAAAAGCATCGAAAACGGCGGCCTCGTGCCGCCGTTTTCTTTTTGGCTATGCCGCCTTCTTCATGCCTTTGACGAGGCCGAGCCGCACCAGACTTTCCGCCGTCGCCACCAGCGCGTCCTCGCGGGAGCGCGGCTGCCAGTCGAGCAGGCGTCTGGCCTTCGCGTTCGTGCCGTTCTTCTTCTTTCCGAGTTCGGGCGTGATGAGCCGGATCGCCGGATCGCGCAAACCAGCCAGCCGCACCAGGAAGTTCGGCAATTCGCGCGTCGGCACTTTTGCAGCCGCCGCCCCCATCCTCGTTTTTATCGTGCGCGCAATATCCACCATCGCCATGAAATCGCCGGTGACAGCGAGGAAGCGTTCGCCCTTCGCCGCCGGATGCGTCATGCAGCGCAAATGCAGGTCCGCCACATCGCGCACATCGACGATGCCGAAATAGAGTTTCGGGCAGCCCGGCACTTCGCCGTCCATGAATTTCTGCACCAGCAGGATCGATGTCGAGGTGTCCGCCGCCAGCACCGGCCCGAACACGCCCACCGGGTTGACGACCGAAAGCTCCAGCCCGTTTCCTTCCTTGGCGACGAAATCCCAGGCGGCGCGTTCGGCGATGGTCTTCGATTTCACATAGGCCGAAAGATCGTCGCCGTTCAGATCGGTCCAGTCGTTCTCGTCGAACGGCCGCTCGCGCACCTTCTGTCCATATCCGATCGCCGCGAAAGAGGAGGTCATCACCACGCGTTTCACGCCCGCCTCGCGCGACGCCCTCAGCACCCGCAACGCGCCCTCGCGCGCCGGCACGATCAATTCGTCTTCATGCTTGGGATTGCCGGGCGGGAAGGGCGAGGCGATATGCAAAACATAATCGCAGCCTTTCACCGCGTCGGCCCACCCCGCATCGCTTTCCAGATCGGCCGCGAAGAAGGCGACCGGCGCATTCGCGTCCGCCCCGCCTTCTTTCAACATCGCGCGCACTTCGGGTTCGCGTTTCAGGTTGCGCACCGTGGTGCGAACCGTATGCCCGGCCTGCAGAAGCTGAATGATGCTGTGACTGCCGATAAACCCGGACCCGCCGGTCACCAGAACCGTTGCCATGACTGCCTCCCTCGAACACTTTGCGGATCGAGCTTAGCAAATCGCACGCCCCTTACCTCCCCCTACGCGGGGAGGTCGACGGCGCGACAGCGCGGCGGGTGGGGCCGCCGACAAACCCTCCCCAAAGGGAGGGAAATGAGAGGGCTGGTCGAAGGAAACTACGCCGTCGCACGCCCGGCGGATGGAATGGGCCGACGGAAAAAGCAAAGCTGCCGTGCCGTCACGCCTGGGGGATAACATGCGTCGCGCCCGATTTCTTCTTCCGGTCATTGCTGTTGCAACGCTTCTGTCGAATGCATCGGCCTTTGCCGCCTCGTATTACTATTGCCGTCTCGCCCCTCTTCCCTACAACGGCAAGAACCCCACTTATTTCAGCGATGTCTTCGGCCCGCTGCCCAGCTCGATCAATCACGACGAAACAACGGCGCAGGCCGCCATCGCCGCCTTCGAAAAATTCGTCAGCGGAAAATACAATGTCAAAGGCTCGGCTGGCTGCGCCATAGCGCAGACCGAAGCGCAAGTCCGCGAAGAATTGCGCCGGGACGAACAAACCGTTGCGGCCCCAGTCAACGGCGGCAAGGCAGTCGAAACCGGTTGGAAATTCTCTTTGTAAGGCGCGCCATCATTTTATCTCGTCTTTGCGGGCGTGACGCCAATGCACAAACGAAAACGCCGCCGCCGCCAACGTGCCGAAAACGAACACGCCGTAAATAACGAACGAATTCACGGTCCCCAACACGCTGCCTGGCTCAAGGTCCACCGCAACATCGTGATTTGCAGCGCGCACTTCGGCAAGGCGTTGCGCATAGTTCTGGGAAAGGTCGCTGTACCACGCCACCTCGAACACCGCAGATGCCGCGGTCAGCAAATAGAGCAGCAGGACAAGTCCGAACAACCAAGGCGGAATGTGCTTCGCCGCAAAATACGTGGCCACCACCAATGCAGTGGTGACGGTGATCCACCATTGGCTGGCCGTATAGGCAAGGTTGACCCAGATCGACACGGCCTGGATCAAATCGATCTCATGCATGGCACGCCCCGCTTGCGCATTGACCCTGCCAATGGCCGCCCCGCCCGCGAAGGAAAGCACGCGATTATTCCCCTGTCACTTCCCCCGCGAAGGATGGTGGTCTGTGTCTAGCGCAGCGCGCCCAGCGAAAGGCTGCCGGGAACGCGAGCGATACGTTTGCCCGGCCTGTCTGCCGTCCCGCGCCGCCCCGTTTGCCAAGCGCCTTTCCTCGCCTTTGTGAATGGCCGCCGGCTGCTTTCTCGCTTTCGCAATGCGAGTATGAGACGCAAATGTTCGCGCGTATTTTCGGCGCGGAGAACGGGGCCTCGAACATGGAACAGCGCGCAAGCTATGGCATCGATGCTCCCGGCGTGGTTCGCGCCCACTTCGTTTTCGGAATCCTTCTGGCGGTCGCGGCAGCCATCGGTTTTGCCCTGCCGCGGCCCAATCCCATACCCGCATCGCTGACCGATAGCGCCGCGGCCACCGCCGCCATTCTTCTCCTCTACGGATCGGTGATGCTGTGGTCGAGCCTCGCGGGCAAAAAGCGCGTGCGCGACCGGCTGGTCGCGGCCCTCGCGCTGACCGGCGACGAACACGTTCTCGATGCCGGATGCGGGCGCGGCCTGGCGCTCATCGGTTGCGCCAAACAACTCACCACCGGCAAGGCGGTCGGCATCGATCTGTGGTCCGCCAAGGACCAGTCGGACAATTCTGCGGACGCGACATTGGCCAACGCGGCCATCGAAGGCGTGGCCAACCGCGTCGAGGTGAAAACCGGCGACATCAC
>DASZYI010000023.1:0-15046 GCA_035545475.1 Rhizomicrobium sp.
CCTTGATTTTCGCCCGTTTCGGTGCAATCTCCCGGCCCTCAAGCCACCCCAGAGGTATAATGGCAAAAGAAGAACTGTTGGAATTCGAAGGCACGGTCAGCGAGCTTCTGCCCAATGCGACCTTTCGGGTGACGCTCCAGAACGGCCACGAAATCATCGCCCACACCGCGGGCAAGATGCGCAAGAACCGCATCCGCGTGCTGACGGGCGACAAGGTCATGGTTGAGATGACACCCTATGACCTCACCAAAGGGCGCATCACCTATCGTTTCAAATAAGCCATCGGCGCGGCTGCCGCTGGTGCTCGCCAGCGAAAGTCCGAGGCGCCTTGCGCTTTTGGCGCAGGCCGGAATTGTGCCCGCGGCCGTGCGCGGTGCATCGCTCGACGAAACGCCGAAAAAGCAGGAAGTGCCGCGCGAATATGCGATCCGGCTGGCGAAAGCCAAGGCCGAAGCCGTGCGCGCATCCTGGCAGAACGGCTCCGCACTTTTTCTCGCCGCCGATACGGTGGTGGCCTGCGGACGGCGGATTTTGCCGAAGGCGGAAAACGAAGCGCAGGTGCGCGCCTGTCTCTCATTGCTGTCCGGGCGTCGTCATCAGGTGATGACGGCAATCGCGGTTGCATTGCCCGACGGCCCCGTGCGCCACCGTCTGGTGATGACGCGCGTGCAATTTGCGCGGCTGAGCGAAGCCGAGATCGAGGCTTATTGCGCCACCCGCGAAGGAGAGGGCAAGGCCGGCGGCTATGCCATCCAGGGCCGGGCGGAAAGTTTCGTCCGCGCGATCAATGGCTCCTATTCGAACGTGGTGGGCCTGCCGCTTTCGGAAACCCTGGCCCTGCTTCGAGGATGCGGTTTGGCAAATCTGTGATATTGTCCTGAGTGTCAATATCCAACGCCGAGCCCATGAAAGAAGTCCTTATCAACGCTGGCGCGGGCGAAACACGCGTGGCCATCGTCGAAGACGGTCGGCTGGAAGAGCTGTTTCTCGAGCGGACCATCGGTCTGGACGACGGCCATGTCCGCAAGAAGGGCGGCCGCCACGGTCACAGCCTGATCGGCAATATCATTCTGGGCCGGGTGCAGCGCGTGCTGCCGGGAATGCAGGCCGCATTCGTGGACGTTGGGTTGGATCGCGCCGGATTTCTGGGCGCGCGCGAGGCGCGTTGCCTTGCCGATCTTCCGGGCTTCGACGACGAACGCGCACCGAAGATCAGCGATTGCGTGCACGAAGGCGAAGAAATCCTCGTGCAGGTGGTGAAAGATCCCATCGGCGAAAAAGGCGCGCGGCTGTCCGCCAACGTCACCATTCCGGGACGGCTTGCGGTGCTCGTGCCCAATCAACCGGGTGTCGCGCTCTCACGCCGCATCGAGGATGAAAACGAACGCGCACGCCTCATCGCGCTCGGCGAACAGATGATCGCCGAAGCGAATGGAAGTCTGGTGCCCGGCGCGGGCTATATTTTCCGCACCGCTGCCATCGGCTGCGATTTGGCCGATCTGAAGGAAGATGCCGAACGCCTGGCGGAAGCCTGGCGGCCGGTACTGGCGAAACGGCAAAGCGCGCTGGCGCCCGCAACGCTCTATCACGATCTCGATCCGGTCGAACGCACCATGCGCGACGAAGTGGGCGCGAGCGTGAGCCGCGTGTTGATCGACGATCGCGAAGCCGAACGTGCCGCGCGCGAATATTGCAGGCGCGCCATGCCCGATGCAGAAGCCAAGATCGAATTCTTCGGCGGCCCCGGTATGCTGTTCGACATGTACGACATCGAAACCGAGATCGAACTTCTGTGCGAACGCCGCGTCCCGCTGAAATCCGGCGGTTGGATCACCATCGAAGGCACCGAAGCGCTCACCGCCATCGACGTGAATTCCGGCAGCTTCACCGCCGCCACCGGTTTGGAAGAAACAAGCGCGAAAGTGAATCTGGAAGCCGCCCACGAAATCGGCCGCCAGTTGCGCCTGCGCGGCATCGGCGGATTGATCGTGGTGGATTTCATCCATCTGAACGAACCGGAGAACATCCAGAAAGTGCTGGATGTGCTGTCCGCGAGCCTCGCGAAAGACCGCACGCCCACGCAGATCTTGCCGATGTCGGAATTCGGCCTGGTGGAGATCACGCGCAAACGGGTGCGCGATCCGCTGATCAAGCTGATGAGCGAAAGCTGCCGTCCGTGTCACGGCTTAGGCCGCACGCGCACGCGCGACAGCGTGGCGCTCGAAGTGCTGCGCAGCGTGGAGCGCGAGGCCAGCGCCTCGCCCGGCCGCGCCATCCATGTGCGCGCCTCGCCGGAAATCGTGGCATGGCTCGACGACCACGGCCTGGAAGTGCGCCAGCAACTCGCGCGCCGCGGCGCCGCGCGCGTGACATTCGAGGCGCGCGATGCATTTGCCCGCGAAGGCTTCGATGTCGGCGTCACCCCCTGACACCCGCAAATGCGCGATTTGCGGCAAGCCGCAGGATCCGGCCTACAGGCCGTTCTGCTCAAAGCGCTGTGCGGACATCGACCTGGGCCGCTGGCTCAAGGGCGATTACTCCATTCCAGGAGGCCCGGCCGAAGAGCCGGACAACGCGGTGCCGGACATCGAAATCCCGTCGAATGACGATTAACCCTTTGACGGAGCTGCTCTTATCCTCCGGTCAGCCCCCCGCTGGACGAACGCCCCCGGCTCCCTTAAGAAGGCCGTCCTTCCGGTTTGCCTAGGTAGCTCAGTCGGTAGAGCAGCGGACTGAAAATCCGCGTGTCGGTGGTTCGATTCCGCCCCTAGGCACCACTCTTTCCGCATCTTATCGGCGCGCGTCCTCGAATGATTTGAGACGTGGTACAAGCGCGTTCGATCTGCGAGGGGGCACGCCATGAACGGCAGGATCATGATCTATGGCGCGACCGGCTACACGGGAAAGCTGGTGGCGAAAGAGGCCAAGCGGCAGGGGCTCAATCCGCTGCTCGCCGGGCGCAATGAGTCGAAAGTAAAAGCCGTCGCCGAGCCGCTGGGTTTCGAATATCGCGCCTTCGGTCTCGACAACAACGCGGCGATGGATGCCGCACTTTCCGAAGTGCAGGCGGTGCTGCATATCGCCGGGCCGTTTTCCAAAACCTCCAAGCCGATGCTCGATGCGTGTCTGCGCACCAAGCGGCATTACCTCGACATCACCGGCGAGATCGACGTGCTGGAAGCCTGCGCCGCGCGCGACGCGGAGGCGAAGGCGGCGGGTATCGTGGTGTTGCCCGGTGTCGGGTTCGATGTGGTGCCGAGCGATTGCCTTGCTGCGCATATGAAAGAGCGCATGCCGGATGCCACAAAACTGACGCTCGCCATCGGCGGTCTCGACAAGATGTCTCGCGGCACCGCGAAATCGAGCATGGAAAGCGTGGGCAATCCCGTGCGCGTGCGGCGCGACGGCAAAATCGTCACGCAATGGCCGCCGGATCGTCGCAGTTTCGATTTCGGCAGAGGACCGCGGCCTTCGATTGCGGTGGGCTGGGGCGATGTGGCCACGGCCTATCATTCCACCGGCATTCCCGACATCACCGTCTATTTCGAAGCGATGCCGCAATTGGAGCAGATGGCGAATTTGAGCGGCACGATGCGCAAGCTGCTCAGCAGCAAGCCGATGCAGGCGATGCTCAAACTGAGCACGCGCTTTCTGCCCGAAGGGCCGACAGATGCGGAACGCGCATCGGGTTTCGGTCTGCTGCTGGGCGAAGCCGTAAATGCGAAGGGTGAGAAAGTTATCTCGCGGCTGCGCACGCCGGAAGGTTACACGCTGACCTCGGTGACGACGCTGGAAGCGGCGAAGCGAATCCTCGGCGGAAATGCCGAGCCGGGATTTCAGACGCCCTCGCGCAGTTTCGGCCCCGATTTCATCCTGTCTTTCGAGGGCTGCTCGCGGCTCGACGTGCAGTAGGTTTGGCGCGTCCGCGCAACAGCCCGGCCAGCACGACCGCCTGATTGTGTTCGGTGTCGTGCGCGCCATAGAGCAATGTCGCGCGGCGGCCTTTGATGAGCTTTCGCAACTCCTTCACAGCGGCGCTGCCGGCCAGCTCTTTCCTGTACCGCTTGCGGAATTCGACCCAGCGTTCGGGCTTGTGGCCGAACCATTTGCGCAAGGCGGTGCTGGGCCCCACCTCTTTCATCCAATGGTCGAGCGCAGCCTTTTTCTTGCTCACCCCGCGCGGCCAGACCCGGTCGACAAGGATACGCAGTCCGTCGGCAGCGGCGGCCGGCTCGTAAATGCGCTTGATGTTGAGCGAAGCCATGGCGCCTCCTTGGATAGTATAAGTAGTATATATTATGCTTTTTATAAGATAACTGCTATCCGGATGTCTTCATGCGCCTGACCCTGCACACCGACTATGCCCTGCGCCTGCTGATGTTGCTGGCGCTGGAGCCGGACCGCGTCCACACCATCGAGGAGGTGGCGGGCCGTTACCGCATCTCGCGGAACCATTTGATGAAAGTGGCACAAACGCTGGTGCAGGAAGGTTTTGTCGACGGTCAGCGCGGCCGCGGCGGCGGGTTGAAGCTCGCAAAGCCGCCCGAAAAGATCAATCTGGGCGCCGTCATCCGCAAGACGGAAGACAGCCTCGCGCTTGTCGAATGCTTCGACCGCAAGAAGGATGGCTGCATCGTGTCGTCGGCCTGTGGTCTGCGCGGGCCGCTGGAAGAGGCGCTTGCCGCATTCCTCGCCGTTCTCGATCGCTATTCCCTAGCCGATATGATCGCAAATCCCATCGCGTTCAGCCGGATGCGGCGGCTGCTTTCCGGCAAGGCCGCCTGAGGCGCCGAATGTCGCAGTGCAAAAAGAAGTATTGCATATGCCTTTTTGCGGACTAAAATAGGTATGTAGATTACTTCTTTACGGTCATGTCTTCCGACCAGGAACATTCCGAACGCCGCGCCCGCATCGTGCAGGGCATCGTCGATGAGACGGGCGTGAATGAAGAGATGATCGTCAATCTCGTTCACACCTTCTACGGCAAGGTCCGCACCGATCCTCTGATCGGCCCCATCTTCGAACGGGTCATCGAAGATTGGGATCCGCATCTGGCGAAGATGTGCGATTTCTGGTCGTCGGTGATGCTGATGAGCGGGCGCTACAAGGGCAATCCGATGATCGCCCATATGCGCCTGAAGATGGTGCGACCCGAACATTTCGAACGCTGGCTTGAGCTGTTCACCGAGACCGCCGCCGAAGTCTGCCCGGCCGCCGCGGCGGAGGCGTTCGTGGGGCGAGCGAACAATATCGCGCGCAGCCTTCAACTCGGAATGTTCTATCGCGCGGAAAAATACCCGCCACCGCAGGCGAGACAGGATGCGCCATGACCTTCGTCGTCACCGAAGCCTGCATCAAATGCAAATACATGGATTGCGTCGAAGTCTGCCCGGTGGATTGCTTCTACGAAGGCGAGAACATGCTCGTCATCCATCCCGACGAATGCATCGATTGCGGCGTGTGCGAACCGGAATGTCCCGCCGAAGCGATCAAGTCCGACAATGAATCCGGCCTTGAGCGATGGCTCGCGCTGAACGCCGAGTATGCCTCCAAATGGCCGAACATCACCGCGAAGGCCGCACCTCCGCCCGACGCGGACAAGTGGAAAGACGTCCCCAACAAATTCGCCGAACATTTCAGCGAGCAACCTGGGAGTGATCACAATGCCGACCAATCACGCGCTGCCTAGAGCGAAAGCTGCCGTATCATCGCATGGCGATGCTGCTGCCGTGCACGCACCCGTGTTGCGACGGCTTTCGGTCTTGAGGGCGCAGATGCACCCCGGCGTCTACAAGCTCGCGATCCTGTGCTGGGCGATGTTCATGGCGGTGTTCTGGGTCACCTTCTTCATCAGCGCCAACGCCCTATTCATGGTGGTGATCGGAACGGTCTACGCACTCGTCTTCTTCGGCGTGCCGATCATTATGAGCCGCATGGCGCCCAAATCGAAATCCAGGCTGCCGTCCTTCGGCGAATTCATGGCGGGCCGTTTCGATACGCTTTACGGCCCCATCGAAGCGGGCGAAGCCTTGTTGCAGGTCGTGCTCGTGCCTCTGGCGCTGGGCATCGGCGGAATGGTCATCGGCTTCATCATCCATTCCGCACGCATGGGTGGTGGTTGACATGGCGACCGCAGGATCGGCGCGGCTGAAGGAACAAGCTCTCGAAACGGTGCCGTTCCATCTGCCGGAGCTTTCCTATCCCGTGGAGTCGTTCGAACCTTTCATGTCGGCGCGGACCTTCGAGCTCCATCACGGCAAGCATCATCGCGGTTATGTCGACAAGTTGAACGAGCTGGTTGCGGGCACCGTTTACGAAACGATGGATGTAGAAGATATCGTCCGCGCCACGCATGGCCATCCGCAGGAGCAGGCGATCTTCAACAACGCCGCACAGCATCTCAATCACAGCAAGTTCTGGCTTTCCATGAAGCCGAACGGCGGCGGCCCGGTTCCTCCCAATCTCGCGCGCAGGCTGACCGCGGAATTCGGTTCGGTGAAGGCATTCAAAGCCGAATTCATCGCGCAAGGATTGGCGCAATTCGGTTCCGGCTGGGTATGGCTCGTGGCGGTCCATGGCCGTCTGCAGATCGAGCGAACGGCGAATGCAATGACGCCGGTGGCCGAAGGCCACACGCCGCTGATGGTGTGCGATGTGTGGGAACACGCCTATTATGTCGATTACGCCAACAGGCGCGCGGATTTCCTGAAAGCCTTCCTCGATCACATGGTCGATTGGCACGCCGTGGCCGCAGGGCGGATCGCAGCGCCGGTTTGAGGGTTTGCTAAAGCAATCGTGTTCCCTCCACTCACCATAAAACCTGTCATCCCGGACGCGCACTTCGCGCGATCCGGGACCCATCGAGCGGCGGCACGATAGGTCCCGGCTCTGCGCGGCTTCGCCGCTTGGCCGGGATGACAATGAAATACACGTCAAAAATCACGCTAAAGAAGCGCATTCGCGCGGGCGATATTCTCCTCGTGGCTTTTCAGCATGGCGGAGAAATCCGCATGCATGGCATCGTCCCGCGTCCTGGGCAGCATGGTGCGCAGTTTCTTCGCCACCCAGCCCTGGCCGCGATTGAGGAAGGCCATGCGTTCGGAAAGATCGCCGATGGCCATGCACTTGCCGTAGAACGCGCCGACATTCGGCGAGGCTTCGCCTTGAAGCTGCCCGATCCATTTGAGCAGCATCGCGCACCAGCGCGCTTCGTCGCGCTGGATGTCGCGCATCAGGGTTTTGGTCGCGGCATCCGTTGCATCGGCTGCGGTGCGTGCGGTCACGCGTGCGCCCGCGCGTTCGGCTTCCAGCAATTCGTTGAGGAACGCCAGCAATTCGTCGCGCCCCGCATAGCCCATATAAGAATCGTCCGCCTCCCGCGCGTAGCAGGTGGGGGAGGCCGGTTGCGGTTCCTCGCCGGCCTTTGCGGGCGATGACGCGAGAATTTTCGCCGCTTCCGTGACGATCTCGTTCAGCCGTTCGCGCGCCGGCACGATCTTGCGGATGCGCCCTGCGCCTTCGCCCGCATAAAGCGCCATGGCCTCGAAATCGCCGGTCATGGATTGCAGCGGCGAATCCGTGCTGAACAGCCAGATGGTGCGCGCGCCCTCCTTGCCGATGGCTTCCCTGTGACCGGAGAACGGATCGCCATGTTCGCCGCGCGTGACGGAATTGGGCAGCACGCGAACGAACGCGCCCTTCGGCCAGTTCACATGAAACGCATCGGTGTGAACGGTTGCGCCGTCGGCATCGACAATGCGCTGCTTGTGATAATCGGCAGAGAAGGATTCGGTGGTGGCGAGGAATGCGGTGCCAATCCATGCGCCTTGCGCACCGGCCTGCAACGCGCGCGCCAATCCCTTGCCGTCCACAATGCCGCCCGCCGCGATCACCGGCACATCGACGCTGGCGATCACTTGCGGCAACAACTCGGCAAGTTTGATGCGGCCGCGCACATGGCCGCCCGCTTCGACGCCTTGTGCGATGATGATTTGCGCGCCCGCGGCCTGCGCCGCTTCGGCCTCTTTCGCATCGCCCACCTGGCAAGCCACCAGAATGCCTTCGCCACGCAGGCGTTTGACGATATCCGCAGACAAATCCCAGAACAGCGCCATCGCGGGCACCTTGGCCGCGATGCAGGCGGCGAGTTCGGCTTCCAGCAATTCGGGCTTGGTCGCGGCGGGGATCAGGTTCACGCCGAAATCGCGATCTGTGCGTTCGCGCACCTTCGCGATTTCCGATGCGATCAGTTCCGGGCTTTCCCTCACCATGCCGAGAAAGCCGAAGCCGCCCGCATTGGTCACCGCCGCCACCAATTCCGAACGCGCGGGCCCGCCCATGCCCGCAAGGATGACGGGATATGTGCAGCCCAACAGATCGCAGACGGGTGTGTGAAGTGTCGCTTGCATGATCGAATGCCTTTTATTTGAGCAGAATAGCACCTCTTTCTGTCCATAAAACCTGACAAAGTGTCTGATTATCCGGGTCGAGGCATGGGAATTCGTTTCTGATCGTCATGTGACCGTGCAACACTTTGCGCCTCAATCTCGATGGAGGCTATTGTGACAGCACACATTCAGACGAATGCATCGCGTCGCGGCGTTCTCGCAGGAAGCGTAGGCATTGCGGCGGCTTCGGCCGTTCTCGCAGCGCCGGAAGCAGCGTCCGCTGCTGCAATGCCCGCGGCCGAAAAGAATTCAAGCTACATCACCACCAAAGACGGCACGCAGATCTACTACAAGGATTGGGGCAAGGGTCAGCCCATCGTGTTCCATCACGGCTGGCCGTTGAGCGCCGACGATTGGGATGCGCAGTTGCTGTTCTTCGTGCAGCACGGCTATCGCGTCATCGCGCATGACCGGCGCGGCCACGGCCGTTCGACGCAAACGTCCGAAGGCAACGAGATGAATACCTATGCCGACGATGTCGCAGCGATGGTCTCCGCGCTGGATTTGAAAAACGCAATCCACATCG
The DNA here is from genome assembly GCA_035545475.1 of Rhizomicrobium sp. Lineage (GTDB taxonomy): Bacteria > Pseudomonadota > Alphaproteobacteria > Micropepsales > Micropepsaceae > Rhizomicrobium. Next base: position 8,974 of record DASZYI010000023.1, read on the forward strand.
GCCATTCGACCGGCGGCGGAGAAGTGACGCGTTATCTGGGCAAGCACGGCACCGCGCGTTGCGCCAAAGCCGTGCTGATCAACGCGGTGCCGCCTGTCATGGTCAAGTCGGCGACCAATCCGGAGGGCACGCCCATCGAAGTGTTCGATGGTTTCCGCAAGGCGCTCGCCGAAAATCGGGCGCAGCTTTATCTCGATTTCGCCTCGGGCCCGTTCTACGGCTTCAACCGTCCGGGTGCGAAGGTGAGCAAGGGCGTCATCGACAATTGGTGGCGGCAGTCGATGATGGGTTCGGCCAAGGCCCATTATGAATGTATCAAAGCGTTCTCGGAAACCGACTTCACACCGGATCTGAAGAAGATCGAAGTGCCGGTGCTGGTGATGGTCGGAGATGACGATCAGGTCGTGCCGTATAAAGACGCAGGCCTTCTTTCCGCAAAAATACTGAAGAACGCCACACTGAAGGTCTACAAAGGCTATCCCCACGGCATGGCAACGATCCATGCCGACGAGATCAACGCGGAAATCCTGAAATTCATCAAAGCCTGAACGGCACGCGCGGGCCCGTTCCTCAGACGTAGCGGGGAATGGGCCCGTTGTGCGGCGTCATGCGGTCGCTGAGATCGAGCACGACCTCGTCGACATAACACCAGCCCCAACCTTCCGGCGGATCGTAGCCTTCGATGATCGGATGCTTGGTGCGGTGGAAATGCTTGGTGGCGTGCTTGTGCGGAGAGCTGTCGCAGCAGCCGACATGGCCGCAAGTCCGGCAGAGCCGCAAGTGAACCCATGCCGAACCGATCTTGAGGCACTCCTCGCAGCCGAGCGCGCTCGGTGTAACGTCGCGGATGCCGGAAGTGTGCGTGCATTCGTTTGCCATCATGCCACCTTCGCCGCACGGGGTTGCGCCAGATAAGCGTGCAGCGCCGCCACGACTTGCGCGCCTTCGCCGACGGAAGCGGCCACCCGTTTCACCGAACCCGCGCGCACGTCGCCGATGGCGAACACGCCTTCCATGCTGGTTTCGAGCGGTTGCAAGGTGCGGCCGATATCGGTGCGGATGAAGCCTTTTGCGTCGCGCATCACGTCGCAACTGGCAAGCCAGTCCGTATTCGGTTCCGCCCCGATGAAAAGGAACAGGTGACGAATGTCCTTCGGCGTTTCCGCGCCCGTCTTGCGATTGCGCCAGCGAACGCTATCCAGAATGCCGTCCTTGCCGTTCAGTTCGAAGATTTCGGTCTCGGTAAGAACTTCGATATTGGGCTGCGCTTTGATGCGCTCGACGAGATAATTCGACATCGTGGCGTCAAGGCTCTTGCCGCGCACGATCATCCAGACCTTCTTTACCTGGCTCGCAAGAAACACCGCGCCTTGCCCGGCGGAATTGCCCGCGCCGACAAGCGCCACTTCCTGACCGGCGCAGAGGCGCGCCTCCAGCGGCGAAGCCCAGTAATGGATCGCGGTGCCTTCGAATTCGGCGATGTTGGAAATGTCGAGCCTGCGATAGCGCGCCCCCGATGCGATCACAACGGCGCGCGTCTTCAATGCCTCGCCGTTTGCGAGGTCGAGCGTGAAACCGTGCGGCGCGAGGTTCAGGCGCGAAATCTCGTCCGGTATCGCCATCTCGACGCCGAATTTCTGCGCCTGATTATAAGCGCGCGCCATCAACGCCATGCCGCTGATGCCGGTGGGGAAACCCATATAGTTCTCGATGCGCTGTGAAGCGCCGGCCTGTCCTCCGAACGCGCGGCAATCCAGAACGATGGTACACAGCCCTTCCGAACCGGCATACACCGCAGCCGCCAAACCCGCCGGGCCCGCGCCCACAATGGCGACATCGAACAGACGTTCGGGATCGATGGCGCGCACCAGGCCGATACAGCGGGCAAGTGTGCCTTCCGTGGGGTTGCGCAGCAATTGTCCGTTCGGACAAAGCACGATGGGCAGTTCGTCGGGCTGGATATGAAAGCGTTCGACCAGCGTGCGCGCGCAAGAATCGGTGTCCGGATCGAGTTGCTGATGCGGATGCCCGTTGCGTTCGAGAAAATTCTGCAATGCCAGCATCTTCGCCTGGCCCGCATGTCCGATAATCACGGGGCCGCCGCTATGCGTTTCCAGCAAACCCACGCGGCGCAGGATAAGCGCGCGCATGATGCGTTCGCCGAGTTCGGCATTTTCCACCAACACGTCGCGCAGCCGCCGCGAAGGTATGACCAGCGCCTCCACATCGCTTTCGGCATGCGCATCCACCAGCGAAGGGCGGCTGGAAAGCTGTGCAAGCTCGCCCATGAAATGGCCGGGGCCATGCGTCGTGATGAGTTGCACCTGGCCGTCCGGATTGCGCTGGGAAACGGCGATGCGCCCGGCATGGATGACGAACACGCCGGGCGAGACTTCGCCGGTGGCGACGATGCGCTGGCCCGCCGAAAATTTCACAGCTTCGCCAAAGCGTTCGAGCCGTGCGATCTCATCCGCGCTCAGCACGGGGAACATCTGCCCGCGCCGCTGTTCGATCAGCGGCGAATACACCTGCGACATGAAGGGCTCCGCGATGGAGAAGCGGCCCCCACAGTACCCATTTTCTCGAACGAAGCCACTACTGCCCCGATGCCGACCGCACTGCGAACGGTGCCGTAACGCTCGATCCGTTCGCGAACGTCAGCGTGACGCTCACCGTCTTTCCCGGCTTGATGTCGGCGGATGGTTGCATGCACATCAGGTGATAACCGCCCGGCGCGAATTTCAATGTGCCGTGCGCCGGAACGTCCACCGCCGTGACATCTTCCATATGCATCATGCCGCCCATGTCGCTCGACTTGTGCAGCATCAGCATCCCGCAGGAATTGGATTTGGCGCCCGTCAATGTCAGCGGCTTTGCCTCATTGTTGTGCAGCGTGAAATAGCCGCCGGCAGGAAGCCCCGAAGGCAGGGCGCGGATCCATGCATTCTCGACTTTCACTTCCGAGGCTTCGGCCATCGCCACCGTCACGACCAGCGCGAGTGCGGCCGCCGCCGCAATGTGAAGCGCGTTGGAATTCATAAAGCGCATGAGAGGCCTCCGCGTTGGACAGAAACGATGTAAGGGTCACTGGGCATATTTCAACTCCAGAAGGAAGGTTCGCTGCGGAAAGGGATGGAAGATGAAATATTTCCGGTTGTTCAGGTTGTCGATGCCGAACGCGGCGCTCCAATGCGTATCGAATTCGTAATGTGCGCGCGCATCGAGAACGAAATAGCCTTCGAAACCTTGATAGGTATGCGAAACGATGTCGCTGTTGTCGATGGTGCCAAAGGAACGGTCGGCATAACGCGCCGCCAGTGTGATGGCCCATGATTCATCGGGACGATAGGTCGCGACCATGCTGGCGCGCCATTTGGGAACCTGCGGCGTGCGCTTGCCGGTGGCTTTCGGGAATGCCGCGTCGGCAACGATGCGGGAATCGACAAAGGTGAGGCTGCCGGAAAGCTGCAAGCCTTCGAACAGAACATCGTTTCGATCGACAACCGCCTCGATACCGCGCGAACGCACGCGGTCCACATTCTGCACGAAGTTGAAGAGCGTGCCCGATATCGGCGCGGTCGAGGTGGAACCGGGGGGCAGCGGCGTGCTCTGCGAAATCAGCGCGTCGGCGACATCTTCTTCGAACAGCGAAAGCCGCACCCGGCCGCCGGTCATCGCATATTCCGCCGACAGCTCATAAGAATCCGCACGTTCCGGATTGAGGTTCGGATTCGGCACCGAAAGAACCGTGCCCGTTGTGACGGCTTGATAAAGCTCCATCACCGTCGGCATCCGATAGGCACGGCCATAGGATGCGGTGAACGTCCATTGGCGGCCGGGCTGCCAGGCAAGCGATGCCTTGGGCGAGAAATAGGAGCCGGAGAGTTTGGGCTGGGAGACGTCGAGCGCCGGGCTTTGGGAATAATTCTCGCCGTCAAATGCCTGCCAGTTTTCGAACCGGCCGCCCACGGTTGCATTCCAGCCGGGCGCAAAATGCCATGCATCCTGTGTCCACAATGCTGCCGTCGCGGTTTTCCCGCGCGAGGCGTTGACGAGCGCGTCTCTCGTGCCGGTCAGCCAGTCCGACGTGCCGAACTTTCGCAATGAGAGCTTGTAGCGGTCGTAGTGCGCGCCAAAGCTCAAGCTGTTGTCTTCCGTAATCCGACGGGCCAATTTCACATCGACAGTGTACCAGCCCGTTCCATCCATCTGCGTGATGGAGCCTGCGCCGCCGTCGAATGCCGCGGGCAAGGCTGCTGCCGGCACGCGCTGCACATCCCGCAGGAAATCGTAACGCGAGAGCGTCAGCCTCCCATCCCATGCGTCGTCGAAAAATTTGAAAGTGAGGCCTTGCGCCAGTTGCGCCTGCCCGTAGCGCGACACCGCATTGGAAAAACTGCCGGGGCCGATCGCGTAGTTATAGCCGCCGATGTTCACGTTTCCTGCGTAGACCGCCGCGCCGCCGGCATCGCGCAGATAGCTCTCGACCGTGGCATTGTCGGTCTGGTTGAAGAAGCCGAGCGTGTATTTCGCGCTTATATGTCCGCTCAGCTCGTAAGCGAGTTTGAGCGTGACGTTATCCTGTATCTGATGTTCCAACCCGCCCGCACCGACAATCGCAATAGGTGTGCCGGTGCGATTCACGCCCGAAAACGCTCCCGAAACCGGCAGCCCCGCGGCGCTCTGCGACGAGGGGCGGGCAAGCGTGATGTAGGAAAGCGGCTGGCCGTAAGTATTGAGATGGTTGGCGGAAAGGCGAAACGCGAAATTGTCCACGCGGTCGCCGATGCCGGCGCTCATCTGATAGGTGGAATATGTGTCCTTGGTTGCGTATTGGCTGAAACTTTGCAGCGCACCGTCCACTTGCGCGTTGATTTCGAACGCTTGCGGCATGCGCGTGACGATCTCGATCGTTTCGCCCATCGAATTGCCCGGATATTGCGCGGAGAACGGGCCGTAAATCACGTCGATGCGGGCAATCTCTTCCGGCGCCACCATGCCCCATTTGGGTGAGGCGCTGGTGTTGTTGTTGCCGATCAGCGCGGACAACAGGATGCCGTCGGCATAGATCAGGCTGCGCGCGCTGGCGCCGACGCCGGATGTGCGGGTGGTGACGGGATCCTGCGTGTCGCCGATATGGCGTTTGCGAACCAGAATGCTGGGCAGATATTTCAGAACGTCTTCGGTATTGACGACGTTGACCTGTTCTTCCGCTTCCGTCGCAGAAATGCTTTCGGTTTGGTTTGGAACGGCCGCCTCGCGCTCTCCGGTTACGATGACGGTTTCGCGAGAGGGCGCAGCTTGCGCAAAGTTGGCTGAGGCAATCGTCAGGACGGCAATGGACGCACCCCAAAACGGACGCGAGAAAATGGACATGGTGTTTCCGCTTGATCGCTGATGGAAATGGGCTTCGAGCGCACGCGGGTTCGCGCACGGTCGAAACGGCTTGGGATCAGGCGAAAGCGGGCGGCGCGCGCGGAGATTGAGGTGTGTGCCGTTGCGCAGATGTGGCGAGATAGCCGTTTGCAAGGCGTTGGGGAATGAGAACGGCATAACCCGGCAATGCAGGCGTGGCCGGTGCGGAAGGTGTTGCCAGAGCGGCCGCCGCCGCAAAGGGGCACATCTCATGGTGCCTTGCGTCGTCCTGCGAGGGCTTATGCTTGAGCGGTTTGCCGCCCGCGCCCAGCACAATCTGCTCCGGCCCGTTCATGGTGCAAACCACCAGCGGCGTGCCCGCCGAAGCCCCCGGCATCCATCCCGCCGGCAGCAGCGCGCGCAACACCATCGCGGCAAGCGCAAGGTGAACGGCAGCGAAGCGCAGATTGCGGATCATGGGCGGAACCTCGGTTCCCCCCTATCCGAAAGCAAGCGCCAGCATGACGCATCGCGCCATGCATCCGCGGTTCGGGCAACAAAATTGCGGGGCCCCGCTCCCGATTTTTTTTGCCCCTGCCGCACTCAATTCCGCATTCGAGCGGCGTCTCCATTAGCAAGTGGTCCTAAGCTCACGTCCGGGAAGGGCGGGAAAGCTCTGGGGAATGGTCGAAACGCCGGAATCCAATCGCGAGGAACG
>DASZYI010000024.1:0-4974 GCA_035545475.1 Rhizomicrobium sp.
CCGCCGCTCACGCCGAAGGATTGGCGCGTGATTGCCATTCTGGTGGCGTTGCTGCCGGTTCTCGCGCTTTCGCTCGTCAGCAATCAGGAAATCTTCAACGCCTATCTGATCTGGGCGGAGAAGAACTTCCAGCTCGTGTTCTTCGGCCAGACGATGCCGATCACCTGGATGCTGTCGGTCGATGCGTTCGTTTCGACGGCCTTGATGGCGGGCGTGATCTGGTTCTGGCGCTGGTGGGGAAAGCGTTGGACGGAGCCGGACGAAATCACCAAGATCGTCATCGGCACGGCGATCAGCGCGTTCGCGCCGCTGGTTCTTGCCGCCGCGGCATGGCGCATTTCACAGACGGGACAGCCGGTTTCGATCTTCTGGGCGTTTGCCTTTCACATCGTCAACGATCTGGGCTTCTCGATGGTGCTGCCGGTGGGGCTGGCGCTTTATTCGCGCGCGGCGCCGCAAGGCCTCGGCGGCACGATGATCGCGGTCTATTATCTCCACCTGTTCGCGGGCAACATGCTGATCGGCTATGTCGGCGGGCTGTTGAGCACCATGACGGCGGTGAATTTCTGGCTGCTGCATGCGGGGCTGATGGCGGTGGGCGTGGGTCTTCTGATCGTCGTGCGCTTCGCCTTCGGCCACATCCTCGCGCCAGCTTATAGCGAGGCGCATTCTTCTTAAAAAACGTCATGGCCCGCAAATGCAGGCCACCTAGGCAAAGATTTTTCTGTAGCAGGTGAGCCCGTTTCACCTGGGTGGCCCGCACCAAGGCGGGCCATGACAATGAGAGACTGCCCTTGACATTACATTAGAACGTTTCTAATTATCACTTGCAATATACAGCGCCCCGCAAAGAAAAACCGAGGAGTTCCAAACACATGCTTCGCATTGGCGACCAGTTTCCCGATTTTGCCCTGACGGGGGTGGTTTCGACCGACCCCAAGACGGCTTTCCGCGACTTCGATGCCCAAACCGACAAGGGCAAGTGGAAGGTCGTGTTCTTCTGGCCGAAGGATTTCACCTTCGTGTGCCCCACCGAGATCGCCGCGTTCGGCCAGCTTGCGGGCGAGTTCAAGGATCGTGACGCGGTGGTTTACGGCGTTTCGACCGATAGCGAATTCGTGCATCTGGCCTGGCGGCAGAACCATGCCGATCTGAAGAACCTGCCGATCCCGATGCTGTCGGACATCAAGCGTGAGCTTTCGACCGCGCTTGGCATTCTCGATCAGAAGGCCGGCGTGGCGCAGCGCGCGACGTTCATCGTCGATCCCGAAGGCATCATCCGCTTCGTTTATGTGACCGACCTCGATGTCGGCCGCAATCCGCAGGAAGTCCTGCGCGTGCTCGATGCGCTGCAGACCGACGAACTGTGCCCCTGTAACTGGCAGAAGGGCGACGAGGTTCTGAAACCCGCCGCGTAACTGCCAACCTGCTCTCGCGGGCCCGGCTGCCCCTCCCCGCGCGCCCGCGAGAGCGCTTTTTTCACGAGGATCGAATGTCGCTCGAAAACCTGAAGAACCGTTTGCCGGACTACGCGAAGGATTTGCGCTTGAATTTGTCGTCGCTTGCGGCGGAGCCTTTGCTCACCACGCAGCAACTGGCGGGAACGTTCATCGCGTCCGCGCTTGCCTCGCGCAACCGCGAAACCATTCACGCGATCATCGCAGAGTTCGGACCCAAACTTTCGCCGGAAGCCTTGCAGGCCGCCCATGCCGCCGCGGCGATCATGGCGATGAACAACATCTATTACCGCTTCACCCACCTGGCGTCCGCGCCCGATTACAAGACGCTGCCCGCGCGGCTGCGCATGAATGCGATCGGCAAGCCGGGCGTGGAGAAAGCCGATTTCGAATTGTGGTCGCTGGCAGTGTCCGCCATCAATGGCTGCGGCATGTGCATCGACGCGCACGAAAAGGTTCTGCGCGAACATGGCATGACCGCGGAGCAGATTCAGGCGGCGGTGCGCATCGCCTCGGTGGTGCATGCGGTGGCGGCGACGCTTGACGGCGTGGCGGCCGATCCCGGCGCGCTCAACATCGCGGCTTAGGTTTAGACCTATGCCGGCTGCTTGCTTGCGACCGGCAAGGTTTTTGCGTGCGCCCTGCTTCCGTGATGCTCGGACCAGACGCGGGTGAAGACGGCGCCGAGAAGGAATATCTGCACGGTGTAGTAGATCCAGGTGAGCAGCACGATCACGCTGCCGGCGTCGCCATAGCGGTAGCCGACGCGGGCGGAACCCAAATAGAGGCCGATCAGATATTCGCCGATGTTGAGCAGGATCGTGGTGCCGATGGCAGCGACGGCGACGTCACGCCATTCGACATCGCAATCCGGCAGCACGCGATAGATCGCGGCGAGCAGGAGCGCGATCAGGCCGAAGGAAATCGCGAAATTGAGAGTCCAGGCGACGGCGGCGCCGACCTCCAAAACATAATCGATGCGCTCGCCCAGAGCGTTGATCGCCGCCGACGTCAAAAGCGAAATCAGCAGGAGGAAGGCAAGCGCGAGCACCAGCGCGATGCTGACGAGGCGTGCGCGCAGCATTCGCCACCAGATGGCGGTGCGCGGTTCGGCATCCCATATGCGGTTCAGTGCAGACTGGATTTCCGCAAACACCCCGGTTGTGGTGACGATCAGCAACCCGAAGGTGATGACATTGCGCCAGATGCCGATGCGGCCCGGTTCGTGTGAGTTGTAGATCGCCGTTGTCAGAAGCTTGGACGTGCCGGGCCCCACCAGATGGCCGATCTCGGCACCGATGGAAGTGCGGGCCGCTTCGCGTCCGAACACCAGACCTGCCAACAGCGCCGCCACATAGAGAATGGGGGCCAGCGCGGTGACAGCATAGAACGCTATCGCCGCGCCGCGGCTCAAGACCTCGTCTTCGAGGAAGGCCGTAAAGCCTTCTTTGAGTATTGCCCAGGCATCCCGCATTCCTGTTCAAGCGGGAAACAGGCTTCAGGGTTCCGCGGGCCCCTTCAATTCGACCGTGTTGCCGTCAGGATCGCGGATGTAGATCGAGGGCCCATTGCCCTCCGCGCCGTAGCGGCGGCCCGCATCGGCGACCTCGACATCGTGTTGCGCGAGATGGGCGCGAATGGCGGCGTCATCGAAGGGCGCGATCTGGATTGCGAAATGGTCGACATTGCGGCCTTCGCGCGACGGCCCTGCCCCGCCCATCCGGCCCAGCGGCTGGTCGAGCGGCACGAGATCGATCAACGATTGGCCCGCGCGCACCTGATAGAGGCCGATCTGCGCCTGTTCCTTGTCCATCGTGCAGCCCAGCACATCGAGATAAAAGTGCAGGCTCTTTTTCAGATCCGCGACGCGCAGGACGATGTGATCGAGCTTGCGCAAGCTGAAAGGGATCATGGGCGTTCCCGGCCTTGGCAACGGCCGGGATCGTACCGCGCCATTCTTGTCGCCGGAATGGCGCTCAGGCCGCGTTCTCCAGTTGCGCGCTCCATTTGCCGACTGCGGCCAGCCCGTTCATTTTTGCGCGGTGGGTGAAGGCTTTCTGCGCGGCGGGCACGTTGTCCGCCTTGCCGCTCCACGCTTTCTGCGGGGCGGCCTGCAAGGCGCGGCCATAGGAGAACGTCAGCGCCCAGGGCAATTCGTATTTCGCGTTCATCGCGTTCAGATGCGCGGTTGCCTGTTCGTCCGACTGGCCGCCGGAAAGGAAGGCGATGCCTGGAACCGCCGAAGGCACGCAACGCTTGAGAATCTGCACCGTGCGTTCCGCCACTTCGTCGACGCTTGCCTGTTTGGCGCACTTCATGCCCGAAATCACCATGTTGGGCTTCAGCACCATGCCTTCGAGCGCGACATGGGCGTAGTAAAGCTGCTGGAAGGTTTCCTTCAGCACCCATTCGGTGACGTTGGCGCAAGTGTCGATGTCGTTGTCGCCATCCATCAGCACTTCGGGCTCGACGATCGGCACGATGCCGTTTTCCTGGCAGAGCGCCGCATATCGCGCGAGCGCGTGCGCATTGGCGTTGATGCAATTGTAGGAAGGACGGCCATTGGTCGGGTCGTAGGTCGCGCGCCATTTGGCGAAGCGCGCGCCCAGCCCATAATATTCGATCAACCGCTCGCGCAGGCCATCGAGACCTTCGGTGACGGTTTCGCCGTTGCTTGCGGCCAGCGGCTTTGCGCCCGCATCCACCTTGATGCCCGGAATGCTGCCCGCCGCTTCAATGAGCTTGACGAGCGGCGTGCCGTCCTTGGCTTTCTGGCGGATGGTTTCATCGTAGAGGATGACGCCAGAGATATGATTTTTCATCGCGTCGGCCGAACGGAACAGAAGCTCGCGGTAATCGCGGCGGTTTTCCTCGGTCGAGGGCACGCCGATCTTGTCGAAACGCTTCTTGATGGTGCCCGAGCTTTCGTCGGCCGCTAGAATGCCTTTGCCTTCCGCCGTCATCGCGCGCGCGATTTTGTTCAGTTCCGCGAGATTCATTGTCAACTCCGTTTCGCATTTGCGAGCGCAGCCACGCCCGGCAATTCCTGTCCTTCAAGCCATTCGAGAAACGCGCCGCCCGCCGTCGACACATAGGTAAAGTCGCCGGCGACGCCTGCGTGATTGAGCGCGGCCACGGTGTCGCCGCCGCCCGCCACCGAAAGCAAGTCGCCCGCTTTGGTGCGTGCGGCCACAAGTTTTGCCGCCGCCACAGTGCCCTTGTCGAAAGGCGCGGTTTCGAACGCGCCGAACGGCCCGTTCCAGACGAGCGTGCGCGTGTTGTGCAGGCGGCGTTCGAATTCGGCGATGCTCGCCGGACCTACATCAAGGATCATCTCGTCCTTGCGAACCTCGCGCACCCCGGCCGAGCGATGCGCCGCATGCGCCTTGAACTCTTTTGCCACCACGGCATCGACCGGCAGCAACAACACCGCGCCCGTTTCGGTCGCCTTGTGCAGAATGCGCTGCGCGGTTTCGATCTGGTCTTTCTCGTAAAGCGATTTGCCGACGTCGATGCC
>DASZYI010000025.1:0-14437 GCA_035545475.1 Rhizomicrobium sp.
TTCCACCGCGCTGCCCGAACAGGTTGCCCGCGATGTGCTGTCATCCGCCTTCGACAGCGCAGGCCAGCGTTGCTCCGCCTTGCGCGTTCTATTCCTGCAAGATGATGTGGCCGACAAGATGCTCGATCTCATTCTCGGCGCTATGGACGAATTGAAGATCGGCGATCCAATGCAGCTCGACACCGACATCGGCCCGGTGATCGACGAAGACGCGCGCGAAGCTTTGCAAAAACATTCCACGCGCATGTCGCACGAGGCAAAGCTCATGCGCCAGCTTCCGCTCGGCGCGGAACACGAGAACGGCGTCTTCTTCGCGCCACGTGTGTTCGAAATCGAACGCCTGTCGCAACTGACCCGCGAGGTCTTCGGCCCCGTCCTGCATGTGATCCGCTATCAGGCGGATAAGCTCGATGCCGTTTGCGAGGCCATCAACGCCACCGGCTACGGTCTTACGCTCGGTCTCCACAGCCGCATCGACGAAACTGCCGATTTCATCCGCGCGCGCGTGCGCGTCGGCAATTTCTATGTGAACCGCAACCAGATCGGCGCGGTGGTCGGCGTCCAACCCTTCGGCGGCGAAGGCCTCTCCGGCACCGGCCCCAAAGCGGGCGGCCCACACTATCTCTCGCGCTTCGCCGTCGAACGCACCTACACCGTCAACACCACAGCCGCAGGCGGCAACGCCGCGTTGCTTGCAAGCGGAACGTAAACACTCCCCTCGATCTCACGCGGAGGCGCGGAGTACGCGGAGCATTCTTGAACCTCCGCGTTCTCCGCGTCTCCGCGTGCTATCCTGGGGAAGGTAAGATTGCATCCTTGTTCGCCAGCGCAGAATATCCCGACATGGCCAAAAACCTCCCCGCCAACCGCTCCAGCTCGAAGGACATCGACGCCTTCCTCGGCAACGCCGCGCGCGTCCCCGCACTTCATCAGGTGAAAGGCCGCCTGATCTTCGCCATCGACGCCACGATGAGCCGCCAGCCGACCTGGGATCGCGCCACGGAAATCCAGTCGGAGATGTTCCACGTCGCCCAATCCATGGGCGGGCTGGCGGTGCAGCTTGTGTTCTTCCGCGGCGCGGGCGAGTTCGAAGCAAGCCCCTGGGCAACCACACCGGCCGCACTCGCCGACAGGATGCGCAGCGTCACCTGCCGCAGCGGCTTCACGCAACTTCATCGCGTCCTCGCGCACGCAGCCGACGAAGCCAAACGCGCGAAAGTCGGCGCGCTCGTCTATGTCGGCGATTGTTTCGAGGAAAATCCCGATGCCGTTTCCGGCGCTGCGGGAAAGCTCGCGCTGCTTGGCGTGCCCGCCTTCATGTTCCACGAAGGCTATCATCCCAATGCCGAAGCCGTGTTCCGCGAAGTCGCACGACTGACAAAAGGCGTCTATGCGCAATTCGATGAAGGTGCGGCCAAACGTCTGAAGGAATTGCTCGGTGCCGCCGCTGCTTATGCAACAGGCGGCGAAGTCGCGTTGCGCGAATATGGCGAGCGCATGGGCGGAGACATGCTGCGCATCGCCCATTCGATGAGCGGGCGGAAATGACGTTCGTTCTGGCGGGTGCGCTCATTCTCGTTTTCGTCCTGGGCATGGGTTACGCCTTCACGCAAGCCAATCCGGCCACGCTCGCGCGCTCGCTGCGTACGCTCGGCGCTGTCCTTCTGGGATTGGCAGCGGTCGCGTTGATGCTGACCGAGCGCATCGGTCTGGGCTTCTTCGTCGGCACCGTCGCATGGTCGCTCTATACGCAAGGCCGCCTGTGGCCCGGCGGCTGGCCGCACTATGGTGGCTTTCCTTCCGGCGGTGGCTCGCGCTCGCGGCGGCCGCGCCGCGATCAATCGAGCGCGGTACGCACCGAATGGATCGCGCTGGAACTCGATCACATGACCGGCGAGATGGATGGCGAGGTGCTCAAGGGCAACCACGCTGGCGCGCGATTGAGTGCAATGACGCGCGAAGCATTGGTTGCGCTGTTCAACGAGTCGAGCGCCGACCCCGAAACCCGCCGCCTGCTGGAAACCTATCTCGACCGCCGCTTCGGCAACGCATGGCGGCAAGCCGAACAAGCTCAATCCCAACCGCGCCCCCGCAACGACAGCGCCATGTCGCGCGAGGAAGCCTATCGCGTGCTGGGTCTGGAGCAGGGCGCAAGCGAAGACGAAATCCGCGCCGCCCACCGCAAGCTGATGCTCCAAAACCACCCCGACAAAGGCGGCACGAGCTACCTGGCGGCAAAGATCAATGAAGCGAAGGACGTTTTGTTGGGATGACTTCTTAACCTCCCCCTTGTGGGGAGGTCGAAAAATTCGAAGTGCAACGAAGAATTTTTCGGGTGGGGGACGGTGCTTGTTGCGAACTCGGTCCCCCACCCGGATCGCTTCGCTCTCCGACCTCCCCACAAGGGGGAGGTGAATCTCGCCTACCGCGCGCTCATCGTCGCGAAGCAGGTCTGGCCGCGTTCGGTAAGGCGGGCGCAGAGTTCGCGGGCGTCGCGTTCGGCCATGGGGCCAAAGCGGGCGCGGAAGATGGTGTGGCCGTTGGCGGACTGCACCGGGATGACCACCTGCTGGGCCGCTCTCAGGATGTCGCTGGATTTGCGGGCATAGGCGGCCAGTTCGCTGTGCGCGATGGCATTCGTCGCATAAGCGCCGATCTGGATCGCCCAATTGCGTGCGCCCATGGCTGCGACCGTGCTCTGCGCATCGTCGGCAACGTCGCCTTCACCCACATTGTCGTTGGCGGGCTGCGCACCGACCAGCGTTTGCGGATAGTTGTTGGCGACCTGAAGAACCGGCTTCGCCGTGGGAACGGGAGCAGGTGCCGCTGCATTGTCATCCTGGTCGGGATATTTGGGCGGCTTCATCTTGGGATTGACCGCCTTGTTCATCGAGGCAAGCAGGCTCCAGCGACGTGAAATCTCGCCGGCGTTGTTCTGCGCGACTGCGCTCGACGGTGCGGCGTTCACGTCGAAACCGGCGGTAACGGGCGTACCTCTGGAATTTTCGGCGATCTGCTGCCACGGCACTTCGGCGCGGGCGAGCAGGGTGGGCTGCGCCTTGGCGCGGTCGAAGGTTTCATCCAGCAGGCGCATCATTTCGCGATCGCGCGATTTGGCCGTGTAGCCGCCCATCACCACAGCGATCACATGCTCGCCGTTGCGCACCACCGACGACACCAGATTGAATCCCGAAGCATTGGTGTAGCCGGTCTTGATGCCGTCGGCGCCTTCGTAATTGCCGATCAGGTTGTTGTGCGTGATGTGCGGCGTGCCGTGCCAGGTGAAGCTGACGGTCGAGAAGTAGTGGAAATATTGCGGGAAATCGTAGGCGACGTGGCGGGCCAGAATCGCCAGATCGTCCGCGGTCGTGATCTGGCCGGGATCGGGCAGGCCCGATGCGTTGTTGTAGTGGGTGTTCTTCATGCCGAGCTGGTGGGCCTTTTCGGTCATCATCTCGGCGAATTTGGATTCCGTGCCGCCCAGGTTCTCGGCGATGGTCACCGCCACGTCATTGGCGGAAAGCACCACGATCGCCTTGATCGCGGTTTCGACGGGAATCGTCTCGCCCTTTTTCAGATAGAGCTTGGTCGGGTTGGCCCGCGTGGCGTGGGCGGACACTTTGAGCGGGGTGTCCATGGTGACCTTGCCCTGCTTCAGCGCGTCGAACAGCAGGTAGAGGGTCATCATCTTGGTGAGGGACGCTGGGTGCCGCAGCGCATCGTCGTTGCGGGCGTAGAGGGTGGCGCCGGTACGCCCGTCGATGACGAGGGCCGCATCCTTGGATGGATCGGTTGGCCGGGAGAAGCGGCTGGCCACCGCGGTCGTCTTCTGACGGTTCTGGTGGTGGATAACCTTGGCGTGGTGGGTCTTGGCGTGACGCGATGCCGCAACGGCTGGCTGGGCCGGCGACACCATCAGTGCGGCGAAAGTCGCCGCCGCGCACCACACAATAGCCTTACGCATGGTCGCGCCTCCCGCGGCGCGCGGCCAAAACAGCATTTACGCAGCCCCTATCCGGTGTTGTTAAACTTGTCCCACCTTGATTTGCATTGAGACACAATTCCCCACACCGGCGCAACCCTTTATCCCGAAATGATGATGAATCTCCGATGTTTATGAATGGTTAGCAATGATGGTTAACGGAATATAAGTTCCTCGCGCGAATATTTTGTGCGGCGCAGCAAAACCCCTTGACAGCAGCGATGGTGCACCGCATATAGGCCATGTTGCACTGCAACAGGACGCCGTGCTGGCCCTGAAGCGATGCGTAACCAGAGAAAGGATTTTCTATGGCACCGAAGGCAAAAGCGGCCAGCGCTGAAGCGGCCGAAGGCATTGAAACCGCGCTCAAGACGGGCACGGAAGCGTTCAAGACCGGCTTTGAGAAGGCCGTGAAGGGCTACGACCAGCTCCTGGGCTACGGCAAGGAAACGGTGGAAGCCTATGTGAAGTCGGCCAACGCCGCCGGCAAGGGCGCCGAGACGCTCCACAACGAGATTTACGCCTATTCCAAGCAGTCGATCGAAGACTCGATCAAGGCCGCCAAGGCCGTCCTCGCGTCGAAGTCGCCGCAGGAAGCGTTCGAACTCCAGACCGATTTCGCGAAGTCGGCGTTCGAAACCTATGTCGGCGAAGTCACCAAGCTGAACGAAATCTTCGTCGCGTCGACGAAGCAGGCGTTCGAGCCGATCCAGGGCCGTTACCAGGCGTGGGTCGACACGGTGCAGAGCTTCCGCACCGCCGCCTAAATAAATTTCGCAGGCGTTCTTCTGCGAATAAAGGCCCGGCTTTGGCCGGGCCTTTTGTTTTGTGCGTCTCAAAACAGTCAAGGAAACCTTGGAAAAATAAGTTGGTTGCGCACCCGGCCCTTCATCGCCTTATCTATGTGGCAGTAGAGTAAGGTTTGCGGGTTAGAGTCTCGGACATGAGAGACGACAGGGACGGGCAGGGCACGGGCAACGGCAACGGTTCGGGAACCGGCGTCGTCACGCGCACGCGTCCGAAAACCAAGAAACCGAGCCTCTACAAAGTCCTTCTGCTGAACGACGACTACACGCCGATGGAGTTCGTCGTTCACATCCTCGAAACATTCTTCGCCAAGAGCCGCGAAGCCGCCGTCGAGATCATGCTGCATGTCCACCGCCATGGTGTGGGCATTTGTGGGGTGTTCACCTACGAAGTTGCGGAAACAAAGGTGGCGCAGGTCATTGAATTTTCCCGCCGCCATCAACATCCTTTACAATGCACCATGGAGAAGGAGTAGCGCGTCGATGCCATCATTGTCCCGCAGTTTGGAGCAGGCCCTTCACCGCGCCATCAAACTCGCGAGCGACCGGCATCACGAATACGCGACGCTCGAACATCTCCTGCTCGCCTTGATGGACGATGCCGACGCCGGACAGGTGATGAAGGCGTGCAACGTCAACACCGATGCGCTGCGCCAGGCGCTGGTCAAATATGTCGATGAAGAGCTGATGACGCTCGTCATCGAAGATGGCGAAGACGCCAAGCCCACCACCGGTTTCCAGCGCGTCGTCCAGCGCGCCGTGCTGCATGTACAGAACTCCGGCCGCGATGAAGTCACCGGCGCCAATGTTCTCGTCGCCCTGTTCACCGAACGCGAAAGCCATGCCGTCTATTTCCTGCAAGAGCAGAACATGACGCGGCTCGATGCGGTGAGTTACATCAGCCACGGCATCGCCAAGCGCCCCGGCATGAGCACGCAGAAAACCGTGCGCGGTGCCGACGAAGACGAAGAGACCGAGAAGACCGTCAAACAGGGCACCGAAGCGCTCGAAGCCTATTGCGTGAACCTGAACGAAAAGGCGAAGCAGGGCCGCATCGACCCGCTGATCGGCCGCGACGCCGAAGTCGAACGCACCATCCAAATTCTCTGCCGCCGTTCGAAGAACAACCCGTTGTTCGTCGGCGACCCCGGCGTCGGCAAAACGGCGATTGCCGAAGGTCTCGCCCGCAAGATCGTGAAAAAGGAAGTCCCGGAGGTCCTCACGAACTCGGTCATCTACGCGCTCGACATGGGCGCGCTGATCGCAGGCACGCGCTATCGCGGCGATTTCGAGGAGCGCCTGAAATCCGTCGTGAAGGAACTCGACAACCTCAAAGGCGCGATCCTCTTCATCGACGAAATCCACACCGTGATCGGCGCGGGTGCCACGTCCGGCGGCGCGATGGATGCGTCCAACCTGCTCAAGCCCGCGCTTCAGGCCGGCACGCTGCGCTGCATCGGCTCGACCACCTACAAGGAATACCGCCAGTATTTCGAGAAGGACCGCGCGCTCGTCCGTCGCTTCCAGAAGATCGACGTGGCCGAGCCCACAGTCCCCGACGCCATCAAGATCCTCAAAGGCCTAAAGCCCTATTTCGAGGAATATCACAAGGTCCGCTACACGGCGGAAGCCATCAAGACCGCCGTCGAACTCGCCGCGAAATACATCAACGACCGCAAACTGCCCGACAAGGCGATCGACGTGATCGACGAAGTGGGCGCGTCGCAAATGCTTCTGCCGGAATCGCGCCGCAAGAAAGTCATCGGCGTGAAAGAGGTGGAAGAGGTCGTCGCCAAGATGGCGCGCATCCCACCGAAATCCGTTTCCAAGACCGACGCGGAACAACTGCGCAATCTCGAATCCGATCTGAAGCGCGTGGTCTATGGTCAGGACAGCGCCATTCACGCCCTGTCGAGCGCCATCAAGCTGGCGCGTGCAGGTCTACGCCAGCCGGAAAAACCGATTGGCTGCTACCTGTTCTCCGGCCCAACGGGCGTCGGCAAAACCGAAGTCGCCAAACAGCTCGCCTCCATCATGGGCGTCGAACTGCTGCGCTTCGACATGAGCGAATATATGGAGCGCCACACCGTCAGCCGTTTGATCGGCGCGCCTCCCGGCTATGTCGGTTTCGATCAGGGCGGCCTGCTCACCGATGGCGTCGACCAGCATCCGCATTGCGTGCTGCTGCTCGACGAAATTGAAAAGGCGCATCCCGATCTGTTCAACATCCTTCTGCAGGTGATGGATCACGGCAAGCTGACCGATCACAACGGCAAGAAGATCGACTTCCGCAACGTGGTGCTGATTATGACCACCAACGCGGGCGCATCGGATGCCGCGAAAGATTCCATCGGTTTCGGCCGCGGCAAGCGCGAAGGCGAAGACGAAGAAGCGATCAAGAAGCTCTTCACGCCCGAATTCCGCAACCGCCTCGATGCCACGATCAGCTTCGCGCCGCTCGGCCGCGACACCATCGACCGCGTGGTCGAGAAATTCGTGCTCGAACTCGAAGGCCAGTTGATCGACCGCGACGTCACCTTCGACCTCACGCCCGAAGCCACACGCTGGCTGGGCGAAAAAGGCTACGACGATGCCTTCGGCGCAAGGCCGCTGGCGCGCGTGATACAGGACCACATCAAAAAGCCGCTCGCCGACGAGATCCTGTTCGGCAAACTCAAGAACGGCGGCACCGTGCGCGTGTTGCTCGACCGCGAGAAGGATAGCCTCGCCTTCGAATTCATCACGGATGAAACGGCAAAGCCGACGCCTCCGTCATCGAAGAAAAAGCCGAAGACAGAAGAGAGCGTTTAAACTTTCCCGTCATCCCCGGCCGAGCGACAGCGAGGGGAAGGGGACCCAGGTGGGTCGATTGCCTCCGACTTTGAACGCGAAACGGCGAATGCTCGAATGAGATGTACCGCCTGGGTCCCCTTTCCCTCGCGTTGCTTTTGCAACGCTCGGCCGGGGATGACAGCCAAGGCGAAATGCAAAACCCGCGAATCGCGAACTCACGTCCTGAAACAATCCGAACGCCGTTTTCACGCTACTAAACTTCTGTCCAAATTGTGGCAGACTTGTCTTCGACCCCGCGATTGGTGTTTCGGCCGTTCACAAGCCCATACCAGCTCTCTTGACGATCCCTCGCGCTTCAAGCCAACCATTGCTATCTTTGCGTGAGACAAGCCGGATTGGGTGGTTCTTCCAACCGGTTTCACCCTTTTTCAAGCGGATGTCCTGCTGGTCGCGGGCTTCCGCGCGGCGGAAACCGATGGAAAAACGCGACATCCGGCTCGACTTCCTGCGCGGCGCGGCGCTGATGATGATCTTTGCCGATCACGTCCCCAGCAGCCTGTTGTCGCTGGCGACGCTGCAATCCTTCGCCTTTTCGGATGCCGCCGAGCTGTTCTTTTTCCTGTCCGGCTTCGTGGCGGCGATGGTTTACGGCCGCACGCTGGATACGCGCGGGTTCCTCGCCGGCGCTGCGCGCACCTGGCGGCGCGCATGGGACATTTACGCGGCGCAGATGGTGCTGCTGGTATTCTTCGTCGCGGAAATCTGCGCCATCGCGTCGCTGCTGCCCGAGACCGGCTATTTCAAATATTTCCGTGTGGAAGCATTCATCACCCATACCGAGACCACGATCTTGCAGGCGCTGATGTTGCGCTTCCAGCCGGCCTATCTCGATATCCTGCCGGTTTACACGGTGTTCTTCGGCTTGCTGCCGTTCATTCTCATGGCGCTCAAGCGCGGACCATGGCTCGTGCTGCTTGCGTCGTTCCTGCTCTATGTGGGCACGCAACTCTATGGCTGGAATTTCTCCACCCATCCGAATGGAGAAGGTTGGTTCTTCGATCCGGTCGCATGGCAGTTCGTGATGGTGGCGGGCGCTGCGTTCGGTTCGGGTCAAATGGATCGTTACAAGCCGCTGCTGTTCTCCCGCCCGGTGCTTGTCGGCGCGGGCATCACGGCGGTGGTGGCTGCCGCGATGCAGTTCACCAACAATGTACACGCCCTTTTCCCCGTCATGCCGACATTGTTCCTTATCGACGTGCCGACGAAAAAGACGATGTTGGAACCGGCACGCCTCGTCAGTTTCTTTGCGGTCGCGATCCTCGTTGCGCGTTACATGCCGCCCGCGGCGCGGGTGGCGCGGTTCGCGGTCGTTCGCGCGCTCGCGCGCTGTGGGCGGCATTCGCTCGCGATCTTCTGCATGGGTATCCTGCTCGCGCTGCCGGGACATGTGATATGGCTCGAAGCAGGGCGATCGCTGACATTGCAAATGATCTTCAGCGCCGCAGGCGTGCTGTTGCTCATCGCCACGGCATGGTTGCTCGACTGGATCAAGGAAGGCCAGCGCGCCGTGGTGCCGATGCCCGAACCGGAACGAGTGCCCGCTTAAATTATTTACTTCCCCTACCTGGAATCCTCCCTCTCCCCCAGCGGGGGGGGCCGGGAGCGGTGCGAGGAATGTGCGCTAACTCTTGCGATCCACAATCTGCGGCGTCTGGCGCAGATAGGCGCCTTTCTCGATGCAATCCATGATGAACGCAGCAACATCCGCCCGCGAAATCGATCCATAGCGATACGTTTCAGGCGTCAATAGAACGTCGATCTTGTTCTTCTTCGGTCCATTCGTGAGCCGCCCCGGACGCACGATCGTCCAGTCGAGATCGCTTTTCTGCAGAATGGCTTCGGCGCGGTCCTTGTCTGCGTAACTGCGCGCAAGGAACACCGGAAACAACACATTGTCGTAAAGCCAGCCTTGATGGCCCCGGCTATCGCCCGCGCCAAGACCGGTGACCAGCACGGTGCGCTTCAGCCCGGCATTGTCCATGGCCCGGTTAAGGCCCACCTGTGCCTGCGAAAAGAGATTGGTGGTTTGCCAGGTTTGAGTCACGCCCAGCGCAGTCACCACCGCGCTTGCGCCGTCCAACGCACGCTCCAGCACGGTCGCATCGCGCGCGTCGCCGCCCAGCCATCGCACGCCGTCCTGGATCAATCTGGGATCGCTGCGGGAAACGATAACCACCTCGTGCCCGCGCGCGAGCGCCTCATGCGCAACCGCAAGCCCGATGCCTTTACTGCCGCCGATGATCGCAATGCGCATGAACACTCGCCCCGAATCACGTATCGCAGCACTATCGCTGAAAGAACCCGCCTCTCAAAGCGGCTTGCCGTAATGCTGGACGGTGGGGAAGGGTTCGTAAAAATGATGCAGCAATTCGCGCCATTGCTGATACTGCGCCGATTGGCGGAAACCCACCGTGTGGGCCTCGACCGAACCCCACCACACCAGCAACAGATAACGATCTTTGCTTTCCACGCAGGGCCGTACTTCCATCCGTTGAAAGCCGGGCGTTGCTTCGATCAGTGGCCGCGCCTTGGCCATCGCCGCTTCGAAGTCTCGCGACTGGCCGCGTTTGATGTTGAGGACCGCGTGTTCGAGGATCATGCGAGTGCCGCGCGGATGCGTGCCGCGACGGGTTCGAGCGCGTCCGGCTTCACCACGTTGCGCCCGTGAAAGTGCAGGTCCGCGCCCTCGGAGCGGGGCAGGACATGGAAATGGATGTGCGGAATGGTCTGGCCCGCAGCGGCGCCGTTCAACTGCGCCAGCATCACGCCGGGACAACCAAGCCCGTCTTTCACGGCCCGCGCGACTTTCTGCGTGGTCTTGATGAGCGCCGCCGCACCTTCCGGCGAAAGATCGAGAATACCTTCCGCCGCTTCCTTGGTGATGACGAGCGTATGGCCCTCGATGGCGGGCATGATGTCCATGAAGGCAAGCGTGAGATCGTCTTCATACACTTTCACGCAAGGCAATTCCTTGCGCAGGATCTTCGCGAAAACATTGTTGGGATCGTAAGCCATGGCTCAACCTTTGAAGATCAGGAACTTTTCCTGAAAGGACCGTATTCTGCAAGCTGTTCAATCTGCTCGGCCACCGCCTCGCGCTCGCGCACCAGATATTCGCTCACCGCGCGGCGCAATCCCGGATGGACGATGTGATGCGCCGAATAGGTCGGCACCGGCATGTAGCCGCGCAACAGCTTGTGCTCGCCCTGCGCGCCCGCTTCGACGCGCTTCAGCCCGCGCGCAATCGCAAAGTCGATGGCCTGGTAATAACAGGTCTCGAAATGCAGGAACGGCACATATTCCAGCGATCCCCAATTGCGCCCGAAGATCACGCCGCCGCCGAACAGGTTCAGCGCGCCCGCTATATAACGCCCGCCGCGCCGCGCGAAGATCAGCACAACCTGTTCGCTCATGGATTGCCCGAGCAGGCTGAAGAATTTCCGCGTCAGATACGGCCGCCCCCATTTGCGGCTGCCGGTATCCATGTAGAACGCAAAAAAATGATCCCAATGGGCTTCCGTAATATCCGCGCCCGTCAGCCAGTCGAATTCGATCCCGGCGTCGCGCACCGCCGCGCGTTCTTTCCGCAAATTCTTCCGCTTGGATGACGACAACTCGCCCAGAAACTGGTCGAAGCTCTCATAGCCGCGATTTTCCCAATGAAATTGCTGATCGGTGCGCTGCAAATAGCCGAACGCGCCTGCATCCTTCCATTCGTCTTCGGTGAGAAAGGTGATGTGAACCGAAGAAGCTTCCATTTCCTCCGCAGCCGTCGCCGCAGCACCCATCAGTACTTTGCGGATATTCGTCTCATCCGCGCCTTGGGCCACAAGAAAACGCTTGCCCGTAACCGGCGTGAACGGAACGCTCGCCTGCAATTTGGGATAATAGCTCCCGCCCGCGCGCGCAAACGCATCCGCCCAGCCGTGATCGAAAACATATTCGCCCTGACTGTGGTTTTTCAGATAAAGCGGCAGCAGCCCAACGATTTTCCCGCCCTGTTCGATCGCCAGATGACAAGGCCGCCAGCCATTGCGCGCGGTGGCCGAACCGGACTCCTCGCAAGCCGCGAAGAATTCATACCGCGTGAACGGATGCGGATCGTCCGATCCATCCGGATTGGCGCAAGCATTCCAGGCCGCCGCGCCGATGGTCGACGCAGGTCCATATAATCGGGCCGTCAGATCGGTTTTGTTCACGCGATTTCGAAAATCGCCTCGACTTCGCAGGCCACATTGCGCGGCAACGATCCCGCGCCCACCGCCGCGCGCGCATGTTTGCCCGCCTCACCGAACACTTCGGCGATCAGATCGGATGCGCCGTTCGCGACTTCGGGATGTTGCGTGAAACCCGGAACGGCATTGACGAACGCGGTAACCTTCACACATCGTTTCACGCGGTCGAGATCGCCGCCGCACGCCGCTTTCACCTGCGCGATCACGTTCACCGCGCAAAGCCGCGCCGCCGCCTTGCCGTCTTCCAGCGACAAATCCTTGCCGACAATCCCCACATATTTCAGCCCGTCGGGCCCCACCGTCACCTGACCGGAGATGAAAACCAGATTGCCGCTCACCACATAAGGCACATAACTCGCAACCGGTGCAGGCGGCGAGGGCAATATGATGTCCAGTTCCTTGAGGCGCGCATCGATCTTTCCGGCCATGATGTTCTCCGTATCGAAGGCAAAGTGTAAACGCCCGCGAGCGCTCGCGCGAGGGGTTTTCCGACCGCTGTCGCAACGGCTATAGAGAGACATGAACAAACGGTTGGATGCCGACGATCCCTGTCCCGCGCGCGACGGTTACGCGATGCCCGCGGAATGGACCGAACACGTCCGCACCTGGATGTGCTGGCCGTGCCGCACCGAAGCGTGGGGCGGACCGGAGGGTTTGTTGCGCGCCAAACAGGCGGTGGCGCGCGTCGCGCGCGCGATTTCATCCTTCGAGCCGGTGGTGATGGCGGTGCGCGCGCAGGATTCCGCGGAACCAAAACTTGCGTGTTCGGGCCGCATCGAAACATTCGAAGTCGCGCTCGACGATTCCTGGTCGCGCGACATCGGCCCGACATTCCTCGGCCACCCCGAAGGCCGCAAAGCCGCCGTGCAATGGCAATTCAACGCCTGGGGCAACAAATATCATCCGTACAATCACGATGCCGAATTCGCCACCAAAGCCGCCGCGGCCATCGACACGCTGATCTACCACGCCCCGCTCGTCTGCGAAGGCGGCGCCATTCATACGGACGGCGAGGGCACATTGCTGACCACCGAACAATGTCTCCTCAACGAAAACCGCAACCCGCATCTCACGCGCCAACAAATCGAAGAACGCCTCGCGCTGTTCACCGGCGCGCGCCGCATCATCTGGTTGGGCTCAGGCTTTTCCGATGAGGAAACCGACGGCCACATCGACAACATCGCCTGCTTCGCCAGCCCCGGCCGCGTGATCGTCGGCGTGCCGTCGTCACGTTCGCATCCCGATTACGAACCGGTGATGGACACGCTCTACCGCCTCAACAACGCGCGCGATGCCGAAGGCCGCAAGCTGGAGATCGTGGAGATCCAGCAACCGCGCACCGAACGCGTCGATTGGCAGGGCCGCATCCTGCAAGCGAGCTACGTGAATTTCTATCTCCCGAATGGCGGCGTGGTGATGCCCGCGTTCGACGACCCGAATGACGAAGCCGCACGCGCCGTTCTCGCCGATTGCTTTCCCGGCCGCGACCTGTTGCAGGTCGATGCGCTCGACATCGTGCAAGGCGGCGGCGGCATCCACTGCATCACGCAACAGGAACCGGCATGAGGAACGTCACCTTCGCCGCCACGCAATTCGCCTGTTCGTGGGATGCGCCCGCGAACCTCGCCAAGGCGAAAGAGTTGGTGCGCAACGCAGCCGGGCAGGGCGCCAACATCATCCTGCTGCAGGAATTGTTCGAAACGCCCTATTTCTGTCAGGACCAGTTGGCGGAACACTTCGCCCTCGCCAAACCGTTCGCCGACAATCCGGTGATCGCCGAAATGGCGATGCTGGCAAAAGAATTGAACGTCGTGCTCCCCGTCAGCTTTTTCGAAAAAGCCGGTCACGCCCATTTCAATTCGCTGGCGATGGTCGATGCCGACGGCACCGTGCTCGGCCTTTACCGCAAATCGCACATCCCGGATGGCCCCGGCTATCAGGAAAAATTCTATTTCACGCCCGGCGACACCGGCTTCAAAGTGTGGAAAACGAAATTCGGCGCCATCGGCTGCGGCATTTGCTGGGATCAATGGTTTCCGGAATCCGCGCGCGCCATGGCGCTGATGGGCGCGGAAGCCTTGCTCTATCCCACCGCTATCGGCACCGAACCGCCGCCCGCACCGCCCGTCGACAGCCGCGATCACTGGCGCCGCGTGATGCAAGGACACGCAGGCGCGAATTATGTGCCGCTGATCGCCTCCAATCGCATCGGCAAGGAAAAAGGCCAGAACGGCGACATGACGTTCTACGGCTCCTCCTTCATCGCCGGCCCCACAGGCGAAATCGTCTCCGAACTGGGCCGCACGGAAGAAGGCATAACGACCGCCACCTTCGATCTCGACGAGATCGCACGAATGCGCGCCTCATGGGGCCTGTTCCGCGACCGCCGTCCCGATCTCTACGACACGCTGAAAGCGCATCACGGATAAAAGAACTCACCTCCCCCTACGCGGGGAGGTCGACGCGCGACAGCGCGGCGGGTGGGGCCGCGCAACAAGCTCGGTGCGTGAAGGCCCCACCCGACGTCGTGCCGATGCACGACGCCGACCTCCCCGCAAGGG
>DASZYI010000026.1:0-24373 GCA_035545475.1 Rhizomicrobium sp.
GGCCTTGGAAAGCGCAATCGGATGACAAAGCGGAATAAGCTCCGACGTCTTCTTGGCCGCCATGATGCCAGCAATGCGCGCGGCGGCCAGAACATCTCCCTTCTTCGCATCGCCCGACAGTGCGGCGGCAAAGGCCTCCTCCGAAAGCGCGACAATCGCTTCTGCACTGGCCTCGCGTGCGGTATTGGCTTTGCCCGAAACATCCACCATGCGCGCGGCGCCGGTTTCGTCGAGATGGGTGAGTTTGGTCATAGAATGATGTTACCCGATAGCTATCAGGTGTCGAGCAAGGCCTTCGTTGCCTCGGCCACATCCTTCTGCCGCATCAGGCTTTCCCCGATCAGGAACGTCGAGACCCCTGCATCGGCCAATCGCTTCAATTCGGCGGGCGAGCCAAGCCCACTCTCGGCGACCACCAACCGGTCTGCCGGAATACGGGGCGCAAGCCGCAGCGTTACCGCAATATCCGTCACAAACGTATTCAGGTCGCGGTTGTTGATCCCCACCATCTGCGCGTCGAGCGCAAGCGCCCGGTCGAGTTCGGCCTCATTGTGAACTTCAACCAGCGCATCGATTTTCCAATGGTTCGCGGCGTCTATCAGCGCGCGCGCTTCGGCATCGGTCACAGCCGCCATGATGATGAGGATGCAATCAGCTCCCCAGGCGCGTGCCTCCGCCACCTGGTAAGGCTCGAACATGAAATCCTTGCGCAACACCGGCAACCCCACGGCGGCACGCGCCGCCACCAGAAACTCCGGGGCGCCCTGAAACGATGGCGTGTCGGTGAGGATGGAAAGACACGCGGCCCCGCCGTCTTCATAAGCGCGAGCCAACGCAGGCGGATCGAAATCGGCGCGGATCAACCCCTTTGAAGGACTTGCCTTCTTGATCTCCGCGATCAGGCCGTATCGGTTTTCGCTGCGCTTCCTTTCGAGTGCTGCGCGAAATCCGCGGGGAGGGGAGGCCGTGCGCGCGAGATCCTCGATTGCTCGTTCGGGAATCTTGCCTTTTGCATCGGCGATTTCCTTGCGCTTGTAGGCGGCGATGTCGGTGAGAATGCTCATGCGGCACGCGAACAATCTGCAAGGCGGGCGAGGGTGGCTTTCGCCTTGCCGCTGTCGATTGCCTCGGCGGCAACCAGCGCGCCATCGCGAAGGTTCTTCGCCTTGTCGGCGACGATCAGCGCGGCGGAAGCATTCAACAATACGATGTCGCGAAACGCGCCGCGTTCGCCGTCCAGCAGCTTTGTGATCGCAGCGGCATTTTCGCTCGCGCTGCCGCCTTTCAGTTGGGCAAGCGTCGCGATTTCCATGCCCACATCTTGCGGGCGGATCTCGTGATGCTCGATACCGGCTGCGGTAAGCGCGGCGACGTCGGTATGTGTCGTGGTCGTAAGCTCGTCCAGTCCGTCTCCGCCGTGAACGATCCATGCCTTTTCCGTGCCCAACCTGCGCAGTGCCTCCGCCACCGGATCGATCCATTCTTCGGAAAACACGCCCATCAATTGCCGGGTCACGCCCGCGGGGTTCGACAACGGTCCTAGCAGATTGAAGATCGTGCGAAAGCCCAATGCGCGCCGCACCGGCCCGACATGCTTCATCGCGGGATGGTAGGTCTGCGCGAACAGGAAACAGAGCCCCGCTTCGGAGAGACAGCGTTCCGCCACTTCCGGCGCCACGTCGATCTTCACTTCCAGCGCTTCCAGCACATCGGCAGCGCCAGTCTTGGACGACATGTTGCGATTGCCGTGTTTGGCGACCGGCACGCCGCACGCTGCAACCACAAACGAAACCGCCGTCGAGACATTCAGCGTGCCGTGCCCGTCGCCGCCCGTGCCGCAAAGATCGATTGCGCCTTCGGGCGCCTTGATCGTCAACATCTTCGCCCGCATGGAGCGGACCGCGCCCACAATCTCGTCCACGGTCGGTTTGCGCACAGCAAGTGCGGTGAGGAATGCGGCGATACGCGTCTCGGGAATTTCGCCCGACATGATCGCATCGAACGCGCGCGTCGACTCCGCCGCGTCGAGCGGTTGGCCACCACCGACGCGTTTCAACAGCGGGGAGAAATCGTCATCGGCGCTCATGCAGGTTCGAGGGCAAAGTCGCGTGCGATATCCAGGAAGTTCTGCAAGAGCGCGTGCCCCTGTTCGGACGCGATGCTCTCTGGATGGAACTGCACGCCGTGGACGGGATGGCGCTTGTGCATCACCCCCATGATGGTGCCGTCTTCCGTTGTCGCGGTAACTTCTAGATCGGCGGGCATCGAATCCGGCGCGATGACAAGCGAATGATAACGCGTCGCCTCAAAATCGTTGTTCAGTCCGCGAAAGACACTCTTGCCGGTGTGGTGCACGCGAGAGAGCTTGCCGTGCATCGGCTCCTTCGCCCGCACGATCTTGCCCCCATAAACCTGCCCAATGGATTGGTGCCCAAGGCACACACCCAGAATCGGCACCCGCCCCTCGGCGGCGCGGATCAGATCGAGGCAAATACCCGCCTCGTTCGGCGTGCAGGGCCCCGGCGACAGAACAATGGCATCGGCCTTCATGCCCAGAGCGTCCGCCACCGAAATCTCATCGTTGCGCTTCACGCGCACATCCGCGCCCAGCTCTCCCAGATAGTGGAAGAGGTTGTAGGTAAAGCTGTCATAGTTGTCGATCAGAAGAAGCAAAACGCACCTATGCCACTGAAACCAAAAGACGAAATAGCGCCGCCGTCCGGCCGGAGGGCCAAGCGGAAGCGGGGCATAATCGCGAATGCGGTCAAAAATGAAAAGGCGTCATCGTGGCCGAAGCCAAGCGCTCACAGCACTTCGAATATGTCGTATTTGACGCCGTTGGTAATGGCCCCGCCCATCGCCACCGTCACGATATCGTTCAGCCAGAGATAACGCGGGTCGCCGGTTTCGAAGACGGGCGCGGTGCGGAAATAGAGGGTGCGGTAGTCCTGTTCGGTCGCCGTGCCTCCTGCCGCGCGTTGGCGGCGGATTTCAGTCAGGGGACGCAACACGCCGCGATAGGAAACATAGATCTTCGCCCCATCGTCGGTCTGCCAGGTGACGCGCGCATCGAGACGGAGCACATCGCGCGCCTCCTCGATCAACGCCCAGTCGCCACCGCCGTTCAGCACCTTGCCGCGCAACCGTTCGCCCTCGAACGCGCCGCCCGTCACCACCGCGATCATCCGCCGGCCCATATGGGCGGCCCCCGTGTCATGCTGCACGGGTTCGAGCGTCGCGTGATAGGTGCAGAGCGGGCGCGTTCTGAGTTCTGGCATGGCGTCAGTTCTTGAAGCTCAACGTGACGCCAAATGTCCGCGGCGGCGCATAGGGAACGAGAACCTGGCCGAAAGGAGCGAACGCAGTGACATACGTCGCGACCAGCTTGTCGCCGAGATTCTTGCCCCACAACGCCACTTCCCAGCGGTCATCAAGCGAAGAAAGCGCGATGCGGCCATCGACCATCGAATAGCCGAATTGGGTCTGAGTGGGGATGTTTGTGACTTCGAAATAGTATTTTGACGTGTGCATGTAATCGAGGCGCGCGGACAGAACGCCGAAGTCGATGTCCTCGCTAAACTGGACGCCCAGCGCGATCTTATTTTTAGGGGCGCGCGTCAGCACGTTGTCGACGTGGCAGATCGTGGCCGCCGGATCGCATCTGGTGATGGGAGCGTCGAGGTAAGTATAATTGCCGTCAATCTGCCAATGCGCAAACGGGACAAGTACGAATTCCAGTTCCGCACCCCGGACGCGAGCTTCAGCGGCATTGCCGATAACGAGACCGACAAGCGGGATTAGCTGCGAGATTTGCAGATTGCTGTAATTCGCCTGGAAAATGTCGCCATTTAATTGCAGGCGATCGTCCCACCACCTCGTTTTGGCGCCCAACTCAAAGCTCCAGACGTATTCGGGGTCGTATGGCGTCCGCGCGCTGTTTGCGCTGCCCGCGATACCCTGGAAGCCGCCGCTCTTGTAACCCCGCGACGCACTGAAATAAGCCATTGCGTCATCGGTGACTTGCCATTCGAGAGCCGCCTTCGGGGTAAAGGCGCTCCAGCTTTTGCTGGCATGAACGTCATAGTCTGCGGCCAGCGGAGGAGGCAGAACGCCGGGCACCGTCGTACTCACAAGATAACCGGCAAAGTCGCCGTCCTTGTTTTCCCAGGTCATGCGCGCGCCGAACGTTGCTGTGAGGGA
This sequence comes from Rhizomicrobium sp., assembly GCA_035545475.1. Taxonomy (GTDB): domain Bacteria; phylum Pseudomonadota; class Alphaproteobacteria; order Micropepsales; family Micropepsaceae; genus Rhizomicrobium. The sequence goes on from DASZYI010000026.1 coordinate 4,201, forward strand.
ATCCAGAATTTTGTAGTTGGCTTGTCCAAAAATCGCGACGCTTCTGCTGCTCACGTCCTGCGGATAGTTTGCAAAGCCGGTGGCAGCGGGAAACTGCTGGAACAGTCCTTCCGTGCGGTCGTTTTGTTCGTGTAGGAAATAGAAGCCTGCAACGCCGGTCAGGCGCTCATCCATTGCATCGAATCCCAGCCGCAATTCCTGGCTGAACTGCTTGTTCTTTTCGGAATCGATTTCGGTGGATTCGATTTGCGCGGGTGGATTCACCGGATTGCTGAAGAATGGCGTCAGCGTGCCGATCCGCGTATCGCGATAGGCGGAGATCGATGTCACCGTGCCGAGCGGAGTCTTCCAATTGATTTCACCGCGCACCGTCGCGAGATCGCGCCGTAGATAGCCGTCCGTATAAGCATTCACCACGCGCGGATCGGGATTGATGCCGACGCAGTGGATACCTCCGGCCAGGGCGTCGTTACAGATATTGTGGCGCGGATTTCCTTTTTGGTCTTGATGTGTGTAATCGGCCGCCAGGATCATTTCGAGGTCGTCGTTCGGCACAAAGCGAAGCTGCCCTTGGACGGTGGCCATGTGCTCGTCATTGACGTGGTTGCCGGTCGTTTCGTTGAACTCGTAACCGCTGCGGTTTTTGCTCGATGCGCCGCCCGCGAAGAACAGGGTGTCCGTCAGCGGTACGTTGACCCGGCCGTTGACGTTGATCTGATTATAGTTGCCGATGGTGGCCGAAGCCTGCAGCGAAGGCTTGTCGTCTGCCTTCTTGCTGATGAAATTGACGAGGCCGCCCGCCGCGTTCTTCCCATACAGCGTACCTTGGGGACCGCGCAGAACTTCGATGCGCTCCAGGTTATAGGCATCGATATCTGCGATTCCGCCCTTGCCCACATACACGCCATCCATGAATACGACGACGGACGGATCGCCCGCCGCATTCTGGCTCACGGCTTCGGAGCTTCCGATACCGCGAATGGAGAGGTTCAGTTCGGCGGGAGTGAACGCGGTAGCGCTGAAGCCTGGGGTGCGCAGCGCGATATCGGTGAGCGACTCGATGTGGCTCTTTTCAAGATCGTTCGCGCTATATGCGGTAACGGCTAGCGGAATGCGCTGGATGTCCTGTTCCACTTTTTCAGCCGTCACGATCACCGTTTCGACGGCATTCACGTCCGCATCTGCGGCGTAAGCGGGCAGGGCGCCTGCGCTGAAAAGGGCGAAGGCGGCTACGGATGTTTTGAGCGCTGTGCGTTTTTTGGTCATGGTTTTCTCCCCTCGGCAAAATCGATCGTCCGCCGATTCATTAGCTTTCTAATCTAATCGCGGACCCGAATGTATAGAGGCCTAACTAACATCGCTGTCGGCCCGTGCGATCCGAAGCGTAGCTGAGCATCCCAAAAACCAACGTAAACCGGTCTTTTTCGCTTGGTACCCGCGCGAAAGCGGGATTTGCCGCCGAAGAGAAAACCGGAACTTGTGGCATCCAGGTCACGCATTCAAACCGGCAAAATTGCGCCCCGGAGCGATTTTCAACCGAAGGCAGGCCCCAAGAACCCGTGCGCGCCCTTTGGTTGACTTGTTAACCATGGGGCGGGTCCACTGAATCATGGCCGGGGACGCGCACATTTGGAAGAAAGCTGCCGGGGCGGCCATCGGTGTGGTGGGCGCGCTGGCCGCCGTGGGGCTGGGTTATTCCCTGTCGCGCGCCTGGAACGCGCAAACCCCGCCGTCCCGTATCGAGATCGCGCTGCCCACCGTTAAGCGTGCTCCCCCTCCGGCCCAGATGGCGGTCAAGGCGCCCGCTCCGCCGCCCGTCAAGACGGCCCCCGCAGCTACGCCCCCAGCCGCCGCACCGAAGCCCATGGTTGGCCCGTCGGAGGTTGCGGCCTCCGTGCCGCCACCTCCGCAGCCGGTGTCCAGGGCGTCGGGCAAGCCGATGGTCGCCATCGTCGTCGACGACCTCGGCGCGGATATTCCCGGCACCAGGCGTGCCATTGCTTTGCCGAAAGAGGTGACGCTCGCTTTCCTTCCCTATCCCGAACGCACGCCCGAGCTGTCGCACGATGCGTTTTGCGCCGGCCATGAAGTCATCCTTCACATGCCGATGGAGCCGAAAGGCAATCTCGATCCCGGTCCCAACGCGCTGAAAGTCGAACTTCCGAAAGAAGAGGTGCAACGCCGTTTGCTATGGGCGTTATCCCGCGTGCCGGAAGCCGATGGCGTGAACAACCATGAGGGAAGCTGGTTCACCTCCGATCACAAGGCGCTGATCCCGGTCATGCAAGTGCTGGCGGAAAAACATCTGTTCTTTCTGGACTCGCGCACGACCACCCAATCCAAGGGCGTGAAACTCGCGCGCGCCGCAGGCGTACCGGTGGCCGGACGCGACGTGTTTATCGACGATGTGCTGGATTCGGGCGCTATCGCCCGTCAATTGGGGCAGATCGAAGCCATCGCGCGCCGCCGCGGATTGGCCATCGCCATCGGTCATCCGCATCATCAAACACTGGCAGCGCTGGAAGCGTGGATACCGGCGGTGGAGAAGCAGGGCTATGTGCTGATCCCGGTCAGCGAAGCGATCAAGCTGCGCAACAGTTCATTGTCCGCGTCGGCTGAGTGAAGCCGTGCGCACGGCTTCATCCGCCGCACTCATCAGCGCCTTCGCCTTGTTCACCGTTTCCTGGAATTCCGCTTCGGGATCGCTGTCGGCCACGACGCCGCCGCCCGCCTGTACATACATCGTACCGTCCTTGACGAGCGCCGTGCGCAACACGATGCAGGTATCCATCGAACCGTCCGCCGCGAAATAGCCGACCGCGCCCGCATAAACCGCGCCGCGCTTTTCTTTCTCGAATTCGTCGATGATTTCCATCGCGCGGATTTTCGGCGCGCCTGAAAGCGTGCCAGCGGGCAATCCCGCCGCCAGCGCGTCGATGGCATCGAGACCGTCGCGAATCTTGCCTTCGACGTTCGAAACCAGATGCATCACATGGCTGTAGCGTTCGATGAAGAAACTGTCCGTGACTTTCACCGTGCCGGTGGATGCCACGCGCCCCACATCGTTTCGCCCAAGATCGAGCAGCATCAGATGTTCGGCACGTTCCTTCGGATCGGCCATCAATTCTTCGGCCAGCGCCGCATCTTCCTGCGGCGTGCTTCCGCGTTTGCGCGTGCCTGCAATGGGGCGGATGGTGACGGTGCCGTCGCGCAGGCGCACCAGGATTTCCGGGCTTGATCCGACAATCGCAAAGCCGGGAAAGGCGAGGTGATAGAGGAAGGGCGACGGATTGAGCCGCCGCAGCGCTCGATAAAGCGAGAACGGCGGCAGCGCGAAGTCCTTGCGAAACCGCTGGCTCGGCACGACCTGAAAGATGTCGCCTGCGCGGATGTATTCCTTGGCGCGCTCGACGATCGACAGATATTCGTCATGCGTCGTGTTGGAATCGACCGCCGAAATCGCCGGAAGATTTTCGGGGACAGGTGCCGCCGCAGGCGCCGGGCGCTCCAGATCGGCCACCGCATCGTTCAACCGTTCGCAGCCGCGTGCGTAGGCCGCGCGGGCATCGATGCCCTTCTCAGGCCGAACCGAGGTGACAATGATGATCTCGTCCTTGATCGTATCGAAGATCGCCGTGATCGTCGGCCGGATCAAAATCGCATCGGGCAAGTTGAGCGGATCGGGCGGCGGCGCACCAAGCCGTTCGATCAGCCGCACGGTGTCGTAACCGAGATAGCCGAACAGCCCCACCGCCATCGGCGGCAATTCCGGCGGCAGTTTCATCTGCGTTTCGCGCACAAGCAGCCGCAGCGACTCCAGCGGCTTGTCGGCCAATTCGGCAGGAACAAATTTGTTGGCGTCCGCGCGCGCGTCGCGATTGATCTCGGCCTTGCCGTTGACGCAACGCCAGATGAGATCGGGCTTCAATCCGATGATCGAATAACGTCCGCGGCTCTCGCCGCCCTGCACGCTTTCGAACAGGAAGGCATTGTCTCGTCCTTCGCCGAGCTTGAGGAATGCCGAGACCGGTGTTTCCAGATCGGCGATCAGCCTCGTGTAAAGCGCCTGCGGTCGGCCTTCGTCATAGGCGCGCGCGAAGGCGGCGAAGTCGGGATGGGTCGCCATCGGTCGCTCACGAGCCTTCGCCGGTGACCTGGTTCACGCGGTCCTGATGGATGGTGACGCCCTGTTTCTTCTTGGCGGCTTCGGCGAGCAACAAGGTGATGTCGCTGCCCATTTCCGCGCCCGCGCGTTCGACGCTTACCTCGAACTGCGGATTTCCCGTCGGCGGCGGGATGTGCAGCACGCCTGTCGTCAGCGCAACGATGTAGCCGTTTCCGCTCGCGGCGGGGCCGAAGACACCGACATGCGCGGGCTTCTCGAAAATCGACGCCATCAGGGCAGGCGAGAACACATCGCTTTTCATCTGGCGTTGCAGACCGGGGCTTTTCTGCACCGAGGCGCCTACCGATTTCGCTGCATTCGCCAAACTGCCGTCCTTGGTCGCCTGATCCGCCAGCGCCTTGGCTTTCGCCTCAAGCTGCTTCTGGCGTTCCCGCGCCATCCATTCGTCGGTCGCGGCTGCGCGTACCTGATCGAGCGGCTTCAATTTCGGCGGCGTCACGCCGTCGACCTTGATGGCATAATAATTGGTCGTTTTTGTTTGGAACGGCTCGCCTTCCTCGCCGACTTCAGCCTGCAGCACTTGCGGCAGGAAATCGGGATCGTTGGGAAGATCGGCTTTTGTACCGTCTGCCGTAAGACCATGCGCATCGACGGATGCCAGGTGCACAACGCGCATTCCCGCCTTCTTGGCCGCGTCGGCCAGCGTGTCGCCACCGTCGACGGCTTCCTGATAGGCGTTGGCGATGTCGACCAGCTTGCCGCCCGCCAGTTGCTTCTTGATCGCTTCGCTGATCTCGGGCTTCACGTCTTCCAGCGTCTTGTTCACGCCGGGCGTGATCTTGGTCACGCGCATCAACACCCAGCCGAACGGACCTTTCACCGGTTGCGTCACGCTGTTTTCCGGTACGGAGAACGCAGCCTTGCCGAGATCGCCCCCAAGCGCGGATTGCGTCTGCGTCCCGATGGACAATTCGTTCGGTTTCAGGCCGCGCGATTTGCCGATATCGGCGAAACTCGTTCCGGCGTCGATCTTCGCGCGTGCGGCTTTCGCATCGGCCTCATTGGGAAAAACGATCTGCTCGATGTCGCGTTTTTCCGGGATGTTATAGGTGTCCTTCTGCGCTTCATATTGCTGCTTGATCTGCGCATCGGTAACAGGCGGAATCTTGCTCATCACGTCTTCCGGCGTCGCGATGGCATAGGTGACTTCGCGATATTCCGGAGTCGAAAAGCTCGGGGCGTGCGCTTTCACATAGGCCGTCAGTTGTGCATCCGTCGGCGGCGCGATGGCGCCCACCGCATTTGCGGGCAATTCGAAGTAATCCGCTGCGCGCACCTCGGTCTGGTAGGCATAGATCGCCGATACAAGCCCCGGCGGCATCTGGAATCCGCCTTGCACGGCGCGCGCAAGTTGGTCGCGTGCGGTCTCCGTGCGAATGAGATCGATGAAGCTCTGCTCGGTGAAATCGTTGCGCGCTGCGACTTGCAGGAAAGTCTGTTTGTCGAAGGTGCCGAGCGGCCCCTTGAATTGCGGCATGTTGCGGATCTGCGCGGACACCAGCGCGTCGCTCACCGTGAGCCGCAACTGATCCACGACATTGTCGAGTGCTGCCCTGATCAGCGAGCGATCGAGCACCTGCTTGCCCAGATTCATCGCGTGCGCCATTTCGGGCGTGAATTCGCCGTCTTCGCCCCGCTGGCGCATCTCGCCGCGATACTCGCGCTGGAACTGCTCCAGCGTGATCGTCCGGTCGCCGACGCTGGCCACATCGGTCGAGGTCCGGCCCTGGAAGATGTCCCCGATGCCCCACATGGCGAAGGCCAGAGCCAGCACGCCCAGGAATATGGACGAGACCCACGACTTGGCGAACCCACGCATCTTCTGAAGCATGACGAAATCCCGGCCTTGGCGGCGAAAAGCGGCGGATGATAGGGAGGGGGCCTTGTACGGGCAAGCAAGGCACAAGGCTAGGGCTATGAGGCAGTTGATCGCTGGAAACTGGAAAATGAACGGCACCCGCGAAAGCTTGCGGGAATTGGCCGATCTGAGGGCCGCGTTGGCCGCCAAGCCGCCGGGGGCCGACGTGCTGATCTGCCCGCCCGCGACGCTGTTGAGTCGAGCCTTTGCCTCCGTCGCCCATGAGTTCGAGTTGGGCGGCCAGGATTGCCACGCCGAAATCTCCGGCGCCTTCACCGGAGACATCAGCGCCGAGATGTTGAAGGACGCCGGTGCAAGCGCGGTGATCGTCGGCCATTCGGAACGCCGCCAATATCACGGCGAAACCGACGAGCAGGTCGCCGCGAAAGCGAAGGCCGCGTGGCGCGCAGGACTTCTCGCGATCGTTTGCATCGGTGAAACCGAAAGCCAGCGCGATGCCGGTCGGGCGCATCACGTCTGCGGAAACCAGATCGCGGGCAGCCTTCCCGATGGCGTGACCGCCGCGAACACAGCCGTCGCATACGAACCGGTCTGGGCCATAGGCACAGGCCGCACACCCACCTCCGCCGAGATCGCCGACGTCCATCGCCATATAAGAAAGTGCCTGGTCGACCGTTTCGGTGCGGAGGGTGCTGCCACGCGCATCCTTTATGGCGGTTCGATGAAACCTTCGAACGCCGCGGAAATCTTGAACTTGGAGAATGTTGGCGGCGGTTTGATTGGCGGTGCCAGCCTGAAAGCTACGGATTTCCTTGCGATTATTGCTTGCGCCGCAGGCGCTTAGACTATTCGGACCATACTTCGTTAACACCTGCCGTGCGATTTTTCGAACTTCAGGTGGGTTCGGGCGATGCAACGGCTTTCTTACGACACCGCCGAAGTGCTGGTGTACGACCCCGTCGCGGCCAATCGCAACGCGACGCGGGCCACGCTTTATATGCTTGGCTTTCGTCACATCGAAACGGTGGCGACGCTCGAAGCCTTCGCCGAATACATCTTCAAGACGCCGCCCGATCTCGCATTGTGTGAAGCGCAAGGCGCGGGCGCGCAGCTTTGCGACCTCATCCAGAATTTGCGTCAGGGCGCCGGCGAGAATCCGTTTCTCGTCGTCATCGTGACCGCATGGGACAATTCGAACGCCCTCGTCAGCGCGGTGCTCAATTCCGGCGCCGACGATCTTCTGCTGCGTCCGTTTTCCGTCGCGCAGCTTGGCCAGCGCGTGCGGGCGCATATCGAGCGCCGCAAGGGCTTCGTCATCACCACCGATTATGTCGGCCCGGACCGCCGCCGCGACAGCCATCGCGGCTCCAATGTCGAACTCTATCAGCCGCCCAACTCGCTCAAGCTGAAAGCCGCCGACGGCCTTTCAGGGGAGGATGTGCAGGTCCGCCTCGAAGGCGAGTTGCGCACCGCGCGCGATGTGTTCGGCGCGGAAAAGCTGCGCCGCGACGTGTTCCAGGTTTGCGTGCTGTGGCGGCTACTGCAAGGCTATGCGCCCGGCGTGGTGCAATACGAACTCGATCTCGCGAAACTCACGGGTCTTACGCAAAGCGTCTCCAGCCGCTGTCTTGGAACTGATCACGCCGCCGCCGTTCAATGGTGCGACGAGATACTCAGCGCCATCGACGGTTTAAGCAAAGGTGTCGACCGCAACGCCACCATGCACCTGCTCGGCAAGGCGGCGCTGCATCTCGGCCAGGTCTTCGACCCCAACACACCTGCCAACGAGCGCCTCAGCCAGATCGACGCCACCGTCGCGATCATCCACGCCCGCCAGGCGATGGAAATGGCGTCCTAGCCACAATATTTGCCAATTCCGCTGGAAAGATCGCGCTTCCACACGAAGCGGGGGATCTCATGCGCAAAGCTCTACTGATCTTCTCTTTGACTTTGGTTGCGAGTCCGCCCGCCTTTGCGCAGCCCAATCACGGGCGCGCACCACGTTTCGGCGATTTCGGAACGGTCAACGCGGCTCAGGTCATTCCGAATTCGGCAAAGCCCGGCAAATACCCCACACTCGCCGCACGCCGTCACGAAGAAGGCACTGTAAGATTGGCGCTGACCGTCACGCCGGATGGAAAGCTGAAGCACGCCGAAGTGGTGAAATCGAGCGGCAGCCCTGCGCTCGATGCGGGCGCGATCCTGGCGGTTTACGACTGGCGTTTTATCCCCGCGCAGAACCGCGGCCTCCCGGTTGAGGGTCACACCGAAATCTCGTTCGACTTCCACATCGAAGACGCCGACGGCAGCGAAACCGAAAATCCTGTTCCGCCTTTGCCGCCGCGCGACCGGATTCCCGTGATGGACGATGCCTTGGCGGCACAAGGTGTGACGGCGCCGATGCGCAAACCTGACGAGCAGCCCATTGGGGCGGCCGGGCAGGGCAAGGTCGGCCTCGAACTTGTTCTGGGTACGGATGGCCAGGTCGATGACGTGGCCGTTACGCAATCGAGCGGCGATCCGCGTCTCGATGCGGCCGCCCAGCTTTCCGCTGCTGATTGGCACTACATACCCGCAAAGAAGGCAGGCCAACCTATTTTCGTGCGGCTTCCCGTGGTCGTTAACTTTGAATCGAGCGGCCAGTAAGGTTCCTTAACCCCGCACTGGATCACACCATTTACCTTTGAACGGTTGCAGCCCGCCGGGCTTCGCTCTATCTACCCGGCATCACCAACCGGACATCCCATGCAAACCGTTCTTGTCGTCTTTCAGCTTTTCATCTCGGTGGCGTTGATCGTCGTCGTGCTGCTTCAGAAGTCCGAGGGCGGCGCCTTTGGGATGGGCGGCAGCGGATCGGGGCTGGGTGGTCTGTTTTCGCCGCGCGGTGCCGCCGACGCACTGACGCGGGCGACGACGGTGTTGGGCGTCCTGTTCTTCCTCACCTCGATTGCGCTGACGATTCTCTCGCAGCAGGGCGGCGCCCAGAGACCCACATCGATTCTCGATTCGCCGGCGCCCGCTTCGACCTCTGCCCCGGCTGCGCCCGCCGCACCCGCCAAGCCCGCGGTTCCGAAGCCGCACTAAAAGCATTCGTTTCCAGCAACTTCCGGCGCCTTCCTCAGCCGGTTGTTGAACTTTTCATTTTCGCGCTTTTTGAGCTTGAGCCGGACAGCGCCTTAGGACATGGTGGCCTTCCATGGCGCGGTTGATCTTCATTACCGGCGGCGTGGTCTCCTCCCTTGGGAAAGGTCTCGCATCGGCGGCACTCGGTGCTTTGCTGCAGGCTCGCGGTTATCGCGTGCGTCTGCGCAAGCTGGATCCCTATCTCAACGTCGACCCGGGCACGATGAGCCCGTTTCAGCACGGTGAGGTCTACGTCACCGACGACGGTGCCGAGACCGACCTCGATCTCGGCCACTACGAACGCTTCACAGGCGTTTCCTCGGCCCAGTCCGACAATGTGACCGCCGGGCGCATCTACCAGACCGTGATCTCGAAGGAGCGTCGCGGCGGCTATCTCGGCCGCACCGTGCAGGTGATCCCGCACGTCACCGACGCCATCAAGGAATTCGTGATGGCGGGAACCGACGACCTCGATTTCCTGCTCTGCGAAATCGGCGGCACGGTGGGCGACATCGAAGGCCTGCCGTTCTTTGAAGCGATTCGCCAGCTCGGCAACGACCTCGGCCGCGATCGGACGGCCTTCGTACATCTGACGCTGGTTCCCTACATCGAAGCCGCGGGCGAACTGAAAACCAAGCCGACCCAGCATTCGGTCAAGGAACTGCGCGCCATCGGTATCCAGCCGGACGTGTTGCTCTGCCGCGCCAGCCATCCGGTGCCGGATGACGAACGCCGCAAGATCGCACTGTTCTGCAATGTGCGCCCGGAATGCGTCATCCCCGCGCTCGACATGCCGACGATCTACGACGCGCCCGTGCGCTATCACGACGCCGGTTTTGACACCCAGGTGCTGAACGTGTTCGGCATCAAGGATGCCCCGTCACCCGATCTTTCCCGATGGAAAGAGGTTGTCGAGCGCGTCACCAACCCGGAAGGCGAGGTGCGCATCGCAGTGGTGGGCAAATACATTCAGGTCAAGGATTCGTATAAATCGCTATCCGAAGCGCTCACCCATGGCGGTCTCGCCAACAACGTGAAGGTCCATATGGACTGGATCGACAGCGAGATATTCGAACGCGACGACGCCGCGTCCTTCCTCGAAAACGTCCACGGCATCCTCGTTCCCGGCGGTTTCGGCGAGCGTGGCACCGAAGGAAAGATACAGGCCGTCAAATTCGCGCGCGAACGCAACGTGCCGTTCTTCGGCATTTGCTACGGCCTGCACATGGCGGTGATCGAAGCCGCCCGCGATCTCGCCGGATTGGAAGGCGCGGGAACCACCGAGATTGGCCAGCCCAAACATCCGGTGATCGGCCTGATGACGGAGTGGACCAAAGGCAACACCAAGGAAACCCGCAGCGCCGACGACGATCTCGGCGGCACGATGCGGCTGGGCGCCTATCCCGCCGTGCTAACGCCGGGCAGCCGCGTGGCGGAAGTCTACGGCACCACGGAAATCAGCGAACGCCATCGTCACCGTTACGAAGTGAATGACGAGTACACGCCACAACTCGAAAAGCACGGATTGAAAGTTTCCGGCCGTTCTCCCGACGGACGTCTGCCGGAAATCATGGAAATCCCAGAACACCCCTGGTTCATCGGCGTGCAGTTCCACCCGGAACTGAAATCACGCCCGCTGGCACCGCACCCGTTGTTCACGTCGTTCATCGCCGCAGCGGTGCGCCAGAGCAGGCTGGTATAGTCCCTATTGCGACACGATGCGGATGGTCCAGAAATCGTCTGAAAGATTGTTATTGAGCAGGTAATCATAGGGCATCGTGTAGTAGCCCTTCATTCCCCATTCCGCGCCCCATGAATTTCGGATGAGGAAGCGCTTCTTCGCATCGTCATATCCAACGCAGAGAACGGCATGCCCGCCGATAACGGTCTCTTTCTTTTTGGGCATTGGCAGATGCCCCGTGTTCGCGACCGTGTCGCCCTCGAAACTTTCGTAACAGGTAAACCCGAAGACGAAAGGAAACCCTGACGCCAGGCAGCCTTTCATCTGCCTTAGCGTCTGTGCAAGGCGATGATAACTGACGGCGCGGTTTTTCAGCGCTGCCTGATAGCAGGCTTTCGGCGGCCGGGTGGTGAAACGGGTGACGGCGTAAGGCCACTCGTTCTTTGCCCGCCCCTCGAAACAGGCGCCCACCTTTGCGACGGATTTTATGCCGTCGCGGATTTGTGCGCCGCTGTCTTCGCCGACCGTGCTTTCGATAATTCGCTCGTTGTAATAAATAAACAGTCGCGACGGCGTTGCGTTCGGCGTCGACAGCTTTTGTGCCATGCGATCGAATTCAATCGCGGCGGCGATGGCGTTCGCCGTGCAACTTCCCAGATCGCCTTGATCGTAGATCGCGGGACATTGTTTGCGCAGATCGACCTTGCGCGGCAGCCTGCGAACGGCCGCGGGCACGGCATACATGATGTCTCGCGCGTCCGGCAGGTCGGGCATCCACCCAAATCTTTTGATTTTGTGGCGGTGAAGTTTTTTCGTGTTTGCCGGAACGGCTGCGGCATGACCGCGGCGCGATTTCGCTTTTGCCATTGATCCCTCGGTCAAAACGGATATGCGCGTAGCGAATAATACAGTATCTTGGTACAACAATATTGGCCAACAAGCGCGCAGATACTTGGTTATTGAAACAACTACTTCAAGGATTCAAATTTTCCGGGATGATATTTTTCCTCCGTTCGAGCCATCGGTTTGCATCCGTCCGGCGTGAAAACATCTTTATTTCACGGAACCCCTCGCATCCCCCTTTGTTAGTGTTTGCGAGAAGCCGCGGCTTCTCTCGAAGGCTTGCAAAGGAGTTCGGCCATGAAAGTTTCCGAAGTGATGTGCCGTGACGCCCGCCTGATCGAGGCGAACGACACCATCAAGCACGCCGCCGAAATCATGGCGCAGGAAGGCTTGGGTTTCCTGCCCGTTCAGGAAAATGACCGCCTTGTCGGCATGCTTACCGACCGGGACATCGTGATCCGCTGTCTTGCTCAGGGAAAAGACGGCAACGCACGTGTGCGCGATGCCATGACCCGCGACGTGAAATATTGCTTCGAGCGCGACGACCTGGAAGACGTCATGGAGAACATGGCGGAAGTCCAGGTGCGGCGTCTGCCCGTCTTGAACGAGGACAAGCGTCTTATCGGCGTCATCTCGCTGGCCGACGCCGCGCGGATGCATTCGCCGGATATGGTGGGCATAGCGCTCTCCGGCGTCGTAACGCCCGGCGGCTATCACGCAGGCGACGCGGGACGGTCCTAACCGAATAGTTTGAACGCGCGCTCGCGCTCGAATTCCTCCCGGCCTGCTGCCGCCCGAACGCGCAGGAGGTCGCGGCGCGCGACCAACCCCAGAAGTTTGCCGCTGGCGCGGTCGATCACCGGCACGCGCCCCTTGTCGGATTCGGCCATGCGATCGGCAAGGCGGCCGACCAGTTCGTCGGAATAGGCGGTGACGAGATTGTCGCTTTCGCATACCTCGCCCAATGTCAGCCCTTCGTCCCATCCGTCCCGCGTCCAGCGAAAAATGTCGGCGCGCGAAACGATACCGGCAAGATTTCCATTTGCGTCGACCACTGGATAGCTTTTGTGGCGTACTGCTGCAGCGTCCAGCGAAAAGAAGCCTACCGCGTCGGTCACTGTCATGGTCGTGGGGAGCGTGTCGACCGGCCTCGCCATGATATCGGCCACACGCATGATCTCGAACGGGTCGACCGTGTATTCGCGTGTGAGATGAAGTCCGCGCCGCGCGATGCGCTCGGTGAGGATCGAACGGCGCATCAACAGCACCGTGGCCAGGAATGCAGCCAGCGAGGCGATAAACAGGGCCGGCAGCACATGGATGTTGTCGGTCAGTTCAAACGCAAACATCGTCGCCGTCAGCGGCGCGCGCATCGTGCCGCCAAGGATCGCCGCCATGCCGAGCAGCGCCCAGAAACCCGTATCGCCGAACGGCAGGAAGTGCGCTTCCAGCGAGCCCAGCGCGCCGCCTATCATCAGCAATGGCGCCAGCACGCCGCCCGACGTGCCCGACGACAATGCCACGATCCACACCACCGTTTTACCGATCAGTAGCGATGTCACCGCATGTGTATCCAGCGTGCCGTTCAGCAGCGCGCGGATATTGTCATATCCGACGCTCAACACGGCCGGATCGAGATATCCGCCGATGCCGACCACCAATCCGCCAATCGCCGGCCACCACATCCAATGGATCGGCAGTTTGCGAAACAGATCCTCGACGCCGTAAAGGCAGACCGTCATCAGTGCCGATTGCAGTCCTGCCGCGACGCCAACTGCCGCGCACAATGCAAGGCCCCACCACTCCATGACGGGCACGCCGGCATAAGGAAAGAGCGGCCCCACACCCAGCAGCCACGGACGCCATGCGGCGGAAACCACCGCTGCGATGCCGACCGGAATGAAACTGCGCGGTTTCCATTCGAACAGCAGCAATTCCACCGCGAGCAACACCGCCGCAATCGGTGTGCCGAACACCGCCGTCATGCCCGCGGCCGCGCCCGCTACCAGTAACGTCTTTCGTTCGGCGGACGACAGTTTGAACATCTGCGCGAACAGCGAGCCGAGCGCGCCGCCCGTCATAATGATCGGACCTTCCGCGCCGAACGGTCCACCGGTGCCGATGGAAATTGCCGACGAGAGCGGTTTGAGGAACGCCACTTTCGGCTCGATCCGGCTGCGTCCGATCAAAATCGCTTCGATGGCTTCGGGAATGCCATGGCCGCGAATCTTTTCCGATCCGAACCGCGCCATCAGTCCGATGATGAGACTGCCCACAACAGGGATCGTGATCGTCCATGCTGTCAGGTGAAGTCCTACAAAACTGACCGGTGCAACGCTGAACTTTTGGAAATAAGCTATGTTCGTAAACAGCGCGATCAGCTTGAGGAGCACCCAGGCCGCACCCGCACCCATGGTTCCCACCACCAGCGCCATCGCGCCAAGGACGAGGACACGGGTGTCGGCGGTGAAGTCGCGTAGAGTGTCGGTATGGGCGAGCGGGTGGTTTTCTTTGGTTGTCATCGGAACCGGGCTTTCGGGGAGCGCCGCTCATATATCGCGTCACGATATTAGGCAAATCAATAGGAGAGCAGATGCCGCGTTCTAAGGCTAAGGCTTTGACTGAAAAAGATTATCGGGAACTCGCAGAGTTTCGTTATTTGTTGCGCAATTTTCTCGCCTTCAGCGAGAGTGCTGCCCGCAAGGCGGGTCTTGCCCCGCAACAGCACCAGGCGTTGCTGGCCGTCAAAGGGTTTCCCGGCGATGCCCCCCCATCCATGGGCGATCTGGCCCAGCGGCTGGGCATTCGCCATCACAGCGCCGTGGGGCTGGTCGACAGGCTGACCTTGGCGGGCTGGCTGCGCCGGACCACCGATTCTGAAGACGGCCGCAGGGTGGCTCTGACCCTGACGCGGGCAGGTGAAGCCAAGATCGCCGCGCTCTCATCCGCCCATCGCGAGGAATTGCGCCGGCTGGCCCCAATGTTGCGGCAGTTGCTGGCGCAGATCGACTAGGCTTTTGCGTCCGCGCCCCGCCGTGGCATAGGTGCGCCATGAGCCAGACCCCGAACGCCGTGGTGAAAGCGGGCAAGGTCGAATTCGGCAATGCGTTGCCGCTTTCGATCATCGCCGGCCCCTGCCAACTCGAAAGCCGCGCCCACGCGCTCGAAATGGCAAGCGCATTGAAAGAAATGGCAGCGAAAGCCGGCGTTGGATTCGTCTACAAAACGAGTTTCGACAAGGCGAACCGCACCAGCGCGTCCGGCAAGCGCGGATTGGGGCTGGAAGCATCGCTGCCGATCTTCGCCGAAATCCGTCAAAGCCTCGGTATCCCCGTTTTGACCGACGTTCACGAGCGCGAGCAATGCGCGGTCGTGGCGCAAGCGGTCGACATTCTTCAAATCCCAGCATTCCTTTCGCGGCAAACCGATCTTCTCGTCGCCGCCGCAAAAACGGGCAAAGTCGTGAATGTGAAGAAAGGCCAGTTCCTCGCGCCGTGGGACATGAAGAATGTCATCGCGAAGATCACCGAAGCCGGAAACCCGAACGTGCTCGTCACCGAACGCGGCGCGAGCTTCGGTTACAACACTCTCGTCGTGGATATGACGGCGCTTCCCGAAATGGCGAAGTACGGCGCGCCCGTGGTGATGGATGCAACCCACGCGGTCCAGAAGCCGGGCGGCCAGGGCACCTCATCGGGCGGCAACCGCGAAATGGCGCCTTATATCGCGCGCGCAGCGGTCGCGGTCGGCGTCGCTGCCGTGTTTCTGGAAACGCATCAGGATCCCGACAACGCACCGTCCGACGGTCCCAACATGCTCAAGCTGAACGATGTCCCCGCGCTGCTCGGCGAATTGGTCGAAATCGACCGCATCGCCAAGCGCAGGAAAAATTAGGTCGCGTTCACCGCCATCCAGGTCTGTACAATTCCGATAACGGCGATGATCAGGAGCGCCAGTTGCGCAAGCATCGCGATTCCGAAACCGGTGCCACGCTTCGACGGGTCATTCATGTAACCTGTCATGTAGATGAAGCGTCCGACGACCCAGACAAGTCCCACCAGTGCGGGAAGCCACGGCAGTGTGTGAAAATAAATCGTCGCGAGCCACAGCAGCGCGAAGAATCCCGCAATCGATTCCAGCGTGTTGTAATGAATGCGAAACGCGCGTTCGAACTCCGGGTGGCCGCTTGTGGCGGGCGCGGCGATGCTGTGCTTGGTGCGCATCTGCCCGACGCGGATGCTCATATAGCTGTAGAGTAGGACGGCGAGGATTGTGACGACGGCGGACAGAAGCGCGCCCTCGGTTGCGAAAATCGGCATGGCGTTTCCCCTTTGACGACTCGCAAAAGATTCGCGAGCGCGACAAAGAACCTACCAAATTCCCCTAGGCTTTGGCTTTGGCCGCTGCCGCCTGACAGAGCTTGGTGAGCTGGCTGCGGATGGACGGGCCCTTGGTATGGGCCTGTCCGTCGCTATAGCCTTCGCTTTTGAGGCGCATCCGGATTTGGTCGACATTGGCGCACTCCCCGGAGTTCGCCAGCTCAAATGCCCTTTCGAGGGTCGTTGGACGATCGTTCATGGCCGAATCTTACAACAGGAACAGCAGCTTCGCGAGCGACTTTAAGCTGTCTTGAAGCGTGCGGAACCATGTCCTAGAAGCGCCGCTCATTTTGGAGAATGCCATGACCGCCATTATCGACATCACAGGCCGCGAAATCCTCGATAGCCGTGGCAATCCAACCGTCGAAGTGGATGTGCGGCTGGAAGACGGCTCGTTCGGCCGGGCAGCGGTCCCCTCGGGCGCCTCCACCGGGGCGCATGAAGCCGTGGAGCTCCGCGACGGCGGCAAGCGCTACGGTGGCAAGGGCGTCGAGAAGGCGGTGGCGGCTGTCAACGGCGAGATCTTCGACATTCTCGTGGGCCTCGAAGCCGAGGAACAGGAGCGCATCGACGCCGCGATGATTTCGCTCGACGGCACACCCAACAAGGGCCGCCTCGGCGCCAACGCGATTCTCGGCGTCTCGATGGCGGTTGCGAAAGCTGCTGCCAGCACCGCAAACCTCCCGCTCTATCGCTATGTCGGCGGAACGCACGCGCGGACGTTGCCCGTGCCGCTGATGAACATCGTCAATGGCGGCGTGCACGCCGACAATCCCATCGACTTCCAGGAATTCATGATCATGCCCGTCGGCGGCGACACATTCCGCGATGCGCTGCGCATGGGCGCCGAAATCTTCCATACCTTGAAAAAGGCGCTGCACGACGCGGGCCACAACACCAATGTCGGCGACGAAGGCGGCTTCGCGCCCAACCTGAAAAGTGCCGACGAAGCCTTGTCGTTCGTCACGCGCGCAATCGAAAAGGCAGGCTACAAGCCCGGCGACGACGTGATGCTCGCGCTCGATCCGGCTTCAACCGAATTCTTCAAGGACGGCAAATACGTGCTGGCAGGCGAGGGCAAGACCGTCGATCCCGCCGGCATGGTCAAGATCTACGAAGACCTTTGCTCGCGTTACCCAATCGTCTCCATCGAAGACGGCATGGCCGAAGACGATTGGGACGGCTGGGCCGCGCTGACCAAAGCCATCGGCAAGAAGGTGCAACTCGTCGGCGACGACCTGTTCGTGACAAATGTGAAGCGCTTGAACGAAGGCATCAAGAAGGGCACCGCCAACGCTATTTTGGTGAAGGTGAACCAAATCGGCTCGCTCTCCGAAACGCTCGACACCGTGAACACAGCGCACCGTGCCGCCTATCGTGCCGTTATGAGTCACCGCTCCGGCGAAACCGAAGACACAACGATTGCCGATCTCGCGGTGGCAACAAATTGCGGCCAGATCAAAACCGGCTCGCTCGCCCGCTCCGATCGGCTCGCCAAATACAATCAACTCCTGCGCATCGAAGAAATGCTAGGCGACCAGGCAATTTACGCGGGCCGTTCCGTCCTGCGCGGGAACTGATATACTGACGGCATGACAAGAGAGCAGCAAGCTGCGGTCTTGGATCGCGTGAAGTCTTGGCCCTCCGAACAGTTGGAGGAAGCCATTGAGATTCTGCTCGCGTTGGAATCGAGAGCAAAAGGCATCTACCGCCTGAGTGATGAGGAACGAGCGGGTGTGCTTCGTGGAATGGAAGAGGCAGACCGAGGCGAGTTTGCTACCGATGACGAAGTCGCCGCCGTCTTCAAGCGCTTTCGCTTGTGAGAATCCGTTACACAAGCACTGCGCTTTCCGAACTCGTAGAGATTCTGGCGTATCTTTCGGATAGAAGTCCAGCTGCGGCTGATGCAGTTGCGCGGCGTATCGATAAAGTGATCTCGACAGTCTCATCCTTCCCCCATATTGGACAGGAAATCGACCAGGCTGATGTGCGAATGTTGTCGCTAGTGCGGTATCCCTATCTGATTTTCTATCGGGCGCGGCGGGATGAAATTGAGATACTCCATATCCGCCATGGTGCTCGCCAGCGTCCCGATTTCGATTAAGGCCGCTTGACCGCTGACTCTCTTCGTGATTCGTTGCACACATGCGAATCCGGCGTAGCGTAACTCGGTTCTTTGGCGCTTTGGTGATACCGGCGATCTGCGCCGTTGCCACCTTGTACTTCGGCTATTATGCGGTCTGGGGTTCGCGCGGCGTGATGGAACTGGGCCGCGTCGATGCCAAGCTCTCCGTGCAGAAACAGCGGCTCGCGGAGATCAAGGACCAGCGCCAACGCCTGCAGCATCGCATCTCGCTTCTCGAACCCGGCTCGGTCGATCCCGACATGGTTGAGGAACTCGCGCGCGGTCAACTGCAGGATGGCGGGCCGAACCAGGTCGCGATCCCTCGCAACGCGCACTGAACACCGTACACTAACACCATTGTAAGTATTGACGAATTTCACACGCGCTGATTATTCGTCACGGCTTGCCAAAGCGGGATACGCTTGCGAGAACAAAACCGTCTCCCCCGGAATCCGCACACATGGCCGACGAGGCCGAAACACCCCAAACCAAAAAGGCAGGCCCGGACCTGCTGAAGAAATTCTATTCCGACATGCTGCTCATCCGCCGCTTTGAAGAGAAGGCGGGCCAGATGTACGGCATGGGTCTGATCGGCGGCTTCTGCCATCTCTACATCGGACAGGAAGCGGTGGTCGTCGGCATGCAAGCCGCGGCCGGTCCCAACGACCAGGTCATCACGGCCTATCGCGATCACGGCCATATGCTCGCCTGCGGAATGGACCCGAAAGGCGTCATGGCTGAACTGACGGGCCGCTCCGCGGGATATTCCAAGGGTAAGGGCGGCTCGATGCACATGTTCTCGAAAGAGAAACGCTTCTATGGCGGCCATGGCATCGTCGGCGCGCAGGTGCCCATTGGAACGGGCCTCGCCTTCGCAAACAAATATCGCGGCAATGACGGCGTGAGCTTCACCTATTTCGGCGACGGCGCGGCCAATCAGGGCCAGGTTTATGAAGCCTTCAACATGGCCGAACTCTGGAAGCTGCCAGTCGTCTACATCATCGAGAATAATCAATACGCCATGGGCACCAGCGTCGAACGCTCCAGCGCCGAAAGCCATTTCTACAAGCGCGGCGCCTCTTTCAACATTCCGGGCAAGGAAGTGGACGGCATGGATGTCGAAGCCGTCTATGCCGCCGCACAGGAAGCGGTCGCATGGTGCCGCGGCGGCAACGGCCCCATCATTCTGGAACTGAAAACCTATCGCTACCGCGGCCATTCCATGTCCGACCCCGCGAAATACCGCACGCGCGAGGAAGTGCAGACGGTGCGCGAGAAACGCGATCCCATCGAACACCTCGCGACCAGACTGATCGCGGACAAGATCGTCACCGAAGACGACCTCAAGGCAATGGACAAGCAGACGCGCCAGATCGTCAACACCGCGTCG
This sequence comes from Rhizomicrobium sp., assembly GCA_035545475.1. Classification (GTDB taxonomy): domain Bacteria; phylum Pseudomonadota; class Alphaproteobacteria; order Micropepsales; family Micropepsaceae; genus Rhizomicrobium. Next base: position 23,747 of record DASZYI010000026.1, read on the forward strand.
GAATTCGCAACCGAATCTCCCGAGCCCGCGCCGGAAGAACTCTACACGGACGTGCTCGCATAATGGCCACCGACATTCTCATGCCCGCGCTTTCGCCCACCATGGAAGAGGGCAAGCTTGCCAAATGGCTGGTCAAGGAAGGCGATGAGGTGAAGTCTGGCGATATTCTCGCCGAGATCGAAACCGACAAGGCGACGATGGAATTTGAAGCGGTCGATGAAGGCCGCATCGGCAAGCTGCTTGTGGCCGAAGGTGCCGAAGGCGTGAAGGTAAACCAACCGATCGCCACGCTGGTGAGCGACGGCGAGGGAGAGGCACCACCCGTTGCCGCTACCCAGTCGAAACAGCCTGCGCGTGCAGAAACGAAGGCCCAGGCTATTGCCGAGCAGGCGAAGGCGCCACCTGCCCTGAGGGCGGAAGCCGAGAATGCCACGCTTGAAGAGCCGGATGTTCCGGACGGCACAGAGCTTGTCACAATGACGGTGCGAGAGGCGTTGCGCGATGCGATGGCCGAAGAAATGCGCCGCGACGATACCGTGTTCCTGATGGGCGAGGAAGTGGCGCAATATCAGGGTGCCTACAAAGTCAGTCAGGGCCTGCTGGAAGAATTCGGCGAGCGCCGCGTCA